>NZ_BADL01000319.1 GCF_000333615.1 Ideonella sp. B508-1 | reverse complement strand
TGGCGGTGCAGCCCGGGCTGCATGGGCTGGGGCGCCAGCCGCTGCTGGCTGCGGGCGGCTGGCCTGTCTGGTGGAGCGCCTTGCTGGCGCTGGCCTGGGCGCCGCTGCTGTGGCTGGCGGCGGGGGCGCAGCGCCTGGCTGACACGGCCCGCGCGCTGCTCACCGGCACCGCCATGCTGGCCTTCCTGGCGGCCCTGGCCAGCCTGGGCCACGCCCTGCCGCTGGGGCTGGACGACCGGCCCCACACCGGGCTGGGTTGGCTGGCCCTGGCCGGCATGGCCGCGATGTACCTTGGCCTGGCGGCCCTGCAATGGCAGCGTGGTGTCTGGACGGCGGCACGGCGCTGGACCTACGCCGGCTACTACGTCGACGACCTGGTCACGCGCCTGGCCTGCCGGCTGTGGCCCGCCCGCTGGGCCGCGCCGGCCTGGGGTGGTCGGGCCGCGGCCTGGGCGGTCCACGGGCCCACGCCGTCCGCCCCCGCGGCCTGACGCAGCCCCACCTTCCGATCCTCTGCATACTGGAGAGTCCCATGCCCCATCCGAGCCTGGCGTCCTGCGCGACGCGGCCCGCCCCTGCCCGCGCCGACGCGAACGGGCGTGCCCATAACCCGGCGTCACAGCCTGACCTGGACGCCGCCGTGGAAGAGGCCGTGGAGGCCGCCTGCGCCCAGGCCTGCCGCAGCTTCGCGCCGGCCTGGCCGCTGGACCAGGCCATCGCCGTCAACCCGCACTGGGCGCGCATCGACCGGCCCGTGCGCCAGGTGGCGGCCCGGCTGGCGGTGCTGGCCGGCGTGCAGGTCTTCCCGCCGCGTGCGCTCATCGCCCAGGCCTGGGCCGAGGGCCGCATCACCCCGCAGGATTTGCGCGCCGCCCTTGCCGCGCTGGGCCACCCCACGCGGGCCGAGGCCGACTGCCTGCAGGCGCTGCAGACCGCGCCCGACATCCCGCCACTGCCACTGCTCATCGACGTGCTGGACGACGACCCGCGGCGCCACGAGCGCCTGAGCTGGCGCCAGGCCATCACCCACCAGCTCAGCCAGACCTGCGCGGCCTACTTCGACCACCACCAGGCCGACTGGCAGCCCGAGCGCAGCGCCGGTCTCTTCGACTTCTGGCGCGACAGCCTGACCCACGACCATGGCGTGGCCTGGCTGATGGGCCTGCCCACGCTGCGACGCCACCTGCATGCCCTGCCCGACAACCGCGAGGCGGTGGAGCGCTGGGCCCTGCAGCGCCAGGGGCTGGAGCCGGCCATCTGGGCCGACTACCTGGAGTCGGTGCTGTGGACGGTGCCGGGCTGGGCCAGCTGGTGCGCCTACCTGGGCTGGCAGGCCCGGCAGCAGGGCCGCGAGGACGGCCACCTGCGCGATCTGCTGGCCATCCGCCTGGCCTGGGGCGCGCTGCTGCTGGAATGCAAAACGGACGCTTCCGGCCAGCGCGCCGGTGCCGACCTGCGCCACGCCTGGCGCGAGGCCCCGGCCCGCCTGGCCCGCGCCGAGCAGGCCCTGTGGGTGGACGAGGTCTGGCAGCTGGCGCTGGAGCAGGGCTACCAGCGCGGCCTGGCCAGCCGCCTCAGCGTGGCGGCGCCCGCGCTGCCCGAGCCGGTGCCCGAGGTGCAGGCCGTGTTCTGCATCGACGTGCGCAGCGAACGCATGCGCCGCGCGCTGGAGGCCGTCTGGCCCGCGGTGCAGACGCGCGGCTTCGCCGGCTTCTTCGGCCTGCCGGCGGCCTACACGCCGCTGGGCACGGCGCTGGCACGCCCGCACCTGCCGGGCCTGCTGGCACCTACCGTGACCGTGGGCGAGGTGATCGAGGACGCCCAGGGCGCCACCCCCGCGGGCGAGCCCACCGCCCGCGCCGCCGCGGCCCGTCGCCATGGACTGGACCGGGCCAGCCGCTGGGAGGCCGCCAGCCGCTGGCCCGGCGCCGCCTTCTCCTACGTGGAGGCTGCCGGCGCGGGCTATCTGGGCCGCCTGGCCAGCTGGTTGCGCCCCCCGGCCAGCCCGCGCAGCGAGGCCGATCACAGCGGCCTGCCCGCGCGCTACCGCCCGCTGTGCCGCCCCGCGCTCGGTGGCCTGGACCTGCCGGCCCAGGTGGACCTGGCCGCCCGCGTGCTGCAGGGCATGGGCCTGGACCGCGGCACCGCGCCCCTGGTGCTGCTGGTCGGCCATGGCAGCCAGAGCGCCAACAACGCCCAGGCCGCCGCGCTGGACTGCGGCGCCTGCTGCGGCCAGACCGGCGAGGTCAGCGTGCGCGCCCTGGCCCGGCTGCTCAACCAGCCCGAGGTGCGCCAGGGCCTGGCCGAGCGCGGCCTGCTGCTGGGCGAGCACACCCGCTTCATCGCCGCCCTGCACAACACCGCCACCGACGAGATGGTCTGGTTCGACCTGGACCAGCAGCCTGCCGCCACGCGGGCCGCGCTGGCACCCGTGCAGGGCGCTTTCGAACACGCGGCCGACCAGGTGCGCCGCGAGCGCGCCCCCAGCCTGGGCCTGGCCCCCACGCTGCCCGCGCCGGCCCTGCTCGACACCCTGCGCCGGCGCGCCAACGACGGCGCCCAGACCCGTCCCGAATGGGGCCTGAGCGGCAACGCCGCGCTGGTCATCGCCCCGCGCCACCGCACGCGCGGCGTGCTGCTGGAGGGCCGGGCCTTCCTGCACGACTACGACCCCGAGGCCGACCCCCAGGGCCAGCTGCTGACCCAGCTGATGACCGCCCCGATGCTGGTGGCCCACTGGATCAACTGGCAGTACCACGCGGCGGTCTGCGAGCCCGAGCGCCTGGGCAGCGGCAACAAGCTGCTGCACAACGTGGTGGGCGGGCGCATCGGTGTGTTCGAGGGCAACGGTGGCGACCTGCGCATCGGCCTGGCCCGTCAGTCGGTGCACGACGGCCAGCGCTGGGTGCACGAGCCGCTGCGCCTGACGGTGGTCATCGACGCACCGGCCGCGGCCATCGAGCGGGTGCTGGCCACGCAGGAGGTGGTGCGCCAGCTGGTGGAGAACGGCTGGCTGCACCTGTGGCGCTTTGGCGAGACAGGGCTGGCGCGTTACCAGGCGGGGCAGTGGCTGGCCGTGCCGGATGAGGCGTGAGGGGCTGAAAGAGCCACGCACAGCCTTACTGCCGAGTCGTATTAGGCAAACGCGCTGTGCGGTTTTGGGGGGAGCCGGTCACCTGGCCTGAGCCCCACCGGGCATCGTCAATCGACGGCTTTCGGCGTGCCAGCTCGCCCTTCATAGGCGGCCAGAATGAAGGGCTTGGCGGCGTCCAGATCTGCCAAGGAGGTCAGCGACACCACGACATCCCCCGTGCCCCAGTGCCCCTTCTGGGACACGTCCTCGGCGTTCTGCAAGGCCTTCGTCACCAAGGCCGGCTCCAGGTGCAGGTACAGCAACAAGCGTCCTTTTTGGGGCACCAGCGTGGCGAAGTTCTTCAAGCGCTTGAACGCGACGTACAAGCGCAACTCCTTGCGTTGCACATCGTCGCCCAAGGAGAGGGTGAAGTCCTCCAGGGATGCCAGCACGGCCAGCAGTGGTGCGGGCAGGGTGGCCACGGTCTCGGCATAGGTCTTGTCGGGCCCGACGACCTTCTCCGTACCCGATTCGTTGGCCTCTTTCGCCAGTTTGGCGGCCTTCACCGCCGCAGATGGTTTGGGGACCGAGGCCGAGGTGGCGTTGACCAGCTCGAACAGCAGCAGGTCCGCACCAAAGCGGCGGTAGCGGATCAGCTCGATGTTGCGGTCGATCTGCTGCACCGCGTGGCCGTCGTACTTGGTGAAGTCCGCGGCGATGCACACCAAGCGTGGGCCACTCCAGTCGATGGCGTCTGCCGCTGCCGCCCCAAACTTCTCCAGCACCAGCAGCTTGAACTCGGCCTTGTGGTCCATCAGCCAATCCAGGTAGAACAAGCCCTGGTTGATGACGTTCTCGCCGACAGAGCGCTTGTACTCCAGGATCACCGGGCAGTGGTTCTCATCCAACCCCAGACTGTCGATGCGGCCACCATGGGTCTTGCCGGTTGAGTACTCGGTGGCCAGGAAGCGGGCGCCCAGCAGCGTTTCGAGGTTGGCCTCGATCAGCGTTTGCAAAGGCTTTTCCAGATCGGACGCCTCGCCCTTGAGTTCGGTGGCTTGGCCGTTGGCAAGACGGAAGAGTTGGATGTCACTCATGGCAGATCGCACCTCAATAAACGTTCGCTGGGTGGCGCGCCGCGCAGCGTTTCACGCAGCCAGGGTTGCTGCTGGAAGGCGGGCGGCGGTTGCGTGGTGGTGGTAACGATGTACTGAAAGGCCGGTGATGAAGCCCCTTCCAGCCCGCGCACTACATCAAACAGCCGGTGGTACACGCTCAGGCCCAGATCGGCCTCGCGTGGGCTGTCGTGCAACAGGAAGGCCGGCAGGTGGGTGGTGCCCGCCATGCTCATGCACATCACCGCCAAATCGAAGGCAATCACCTTGAGCGACTCGATTGCCGCGGTGGAACGCTCACCTCCCCATTGGACGGTGAGCTTCAGTCCGTTGCCGTCCAGGCTGACCCGACCCGAAGCGGTGGGCCCCACGGCCGCGCGGATCACCGCATCAAAGTACGTGGACAAGCGGGCAAACACCTCCGCCTGCTGGTCGCGAAATGCCGCCATGCGTTCGCGCTTGGCGTCCATCTGGGCCTGCAACTGTGCCGCCTGCGCTTGCGCCAGCTCGCACGCGGCCCAGTCGCGCTCCAGGCGTTGAATGTCGTCCAGGTTCTTTCTGCCTTGGCGCCAGGCCAACGAACGGTTGTCGCTCAGCCGTTCGGCCTTCGCCAGGGTCTGCTGCAGTGCGTCGCGCGCCGCACGTGCGGCCAGCAGTTGCTGCTGTACGAGCGCAGTGTTCTGCTTCACCAGTCCGATCTCGGCCTGCTTTGTCTGAACCTGCTTCTGCAAGGCTTCATGCCGCTGGCGCAGGGCGGCCAAGTCCGGCAGCTTGTGCGAAAGCTTGCACCCATCCGCCAGGACTCTGTCGATGGGCACTTCACAGACTTGGCAGCTCGGAACCTCGGCATCCCGCAAGCGGGCAGAACTGCCCGGCAACTCGGCACGCAGATTCGCCAGCAGCGATTCATGCAAGGGCAGGCTGTTGGTCAACACCGCCAGTTGTTTGTCCAGCTCGGCCACCGCTTGCGCCGCGTCGCGGCCGCGTTGCCTCAATTCGCCCAGATTCGAGACGTCCACGGTAGCATCCGTTTTCGCCGCCTGGGCCAGCTTCTGTCGTGCAGCCTGTCGCAGCGTGTCCAGCCCCAAGCGTCCCTCGGGCACCTCGGTGGCCATCAGCCCCACCGCGTGCAGCACTTCTGTTCGCAAGTTCTCGCAAGCCCATTGCCAGCGCCCCAGCTCGTGGAGCTTGGCCTTGTGTGCATCACCTTGTGCGCTGGCCTCGGCCTGCAGCTCAATTTCCTCGGAGGAAATGGCCGCAATCAGCGCCCGCATGGCCTCTTGCAGCCGGCTGCGCGACATGGCGCGCGTGGGCGACTCTGAGTTGGACTCGGCCGCGCGCCAGTCCAGCACATGGTCGAAGCGGCACTCCTGGTCGCGTGTCAGCCAGGCCAGCGCAACCCGCCAAGCGTCATGCGCTTGGTCGGTGCTCATCAAGCGGGCCACCTGCGGGCTCAACACCTGTTGCTCGATGGCGTTGAGCAAGGGTGCCATGCCGGTGGGCTCGGACAAGTGCTCAAACAACTGCTCGGGCAAAACGCCTTCCACCGCGAAGTGGCCCCGCCCCACCCCCAAGGGCCGCAGCACCGCCCAAAGCCGGCCCTTCAGCATCACCTCGGCCGACACCCAGCCGTTCAGAAAAGCCCGGCTGATGCTGAGCCGCTGCTCATCCGGGGCGAAGCGGTCTTCGCCCAGGCAATAGCGCAGCAAGCGGCAGAACAAGGTCTTGCCTGCGCCGTGCCCCAGGTCATCGGCGTCACCTTGGCCACCGGCATCGGCCGGGTCGGGTGACCAGATGAAGTTGAGGCCGGTGCGCAGCTCGATGCTGCGCACCGCCACACCAGGCTCTTGCCAGATGGTGAGCCGGCGCACCCACAGGGCCGGTTGCTCACCCCCTGGCGGTAAGGTGACCGACAGCGGCTCGGGCCCAAACAGATCAGGCTGCGCGGGCATGGATGAACTCCGACACCTCCGGCGTCAACGCAGGCAACAGCGCCGCCATGCCATGGGCCCGCAAATGGCCCACCACCCACGCCGCGCGCCCATCGGGCCAGCCCGTGGTGTTCACGCCCAGGGCGCTGGGGGTCAGTGTCCACCTGCCATGTGGGCCTGGGCCGGATTCGAGCAGATCGCCCCGTGCCCGCATCTTGCGAAGGGCGTTGCCCCATGGGGTGGCAACGGCCACTTGCAAGCGGGCGACCTGCGTTGGCAGGGGCTGAGCCGCAGCGCCCACCAGACGGCACCACTGCGTGGCCTGCGATGCCAGCAGGGCTGTCGTGAAGAGACGTGGTTGCAGGCACAACACAGCGGCCAGGCGTGCCTGGTCTTGGGGCATGGGCTGGCCCCAGGCCTTGAGTACGGCGGTGAGTGCGGCCACGGCCGCGAACTCGTCCGCAGGCACGTCCGAGGCCCACGCGCCATCCGGCAGGGCGCTCCAATCGGGCTGGGCCGTTGGCGCGTCGGTGGCCCCCGGCTTCTTGCGCCCGGGCTGGCCGCGCGGCGCCTTCGGCTTTGCCGCCACGGCCTGCGCTTGGGCCAGGCGTTGCAGTAGGGCGCTGGCCGGTTCGTCGTTGGCTTCTTGCGGCACCAGCTCGCCCCGGAAGGCCTTGGCCAACGTCAGTGGGGTGAGGCGCTGGGCTTGGGCGATGGCGGCGGCGTGGCGGGATTCGATGCGGTCAGCGGCTGCCAGTAAGGCCTTGCCTCGGCGGACTATCTCTGCCTGTTCTTCCAGAGATGGACAGCGAATCACTACATCGTTGAGCACAGACAGGTTGATGTTCTTCTGAGCCGTTGCCGGGGCAAAAGCCTCAAGTTCATCCTTGATGGCATCGATAGCCCATTTCACATATTCGCCCAAGCATTGGCTGGCATCCGCGACGAAGCCGACCACGCTATCCGGAAAGCAGGCTGGGTATGTGAGGATGGCGGTGTCGGCAATGTTTGCCGCGATCGTGATGCATACAGTGCCTGCCGGCCACAGTTGGCTTTGCTGTAACCCGAACTCACTGTAGGTTTGACGGTGGCTCTTTATCAGGCCACCCGACTGCGCTACATCTCCTGTTTGCACAAATGGGTACTTGCCGTCGTACAGCCGTGGATCGTTGCGAGGGCGATGCTTTGATTTCCCTCTCCCCAATTCGCCCAATGTGGCTAGGGGTCTCGGCTTCCATGCAAAGGCACACTTGTTCTCAGCGCGCCACTCTTCCGTGAGGTCGCCGGTGACGGCGGAACGCACCACCGCCTGCCGAAACCGCTTGATCAGCCCCGGGATGGCATCGAGGTGATCGTTGCAGGCCTTGATGCGGGCCAGCAAGGTGTCGAGGTGGTCGGCGATGCGGGTTTGTTCAGGTCTCGGTGCCAGCACGAGGGGCGCCGCCCGGCCCGCCTCTGTGCCGAGGCGCGGCATGTTCATGCCATGGCTTTCAGCCTCGACATAACGCAGGAAGTGCGGGTGTTTGAGCCAATAGAACAAGTAGCGCGTGTCGAGTTGCTCGGGGCACTTGATCGGCACGATCTCGGTGGTGCAAAAGCCGGGTTGATCGGCAATCAACACCTTGTTCAGGTAAGGGCGCAGCTTGCCGTAAAGCACGTCACCAGCATCAAAGCGGTTCTTGGTGCTCTTGGATTGCCGTTCGCTAAAGGTGACACGTTGCAGAAGACGCGAGCTGGCTTTCTCCACGTCCTCCAGTTCGAGCACCCACGCCGAATCATCGATCTCATCCGGTTCTGCTTTGTTGGTGCGGCCGTAGTCGATCAGGTCGCCCAGCGTTGCGACGGCCCACGTGGAGGGAAGCTGTTGAGCCAAGTTGTCCAGGTCACTCATCCCCATCCCCCTCCAACAACACCCCCCGCCTCGCCATCGTCTCCCTCGCCTCCAACAGCGCCTGATGCAGCCGCTGCTCCAGTTCCGCCTTGGGCGGCAGCTCGGTCCAGTACTCGGCCACGGTGATGCCGTCCTTGTGCATCTGCAGCAGCTCCACCTGCTCGCGGCTGGATTCGGCACAGAGGATCAGGCCGATGGGCGCCTCTTCTCCGGGCTGGCGCTCGTGCTTGTCCAACCACTTGAGGTAGAGCTCCATCTGGCCCTTGTGCGCAGCCTTGAAGCGGCCGAGCTTGAGCTCGATGGCGACCAGGCGGCGCAGGCGGCGGTGGAAGAAGAGCAGATCCAGGTAGAAGTCATCGCCATCGATGACCATGCGTTTTTGCCGCTCCACAAAGGCAAAGCTGCGGCCCAGCTCCAGGATGAAGGCTTCGAGCTGGCGCAGGATGGCGGCTTCCAGGTCGGCCTCGTCATGGCCTTTGCGCAGGCCCCAGAATTCCAGGAAATAAGGGTCTTTGAAGCCCTGGGCCGCGGCGTGAGGGTGAGCCCACCCGCGGTGGCATCGGTACCCATGCTGGCCGCGGTCAGCGGTGCCACGCCCAACTGGGCGCTGGCGATCTCGCTGCGCTCGAAGGCCTTGCGTTCGATCTGGCGGCGCAGCTCGCGCACGCTCCAGGCTTGCTCGGCGCACTGCGCGGCGTAGAACTGCCGGGCGGCGGCGCTCTTGAGTGGCAGCAGGCCCAGGATGTGGCTCCAGCTCAATTGTCGTGACAGCGTCGCGACAATCTCGACGGTGGGGAAAGCCTGGGCAAACTGGCGCATGCGTTGCAGGTTCTTGGCCTCAAAGCCGCGGCCGAACTCGCTGGCCAGCTGCGCACCCAACTCGTTGATGAGGCGCGCGCCGTAAGCGGCGCGCTCGCCGTGCAAGAGCTCGGTGTGGATGCGCTGGCCCACGGTCCAGTACAGGCGGGTGAGCTCGGCGTTCACCGCGCCGGCCAGGCGCTGGCGGCTGGTGGCGATCAGCGTGCGCAGCTCGGCGTGCAGGTCTGCCGCCAGCAGCGCGCCGCCAGTCGGCAGAGGGGGCTCTGGCTGGCTCACGCGCCGGCCCCTTCTCGGGTATCGACATCGCCGGCTTCGTCGGGCAGCAGCTCGTCCAGCTCCAGGTCGGGGTCTTCGCCCAGGGCTTCCACCAGGGCGCGCAGCTCCAGCAGGGCGGCGTTCATCTCGCGCATGGCCAGGCGGGCCAGCAGGGCGGGGTCTTCGCGCTGTTGCTGGGCGGTGTCGCCGCCGTCGTCCTTGAGCCAGGCCAGGTCTAGGTTGTCGCCACGGTCGGCAATCTGCTGGCGGGTGAACTTGCGCCAGCGGCCGGTCTCGCCCGTGTCCACCCGTTGGGCCAGGGCGGCAGGGCCGCCCTTGGGGTCGGGGCCGAAGACGTCTTCGAACCTGTCGCGCGGCACGTCGGCGGGGGCATCAGCGGGCGTGCGGAAGTAGTCGCGCGTGAAGGGGGTGCGCTTGCCAAACTGCGGCATGTTGGCGCGCATGTCGTAGACCCACACTTCCTTGGTGTTGCCCTTGTCGCTGTCCTTCCCACTTCCTTCGCCCTTGGTGAAGAACAGCACGTTGGTCTTCACGCCCTGGGCATAGAAGATGCCGGTGGGCAGGCGCAGGATGGTGTGCAGGTTGCACTTGTCCATCAGGTCGCGGCGGATGCTGGTGCCCACGTTGCTTTCGAACAGCACGTTGTCGGGCAACACCACGGCGGCACGGCCGCCGGGCGCCAGGTTGCGGTAGATGTGCTGCAGAAAGGCGAACTGCTTGTTGCTGGTCTCGTAGGTGAGGTCTTTACGGGTGGGCAGGCCGCCGCCCTTCTTGGTGCCAAACGGTGGGTTCGAGAGGATGAGCGTGGCCGCTGGCAGGTGCGTGCCTTCTTCACCCAGGGTGTCGCCATAAGTCACGCCGCCCTCAATGCCGTGCAGCAGCATGTTCATCAGCGCCAGGCGGTGGGTGTCTTGCACCAGCTCCATGCCATAGAAGGTTTCACGCTTGTAGCGGCGCTGCGCTTCTTCGGTGAGGCTGTCGAAATCGTTGTGGGCACGCAGGTAGTTGTTCGCGGCGATCAGGAAGCCGCAGGTGCCGGCGGCCGGGTCTTGGATCACGTCGCTGAGCTGTGGCTTCATCACGGCCACGATGCTGTCGATGAGGTGGCGCGGGGTGAAATACTGACCGGCACCGCTCTTCTTCTCGGTGGCGTTGCGCTCCAGCAGGTTCTCGTACAGGTCGCCCAGGTCATCGCGCTGCACGCTGTACCAGTCCAGCGCGTCAATCTCTGTCACCAGCTTGCTCAGGGTGGCGGGCTTGGTGATGAAGGTGTTGGCGTTGGCGTAGATTGCTTGCACTGCGCCGTGGCCGTGCAGGCCGTAGCTCAGCAGCATCTCTTTGTAGGTGTCCAGCCGTTCGGGCGCCGAGGCGTTGAGCAGGTCGTCCCAGCGGGTGCCGGGTTGCTCCACGGCGGGCTCGGACTTCCTGGGGCGGATCCACACCTTGAGCCGGTCTTCCTGGCCGGTCTCCTTCATCATCTTCAGGAAGAGCAGGTAGGTCAGCTCGCTGAGGTACTGGTGGTAGGTGACGCCGTCGTCACGCAACACATGGCAGAGCGACCAGAGTTTGGCGCCAATGTCTTGGGCGGCCTGGGGGGAGGTGGACATCAGAAAACAGGATCAGGCGCTCTGGGCTGGTGGGGCCCAAAGCGCGTCATTGAAGGCGTCCAGCACCGGTTGGAGCTGGCCATTGAACACTTTATCCAATCGCGCAAAGCCGCCCCCCTCTCGCTTGAAGAGCAGGTCAGGGTCGTCCAAGGCTTCGCGGTCGACCAGGCCGTTGGCCTTGGTCTGCGCGGCGATGCGCTTGAGCCAGTCGCGCTGCGGCGTGGTCCAAGGCTTGCCGCCAGGTGGCTGGGCCAGCAGGGTCTGCAGGGCGTGGTCGACCCGCTCACTGTAGGGCAGCAGCGCGTCGCCCAAGGCAGCCTGACGGATGTAGCCCACG
Organism: Ideonella sp. B508-1; assembly: GCF_000333615.1. GTDB lineage: Bacteria > Pseudomonadota > Gammaproteobacteria > Burkholderiales > Burkholderiaceae_C > Ideonella. The sequence continues at coordinate 17,879 of NZ_BADL01000319.1, read as the reverse complement.
ATCCGGGCGGCAATGTCCTGGTTGCTCAGCTCGCGCCAGGCGGTGGCCAAGCGGGCTTCGCTGAACCCAGCCTTGTCCAGCGCCAAGGCCAGCTCTTTCAGCTGCTTGCGGGTGAGGTCGCGCGGCTTGGTCAGCACGGCCATCAAGGCAGGCAGCTCGTTGCTGTGGCTGTTGATGAAGGCCTTGAACTCGTCCAGGTAGTCTTGTGGCTTGCTGGCCTTGCCGTATCCACGTTCTGCACGCAGAAACTCGTCGGGGTGGTCAGAGACATACATGGGCTGGCCGGCAACCTCTGACTTGCGATCCAGGATCTCGGCCAGGCCGGGGTTCTGCGTGAACCAGCTTGCCACCTCGGCCAGGCTCAGGGCCTTCAGCCGCTTGATGAAGGCATCCGGCGGCATGCCAGCCTGGGTTTCAAAGTCTTGGGCCGCCTGGCCTTTGAGGTGGCGCTTCTTGACTTGCAGCTTGGCCAGGAATTGCTCGCACACCAGCTCGCGCGCGACATCGTTGTCGACCTGGGTGAGTTCCTGTGCCAGCTGCGCGAAGCTCAACTTCGGGTTGACCACCACGGGCTTCATGTCGGTCATGTCGCCAATGGCCTCGAAGATGCGCACGGCGTCGAACACGCGGAAGCTGTCCTTGGCTTCGCCGTTGAAGCTGCACAGGCGGGTGGCGCGACCGAGCATTTGGTCGAACAGGATGCGGCTGTTCACCTGACGCAAGAACACCAGGTTGCAGATCTCGGGCACGTCCACCCCGGTGGTGAGCAGGTCCACCGTCACGGCCACATTGGGCAGGCGCTCGTTCTTGAAGCGGCGGATCAGCTCCAGCGGCTTGTCGGCGTTGCCGGTGATCTTGATGACAGCGTCGTCTTCCACGCTGCCGTACTGGGCCTCCAGCGCGGCCTTGAGCACATCGACCACCAGGTCGGCGTGGTCGCTGCTCACGCAGAAGATCAGGGTCTTGCGACGGCCGCCGGGGTCGATTTCTTGCGCCAGGTAGCTGCAGATGGCCTCGTTGAAAGGGCGGGTGATCACCTTGCGGTTGAAGTCTTCAACCTGCAGCTTGATCTCGTCAGGCGCCTTGAACAGTTCGATCTGGCTGCGTTGCGCGTTGTAGACCTTGACCTCTTCACCCACCTTCCAGGTCATGCCGTTCTCGGTCAGCTGGGTCTTGATCTGGATGGGCGGCTCGTAGTCAACCAGGTAGCCGTCGATCACCGCTTCACGGTAGCTGTAGTTGAAGACGGGCGGGCCAAAGATCTCGCTGGTGTGCAGGGCGGGGGTGGCGGTCAGCCCAATCTTGACGGCGTCGAAATAGTCCAGCACGCGCCGGTACTTCGAGATGTAGTCGTCAAAGCCGCGGAAGCTCAGTTCGGTGTCGGACATCTCGCGGTCCAAGGTGTAGCCGCGGTGGCACTCGTCAACCACGATGCAGTCGTATTGGTCGACGGTGGGAGGCGTCACGCCCTCGGCAGGCAGCAGCAGCCTGCGCATCATCCCTTGCACGGTGGCGATGTGGACGGCGGTGTCCGCCTCTGGGCTCTGGGCGTCCAGTTCCTTGATGCCGAAGGTCTCGGCAAAGGTCTGCAGGCGCTCCATTCGGGTGTCTTTGAATGCGTTGGCCGCTTGTTCTCCCAGGGCGGACCGGTCCACCAGGAACAGGATGCGCCGGTAGCGCTGGGCCTTGAGCAGCCGGTAGATGAGGGCGATGCAGGTCTTGGTCTTGCCCGTGCCGGTGGCCATGGCCAACAGGATGTCGCGGTGCCCCGCTGCGATGCATTCCTCGGTCTTGCGGATGGCCGCTTGCTGGTAGGGCCGCAAAGGAAAGCCATAGTTGAATGGCGTGCTGCTCAGTTCGGCGTCGGCCTTGGCCTCATCGCGTCGGAGCAGAGCGGTCAGGCCTTCCGGGCTGTACCAGCCGTCAAGCGCTTGGCTGCGGTTGGCGGGGCGCCGAAGATCGCAGAACCAGATGCCGCTCTTGGTGGCCAACTGCCGCAAATAGGGGCGGCCATTGGTGGCGAACACGAAGGGAATGCGGAACTCAGCCTGGTCGCCCCAGTTCTGTGGGTGGAGCGAGGTGTTTTCGCTGGGCGAAAACGTGCGGCTGTAGCGCTTGGCCTGCTGGATGTCCGCGGAAACGTCCTTGGTTTCGCGTTTGGCCTCCACCACCGCCATGGGCACCAGGCCTTGGAACAGCACGTAGTCAGCCGAATAGCCTTCACAGGGCCACTCCGCGATGGCGATGTTTCGGCCGCGCTCCGGGCGGGTGCCCTGGCTGTATCGAAGTGCCTGCGAGTCTGCCTCCCAGCCAGCTTGGCGCAGTTGCTGGTCAATGATGCGGCGGGTTTCGGCTTCGTCCAGTTGCACCAGGCTGGCGGCCTGGTTCGCAGACGCGACAAACTTGCCGAAGTCGGCCTGGGGTGCCGCCGTGGCCTGGGCTTGCAGGCTGGCCAGTTGCTCGGCCAGCTTGGCCTTGTCCTGCTCGATTTCGGTGGCGATTTGCTCCCAGAGCTGGCGTTCTTCGCTGACAGCCGAGAGCTGATTCTTTGCGGCCTCCAGCGCACCAGATACCTTCTCGCCGTTGGCCATGTGTTCGGCCACGGCTTGGCGCAGCGACGCCAATTCGCGCTTCAGGTCTGCGGATTCGTCTGCGGGCGGTGAAGGCGGGATGAACGGGCCGGAGCGATAGTCGGCCGACTTGAATGTGCGGTGGAACCACAGGCTGAGTTGCCATGACAGCTTGAGCGTGGCCAGGGCCTTGGCATGGTCCCCCTCCAGCGCATGGTTGGCGGCATTACCGGTGATCCGAATCTGGTCGAGCAACTGCCGGACTTCGCGGGGCAACAGGCCCTCTCCCTGCAAGCGGCGGATCAGGTCGTACTGGCTCTCATCCTGCGAGACGTAGAGCCCACCGCGCGCGGCGAGCGACTGGGCCAGCAGTTCAGCGTGTTGCCGCAGCTTGAGCAGGCTGGTGTTGGGGTCTTCAGAGAAATAGCGCTCCGCCAACGCTCCCAGGCGCCAAAGCTGCGGCTCGTACGCACGCAGCATGTCGAAATTCGAGCGTATCGCTTCTTGCATTCCGGCTCTCTCTCCCTACCCCGCAGCCGGATCGTACGTCAGCCAGATGGTGGGGTACGCGGCTGCGCGCGCAGGAGTAGCGATGACCTGAGGGCAGGTCCCACAACTCTAGACAATGGCAGCTTCTCGGAGGCATGCGGCAAGTGAAGGCTTTCTCTGCACAGGTGCCGCCTGGCATCTCGGGTGCGAACCGCAATGGGCGCCCGAACCCGTCGTCGAGTCAGCGCTCTGAAGCACCACCCACCGCAGGTGCGGGCTCTTCCATGCCCAGAGCCGCCAGATTGGCCTGCACGCTGCGCAGCAGCTCGCCCAGCTGCTGCCGCTGCGCCGGGCTCAGCCCGGCCAGGGCCTGTTGCTCCAGCGTGCGTTCGCGCCGCTGCAGCGTGTCCCGCACCGCCTGCCCCGCATCGCTCAGCCGCAGGCAGACCTGGCGGCGGTCGCTGCCGTCTTCCTGGGCCAGCAGCAGGCCGCGTTCGCGCAGGGATTTGATCAGCCGCGCCAGCTGGGCCTTGTCGCGGCCGCTGTGCTGGGCCAGGTCGCGCTGGGTGGCCCCGGGGTGGCGGGCGAAGAAGCCCAGCACCTTGCCTTCCATGGGGGTCAGCCCGGCCAGGGCGGGCTCGTCGGGCCACTGGTACTGCAGGCTGCGCACGCCATGCATCACGGTGTGGATCAGGTCCAGCACCGAGGCTTCGGGGGCGGGCGCCGTCTTGCCCTTTCTGTTGACAGTGTCAACCTTTTTGGGGATCATGGTTGACATTATCAACGAAGTAAGATGAAAACGTGATGAGCACGAACGAGACCGACACGCCGCGGGTGCAGCGGGTGCGGCATGAACTGAAGAAGCGCGCGCTGCAGGTGCAGCGGGTGGAGCGGCTGAGCCCGCTGTTCCAGCGCGTCACGCTGACGGGCGAGTCGCTGGCCGATTTCGTCTCCGCGGCGCACGACGACCATGTGAAGATCATCCTGCCCGATGCCACGGGCGAGACGGTGATGCGCGAATACACCCCGCGCCATTTCGACACGTCCGCCCGCACGCTGGTGCTGGACTTCGCCCTGCATGGCGAGGGTCCGGCGGCCAGTTGGGCGGCCCAGGCGGCCGTGGGCCAGACGCTGACGGTGGCCGGCCCGCGCGGTTCCTTCGTGGTGGCCAATGATTTCGACTGGTATGTGCTGATCGGCGACGAGACGGCGCTGCCGGCCATTGCGCGCCGCCTGGAGGAGCTGCCCGCGGGTTGCCGCGCCATCGTGCGCCTGGCCCTGGCCGATGCGGCCGACCGTGCGCTGCTGCCGCCCACCGCGGCCACGCTGGACCTGGGCTGGGTCGACACGGCCGAGGCCCTGGTGGACGCGGCCCGCGCCATCACCCTGCCGCCGGGCGAGGGCTATGTCTGGTGCGGCGCGGAAGGCGCGGTGGCCGCGGCGCTGCGCGACGTGATGGTGGACGAGAAGGGGCATGACCCCAAGCTGATCCGCTCGGCCGCCTACTGGAAGCGCGGCGCGGCCGCTCACGGCTGAGTCGGCCGGCGCTTCTGGCAGACTGGCCGGCTTCTAGCCGAGTGTCTGCCATGTTCGACGTCACCCAACCCAAGCTGGCCTGGACCCTGATCCTGGTGTCCGGCGCCCTCGAGGTCGCCTTCGCCACCTCGGTCCAGCTGTCCCAGGGCTTCACCCGCCTGCTGCCCGCCGTCGCGGCCCTGGTTTTCGGCGGGCTCAGTGTCTACCTGATGAGCCTGAGCCTGTCGGTCATTCCCATCGGCACGGCCTATGCGGTGTGGGGCGGCATCGGCGCCGTCGGCACGGTGCTGGTGGGGCTGCTGGCTTTTGGCGAAACGGCCTCGCCGCTGCGTCTGGCCTGCATCGCCCTGATCGTGCTGGGCATCGCCGGCCTGCAGCTCGTCGAATCGCGCTGAGCTGATCCGGCTGGATCAGGGGTCCAGCGGCCCCTCCAGGCGCACCGTGAAGCCGGGCGAGCCGTTGCGCAGCGTCAGCGTTGCGCCCAGGCGCAGCGCGGCCTCGCGCACGATGGCCAGGCCCAGGCCGCTGCCGGGGCGGGCCCGCCCGGGGTCGCCGCGGTAGAAGGCCTGCAGCACCTGCTCGTGCTGGTCCGCCGGGATGCCGGGGCCGCCGTCCTGCACCTCCAGCCAGAAGCGCGGCCCCTGCGTGCCGGCACGCACCACCACCGGGCTACCGCCGTACTGCAGGGCGTTGTCCACCAGATTGGCCAGCAGCCGCTCCAGCAGCTGCGGGTGGCTGTGCGGCAGCACCAGGGCCGGGGGCAGTTCGGCGCGCAGGGCAAAGCCCGCCGCTTCGGCGGCGTCGTGCCGCTGCAGCACCACCTGACGGGCCACCTGGACCACGTCGACCGCCTGGTCCAGGGCCAGCGCGCCGATGCGGGCATGGTCCAGAAAGCCCTGGATCAGCTGGTCGGCGACCTGCACGTTGCGCTCGATGCTGGCGCGCCGCTGGGCCACCTCGGGCGTGTCGGGCAGCAGGCTGGCGGCCAGCTGGATGCGGCCCAGCGGGCTGCGCAGGTCGTGCGAGACGCCGGCCAGCATCAGGGCCCGTTCCTGCTCGAAGCGCGTCAGCCGCTTGGCCAGGGTCTGCCAGGCCTCGTCGATGGCCAGCACCTCCTCGCTGGCGCCGGGCAGCGGGGCCTCGGCCTCGCCCAGCGTCTGGCCGGGCCGGAAGCGCGCCATGCGCTGGCGCAGGGCGTCCAGCGGCCGGGTGAGCCAGCGGGCCAGCCACCAGGCCAGGGCGGCGGCCATCAGCACCACCCCGCCGGTGACGGCCAGGATGCGCTGCGGCGGCGAGGGCTCGACCGAGGGCTCGCGGATGCCATACCAGCGCGGATGTCCCGCCGGGCCGGGGGCCAGCTCGATCCAGAGCACGGCCGGGCGCTGGTGGGTGTCCACGGCCAGGTTGCGGGGCGGCAGCCCCCGCTCGGCCAGCACGTCGCGCAGGGAACCCAGACGGGCCGCATAGACGGGCACGGCGCCCGCGCCGGGCGGGCGTTGCTCGCTCTGGAGCACCACGGTGTCGCGCAGGGGCGGAGGGTCGTCCAGCGTCCAGATCCCGGCCGCGGCCCGCAGGGCTGGGGCCCAGCGGTCCACCACCAGCTCGGCCATGGCGCGGCTGCGCTCCATGTAGAAGACCACGCCCAGCACGGTGGCCAGCCCCAGGGCCATCAGCAGCAGGGCCAGGAAGAAGCGGGTGAACAGGCGGCTGCCGGACAGCAAAGGCATGGCGCGCGCCGTGTCAGCCGCGGGGCACGAAGACATAGCCTTCGCCGCGCACGGTGTCCACCCACTCGGTGCCGGGGCTGGCTTCGCGCAGCTTGCGGCGCAGCCGGGCCACCTGCACGTCCACCGTGCGGTCCTGCGGCCGGTAGGGGCCGGCCTGCACCGCGGCGCTCAGCTGTTCGCGGCTGAGCGGCTGGCCGGCCCGCTCGGCCAGGGCCACCAGCAGCTTGAATTCGACGCCGGTCAGGGTCACCAGCCGGGTGTCGGCCACCACCTCGCGGCGCACCAGGTCGATGTCCAGCCCCTGAAAGCGCAGCACCGGCGTGCTGCGCACCGGCATGCCGCCACGGCGCAGCAGGGCCCGCACCCGGGCCACCAGCTCGCGGGGTTCGAAGGGCTTGGCCAGGTAGTCGTCCGCGCCGATCTCCAGCCCCAGCACGCGGTCCATCGGGTCGCCACGGGCGGTCAGCATCACCAGGCCCAGGGCGGGGTGGTCACCACGCCAGCGCCGGCACAGGTCCATGCCGCTGGCATCGGGCAGCATCACGTCCAGCAGCACCACCTCGGGCTGCAGCTCGGCCAGGGCCTTGGCGCCATCGGCCCCCGTGAGCACCTGGTGGGTGCGCCAGCCCTCGCGGCTCAGCAGCTCCACCAGCATGCCGCCCAGTTCGGCGTCGTCATCCACGATCAGGATCAGGGCTTGGGTGTTCATGCGCGGACGCTCCCGGGCGTCGGGTGGAGGGATGGTCCCCAGTGTAGGCAGTGCGCCGCGGGCCGGCGAGCCTGTGACGGTTTTGAAATATTTCGTCGTTCGGCGTGGTCGTTCGGGCCCGGCCCACGGCGTTCAATGAAGGCATGGATCGACGGCTGTCGGTCCTTCACTCAACCCAATGCAGCCCCGGCTGCCAGGAGCGACCGAGATGAACACCTTCCGTACCCCCCGTCCCACCACCTCCACCCGTCCCCTGATCCGTCTGCTGGGCACCGCCCTGGTGGCCCTGGCTGCCCTGCCGGTGGTCACCGTGGCGCAGGCCGCGCCGCGTCACCACGGCACCACCGTCACCGGGCCGGAAGGCCGCACCGCCTCCCGCAGCGTGCAGCGTGGGGGTGGGGATGTCAGCAGCACCACCACCGGCTTCGGCGGCCGCAGTGTCAGCCGTGACGTGGACCGCAGCGCCACCGGCACCACCGCGACCGTGACCGGCCCCAACGGCCAGACCGCCAGCCGTGACGTGACGCGCAACGCCAGCGGCAGCACCGCCACGGTCACCGGGGCGAACGGCAAGACCGCCAGCCGCACCACCACCCGCAGCGATGGCACGGCCAGCACCACCGTGACCGGCCCGAACGGCCAGAGCGGCACGGTCACCACCACCCACCAGCCCTGATCCCGCGCCTGGCCCTGCGGAGTCCGCCGTGATCGCCCTGGCCCCCCTGGCGACGCTGGCCAGCACGCCGACCGGCCCCCATCTGGGCGGGCTGCTGCGGGGGGCCTTGGCGGTGGTCCTGGCGGCGGTGCTGGTCGAGGCCGCCGTGCTGTGGCGCCAGGGCCGCTACGACGGGCGGGCCCTGGCCACCACGCTGGGGGATCTGGTCTTGCGCCGTGCGGTGAGCCTCACCGGCCTGTCGCTGGCCGGGCCCTTGTTCTCCTGGGCCTGGGCCCACCGCGTGCACACCCTGGACCTGTCCACCGGCGGGCAATGGGCGGGCCTGTTCCTGCTCAGCGAGCTGGCGTACTACGGCTTTCACCGCGCGTCCCACCGCGTGCGCTGGTTCTGGGCCAGCCACGCGGTGCACCACTCCTCGCCCCAGCTGACGCTGGCCGCCGCCCTGCGGCTGGGCTGGCTGGGCAAGCTCAGCGGCAGCACGGTGTTCTTCGTGCCGCTGGTGTGGCTGGGCTTTGCGCCGGCGGCCGTGCTGAGCGTGCTGTCCTTGAACCTGCTCTACCAGTTCTGGCTGCACGCCGAGTGGTTGCCCCGCCTGGGCCCGCTGGAGTGGGTGCTCAACACGCCCTCGCATCACCGGGTGCACCACGCCTGCAATCCGCGCTACATCGACCGCAACTACGGCGGGGTGCTGATCGTCTTCGACCGCCTGTTCGGCACCTTCCAGGCCGAGCAGGCCGAAGAGCCGCCGCGCTACGGCCTGGCCGGCCGGCCCCGCATCGACAACCCCATCCGCCTGGGCCTGAGCGAGTGGCAGCGGCTGGGGCGGGACCTGTGGGCCGCCAGGGGCTGGCGCCAGCGCCTGGCCGTGCTGGTCGGCCCACCCGGCCCCTGAGCCCTTCACCTTTCTTTCACGGCACTGTTCCGAGGAAATCACCATGCCCCCTCTTCTTCAACGCGTTCCCGGCCCGCGCGCCGCGGGCACCCTGGCCGGTCTGGGCCTGCTCCTGTCCCTGGCCGCCTGCGGCGGTGGCGGTGGCAGCGACAGCAGCGACACCGCCGAGACCGACCAGGCCCAGTCCCTGAGTGCCACGGCCACCACCTCGCCACAGCAGACGGCCCAGGTGGCCGATGCGGTGGTGGACACCGCGCTGGCGGTGGATCCGGGATCCCTGAGCACACCGACGGCCGCCCATGTGGGCGTGGCCGCGGCCGGCAGCGCACAGCTCCAGGGCAGCGTCAGTTGCGCAGGCGGTGGCACGGCCTCGGTCGTGATGACCGGCCCGACCCTGGCCGGCCTGCTCGACGGCGTGCCTGAGGCGGGTGAGGTGACCCAGCTGACCTACAGTGACTGCCGCGGCCCCGATGCCCAGGTGGTGCTCAACGGCACCGTCACGATGACCGTGACCCAGGCCGACAGCAGCAGCCTGACCGTGAGCCTGGCCACCAGCAATCTGCAGGCCGGTCTGCCCTTGTCCACCCTGGGCTGGGGCGGCAGCCTGTCCCTGACCCGCACGGGGACGGTGGCCAGCAGCGGCCCCTCCACCACCAGCAGCGCCTGGTCGGCCAGCGGCCTGAGCCTGGTGGCGGTGCGCAACGGCCATGAGGCCGACCTGAGCTTCAACGGCAGCGGCACCCGCAGCGTGCAGTGGCAGGACGGCGTGCCGGCCTCCAGCAGCTACCAGGGCTCGTCCAGCCTGGGCCTGGCCTCCAGCCGCTGGAATGGCACGCTGGACGTGGCCACCCAGGGCGCGATGGTGTTCGATCCCGAGGGCGTGCCCCAGTCCGGCAGCGTGAGCCTGTCGTTGGGCCTCTACCACTGGACGGCCACCCTGGCCAACGGCACCGCCACCGTGACGGTGGACCGCAACGGCGACGGCGTGGTGGACCGCACGCGCAGCTGGCCGGTGGCCGACTGGCTGGCCAGCGCCGCGCAGTGACGCGCAGTGAGGCCGCTCAGCCGGCCGCGGTGTGCCGCAGGTGCACCATGTGGCTGGCCAGCATGCCCGCCACCATGCGGGCCACGGCCTTCACGTCCAGGGGCTCGTCGAAGATCATCTCGACGGTGGCGTAGATGAGTTCCACCACCGTGCGGCTGACCAGCGTGAGCTCGGCCAGCGGGGTCTGGGGCAGGGCCTGGGCCAGCAACCGGGCCTGCTCCTGCGTCACCGCGGCGTGGGAGGCCAGCCGCACGTCCTGCAGCGCCGGGACGGCGCGCAGGGCCCGCATGATCCACACCCCGCCCGGGGTGTTCTTCGTCACCTCGTAGGTGTCCACGATCAGGCCCTCCAGGGCGCGTTCAACCCCGTCCAAGGGGCCATCGATCACCTCCCGGGTGATCCAGCGCGCCACCACCACGTTCTGGTGCTGCATCAGGCGCTGGCCCAGTTCGCTCAGCAGCGCGTACTTGTTGGGAAAGTAGCGGTAGAGCGCGGGCGGCGTCAGCCCGGCGCGCTCGCACACCAGGTTGGTGGACAGGCGCTCGATGCCCACATCCGCCAGGGTCTGGGCCGTGACCTCCAGGATGCGTTCATAGGTCTCGGTGGCCCGCTGCTGGGCCGGCTGCTTCTTGGTGGCCAGCGGGGGCTTGCGTCGGAGGGGCAGGGTCATCGGAGGGAGGAGGGCGGACATCCGGGATTCTCCTGGATATTTTTCTTGCCACAAAAGCTAGTCATGACTATAAACTAGTCATCACTACTTAACGAACGTCGCGTTTGCGATGGCGCAAGAAAGGAGCCCCTGCATGAAGACGGTGTTGTGTCGGATGTGTGCCATCGCGCTGTCGATGGCGGTGTGGGGTTCGGCCCGGGCGGCCGGACCGGAGGAGGCCCAGGGCCTGTGGCTCACCGCCGCCCAGGACGCGGTGCTGGAGTTCAAGCCCTGCGCCGACCAGCCCGCCGCGCTGTGCGGTCGCATCGTCTGGGACAAGGACGCCGGCACCGCCAAGGACACCTGCGGCGTGCAGGTGGCCCGGCTCGGCCGCTATGACAACGGGGCCTGGCGCGACGGCTGGGCCTACGACCCGCGGGACCAGAAGAAATACAAGAGCGTCGTCCGGGTGAAGGACGGCGATCTCTTCATCCGCGCCTTCATCGGCGTGGAGATCCTGGGGCAGACCGAGCAGCTCAAGCGCGTTTCGGCCCTGCCCGCCACGCCGGTGTGCAAGTCGTGACGACCGTCGCGTCCCGCCGCACCTCCCCCCACGTCACCTCGGAGCCCCGTTCCATGAACCTGCCCCGCATGTCCTTCTGCGCCGCCAGCCTGCTGCTGGCCAGTGCCACGGCCGCCTTTGCCGAAGACACCGCCAGCTATGCGGTGGATGCCTATGCCAAGGTCCTGTCGGACCAGCGCACCCGCGGCATCTCGGACTCCCTGAACCGGCCGGGCATCAAGCTCAGCGTGCAGGCCGTCCATGAGAGCGGGCTCATCGGCCTGCTGGAGGTCAACACGGTCAGCAAGAAGCAGTTCCTGGGGGGCGACGGCCTGGACGTGACGGTGGCTTCGGGCTACCGCTTCGGCGATCCCGAGGCCTGGCACTACGGCCTGGGCCTGGCGGCCGAGCTGTTCCCGGGCGCCAAGTTCCAGGCCCCGCATGGCATCGACCTGGCGACCGGCACGCCCACCGACGTGCGCACCACGAACTACAACTCCGGCTTCGCGGTGGTCGAGATCGGCTACGGCGACCTGGAAGGGCGCATCCTCAACGTGCTGTCCAAGACCTACCGCGGCGCCGACACCGGCGGCGTGTGCGGCCAGATGCTGCAGGTCACCCTCACCACCGATCCGACCCGGGCGCTGGAGTGCTATGCACGCGGTGACCACGACTCCCGCGGCAGCTGGCTGTTCGACCTGGACTACCACTACCACCTGGACCCGGTCACCACGCTGAACCTGCATGCGGGCTACCAGCAGATCGCCCACTTCAAGGAGGCCAACTTCACCGACTGGCGGGTGGGCCTGATCCGCCAGCAGTGGGGCGTGGAATGGGAGGCGGCCTGGGTCAAGACCCATGTGCAGGACCGCGATCTCTACCTGGTGCAGGACGGCGACCACTGGCGCGCGACGGACCAGGGCAAGGTGCTGGCCTCGGCCACCTACCGCTTCTGACATGACCCTGTCTGCGACATTCCGTCCCCGCACGGTGGACGAGCGCCTGGTGCTGGCGGTCGACCTGGGGACCTCGGGCTGCAAATGCGCCCTGGTGTCCCTGGACGGCAGCGTGCAGGCCTGGGCCTTCCGGCCGGTGCAGCTGCATGTGCAGGGCGCGCTGGCCGAGCAGGCCCCCGAGGACTGGTGGACGGCCTTTCTGGAGGCGGCCGGCGAGGTGCTGGCCGGCGACCCGAGCCTGCGTTCCCGCGTGGTGGCGGTGTGCTGTTCGACCCAGACCGAGGGCACCGTCTGCGTGGACCGCGAGGGCCGCGCGCTGGGTCGGGCCCTGACCTGGCTGGACGCCCGCGGTGCGCAGGCCATGGCGCGGCGCGCCCGCGGCCGGCTTGTGAACATCGAGGGCTACGGCCCGCTCAAGCTCTGGCGCTGGCTGCGCCTGACCGGGGGCGCGCCTTCGCTGTCGGGCCGCGACTCGGCCGGCCACATGGTCTACATCCGCGACGAGGAGCCGGAGCGCTATGCGCGCACCCACAAGTTCCTCAACGTGCTGGACTACCTGAACCTGCGCCTGTCCGGCCGCTGCTGTGCCACCCAGGATTCGGCCGTCACCGCCTGGGTGACGGACAACCGCGATGCCCACCAGGTGCGCTACCACGCCAGCCTGATCCGCATGCTGGGCCTGGACGCCGACAAGCTGCCCGAGATCGTGCACTCCACCGACGTGCTGGGCCCGCTGCTGCCCGCGGTGGCGCAGGCCCTGGGCCTGGAGGCGAAGACCGTGGTGGTGGCCGGGGCGGTGGACAACTCCGCCGTGGCCGTGGGCGCTGCGGTGAACGACTTCGAAAGCCACCTCTACCTGGGCACCTCGTCCTGGCTGGGTGCCCATGTGCCCGCCATGAAGACCGATGTGCGGCACAAGATCGCCGCCATTCCCAGCGCGGTGGACGGGCGCTACCTGGCCATGGCCCTGCAGTCCACGGCCGGGGCCAACCTGTCCTTTCTGCGCGACCGCATCCTCTACCACCCCGACGAGCTGGCCAGCGACGAGGAGCATCCCGCCGTGTACCAGGTGCTCAACCGCATCGCGGCCCGGGTGCCGCCCGGTGCGCGCGGGCTGATCTACACCCCCTGGCTGGCCGGCGAGCGCACCCCGGTGGACGACCCCCGGCTGCGCGCCGGGCTGATCAACCTCTCGCTGGAGCACTCGCGCGAGGACATCTTCCGCGCCTTCCTGGAAGGCGTGGCCCTGAACACCCGCTGGATGCTGGAGCCCTTCGCCCGCTTCCTCGGGCGCGATGTGGGCACCATCACCGCCGTGGGCGGTGGGGCGCAGTCCGATGTCTGGTGCCAGATCATCGCCGACATCACCGGCCAGCCCATCCGCCAGCTGGTGAACTCCATCCAGGCCAATGCCATCGGTGCGACCTACATCGCCGCCGTGGGCCTGGGGGCGCTGCGCTTTGCCGATCTGGGCGAGCTGCGCCAGGTCCAGCGCGTCTACGAGCCCGCCCGCGCGTTGCGCCGCCTCTACGACGACCAGTTCCAGACCTTCAAGGAGGTGCGCTCGCGCCTGGCGCCGCTGTACCACCGCCTCAACCGGCCCCAAGGGAGCCCCGCATGAACACCGACGCCAGCACCCAGGCGCTGCGCCAGACCGTGGTGGACCTGTGCCACCTCCTTTCGCAGCGCGGCCACTTCTCCGGCACCGGCGGCAACATCGCCCTGCGCGTGGACGCCGAGCGCATCGTGGTGACGCCCTCGGCCACCGACTACCAGACCATGACGGCCGCCGATGTGTGCGTGCTGCGTCTGTCGGACCTGCGGCAGCTCGAAGGCGTGCGCCCGCCCTCGGTCGAAAGCAGCCTGCACGCCCGGGTGCTGCGCGCCCGGCCCGATGTGGAGGCCAGCATCCACACCCACCAGCCGGTGGCCAGCGCCTGCGCCCTGCTGGGTGCCGGCCTGGACGTGCCGCCACCGTGGCAGCGCACGCTCGGGGCCCACGTTCCCCTGGTGGGCTACGCCCCCTCGGGCAGCGGCTGGCTGGCCGGCAAGCTGGGCCGCGCCCTGCGCCCGGACACCCAGGCCTACCTGATGCGCAACCACGGCGTGCTGTGCTGCGGCCCCACGGTCGAGCAGGCCCTGCAGGCCGTGGAGGACCTGGAGGCCCTGTGCCAGGACCTGCTGCGCCAGCGCATCGCCCGGCGTGCCACCCAGACCCCTTCCTTGCAAGCGCCCTTGCGCCGCGTCCTGGACGCGCTCGCGGGCTGATGTTCCACCTCCACGAATGCCTTCCATGAGCCCCTGTCCTCCCCCGGTGGCCGGTCTGCCGGCCCGTCCCGCCATCTCCGCCTGGCCCGATGTGGCCGAGCTCTACCGCCGCTTCGACGCGCTGGTCAAGCAGCCCATGCGGCCCATCCGCTCCGACAAGATGCCCCAGGTGATGCGCTACTTTGAAGAGCGCTGCCAGGGCTCGCGCCGGCTGGCCGAACAGGCCAAGTCCGTGATCCCCGGCGGCGTGCAGCACAACCTGGCCTTCAACCACCCCTTCCCGCTGGCCATCGCCCAGGCCGAGGGCGCCCACATGACCGATGTGGACGGCAACCGCTACATCGACTTCCTGCAGGCCGGCGGCCCCACGCTGCTGGGCTCCAACCACCCGGTGGTGCGGCAGAAGGTCAACGAGGTGCTGGACAGCTGCGGCCCGGTCACCGGCCTGCTGCACGAGTACGAGGTCAAGCTCGCCGAGCTGGTCTGCCAGAGCATGCCCGGCGTGGACATGGTGCGCCTGCTGGGCTCGGGCACCGAAGCGGTGATGGGCGCCGTGCGCCTGGCGCGCGCCTACACCGGCAAGAAACGCATCATCAAGGTGGGCGGCGCCTACCACGGCTGGAGCGACCAGCTGGTCTATGGCATGCGCCTGCCCAAGACCGGCCGCATGGAGGCCGTGGGCATCCCGCATGGCGCCACCGGCAACACGCAGGAATGCAACCCCAACGACCTGGACGCGCTGCGCAGCCTGCTGCGCTGGAACCGCCTGCGCGGCGGCACGGCGGCCGTGCTGCTGGAGCCGCTGGGCCCCGAAAGCGGCACCCGCCCGGTGCACCCCGACTACAACCGCGAAGTGCGCAAGCTCTGCGACGAATTCGGCGCGCTGATGATCTTCGACGAGGTGGTCACCGGCTTCCGCCTGGGCCCGGGCGGCGCGCAGGCCTATTTCGGCGTCAAGCCCGACCTGACCGTGCTGGGCAAGTGCCTGACCGGCGGCTACCCGATGGCCGGCGCCATCGGCGGGCGGCGCGACATCATGATGATGCTGGTGGGCGGCATCGGCACCACCACCAAGCGCGCCTTCGTGGGCGGCACGCTGTCGGCCAACCCGCTGTCCTGCGTGGCCGGCTACCACGCCCTGCTGGAAGCGCAGCGCAGCGATGCGGCCGGTGTGGCAGGACGCGCGGGCGACCGGCTGCGCCAGGGCCTGGAAGGCATCATCCAGCGCCTGGGTCTGCCCTATGTGGTCTACAACATGGGCTCCATCGTGCACCTGCAGACCTCGGGCGTGCTGCTGCTGGACACCAGCAGCCTGTGGAAGCTGTTCAAGGCCAAGGACGAGGCCAAGCGCCGCAAGCACATGATGGAGGAGATGGGCGCGGCCTACACCGCCCACGGCCTGATCACTCTGGCCGGCAGCCGCATCTACACCAGCCTGGCCGACACCGACGCCGTGATCGACGATGCCCTGAACCGTTTCGAAGACGTGTTCAAGCTGGTCTGAGGAGTCCTGCAGCGATGACGACCGACACCCCGCAGAGCACCGATCTGCACACCGACCTGCACGCCCAGTGGCTGGCCCTGCGCGATCGGCTCCAGGCCAAGCGGCTGCTGGACGGACCGGGCGCCAGCCTGTCCCTGCGCATCCCGGGCCAGCCGGCCATGTGGGTGGGGACGGCCGACGACGCGGCGCCCCGGCGGGTGAGCTGGGACCCGCGGACCGCGCCCGGTGCCCAAGCGCCGCAGGATCTGCACGCCATGGTCTACCGCCATCGCGACGATGCCGGCGCCGTGGCCTGGGGCGGCGGTGTCTTCGGCCATCGCCTGGCCGATGTGGGCGGCGTGCTGCCGCAGGTCTTCGACGAGCAGGCCCGCCACCTCGGCCCCATGGGCGCGCCGGCCGCCGACCTGACCGAGGCCGCCCAAGCGCTGCAGGCCGGCGGCCAGGTGCAGCTGCTGCAGGGCCGGCCGCTGTGCCTGGGCATGACGGCCACCCGCCTGGCGCTGAACACCGAGTTGTTCGAGAAATGCGCCAAGGCCTACGTGCTGGCCGCGGCCAGCGGCGGGCCGGTGCGGCCCCTGCCGTGGCTGGTGCGCCGGGTGGCCAATGGCCGGCTGCGCAAGGACCGGCGCGCGGCCGTGGCCCGCTGGGCCCAGGGCCTGCTGCCCCAAGAGGCCAAGGGTTACTGACATGGCCCCGCCGGACGCGATCATCCCTGGCCACGACCCGAGGACCCCTGCCATGTCAACTGCCTCTTCCACCGAATTCACCGCGGGCCAGATCGTCTCGGCCCTGGCGGTGGGCTGCATCGGCGTGCTGATGGTGGGCATCCAGCCCATCCTGCTGGGCGAACTGGTCGATGCGCGCCAGGTCAGCCTCGAAGGCGTGGGCCTGGTGGCGATGGCCGAGATCATCGCCCTGGGCCTGGGGGTGGCGCTGGGGGACGCCCTGCTGCCGGTGGCGCGCCTGCGCCTGATCACGGTGCTGGCCGGGCTGCTGGGCGCGGGCCTGGACCTGCTCAGCCTGCGGGCCACCGGCGACGGCAGCATGACCGCCTTGCGCGCGGCGGCCGGCCTGGCCGAGGGCGTGCTGGTCTGGGGCACCACCGCCGTGGTGGTGCGCTGCGCCAACCCGGCCCGGGTGGCCGGCATCTTCTTCGTGGTGCAGACCCTGGGCCAGGCGGCCCTGGGCGCGCTGCTGGCCCATGCGGTGCTGCCGCGCTGGGGCTGGCAGGGTGGCTTCGCGACCCTGGCCCTGCTGATGCTGCTGGCGCTGCTGCTGGCCTTTGCGCAGCCGGCGCGGCTGACGCCGCTGTCGCCGCCCTCGGTGACGGGCTTTCGCTGGTCGCTGCGCACCGCGCTGCCCCTGCCGGCGGTCTTCCTGCAACTGGCCGCCCTGGGTGCCTTCTGGGCCTACCTGGAGCCGCTGGGCCAGGCCGCCGGGCTGGACGCCCATGCCGCGCAGTCGCTGATCGCCGGCGTGCTGTTCATGCAGGTGCTGGGCGGCAGCGTGGCCACCGCGGCCGTGCGCCGCCTGCCCACCGTGGCCACGCTGCTGGCCTGCTCGGCGCTGCTGGGGGCCATCACCCTGGGCGCGCACCAGCTGCCGGGCGGCCATGCGCTGCACTTCATGCTGGGTTGCGCCGTGTTCGGCTTCGTCTGGCTGTTCATGTTGCCCTTCCACATCGCCCTGGCCTTCCGGGCCGACCGCAGCGGCCGCGTGGCCGCCCTGGTACCTGCGGCCCAACTGCTGGGCAGTGCCTTCGGGCCGCTGACCGCGTCCTTCCTCGTGCAGGGGGACAACGCCAGTCCGGTGCCCCTGCTGAGCAGCGGCTTCGCACTGCTGTCGGCGGGCGTGCTGTGGGCCGCGCGCCGCCATGGTTCCACCCCGCCATCCGCCTGAAAGGAGGCTTGCCATGTCATCGACATCCCTGGTCACCGGCGGCAGCGGCTTCGTGGCCTGCCATCTGGTCCAGCAGCTGCTGGAGGCCGGCGACACGGTGCATGCCACCGTGCGCAGCCTGCGCAACGAGCGCAAGCTGCAGCCGCTGCGCCAGCTGCAGCAGCGCCATGGCGCACGGCTGCAGCTGTTCGAGGCCGATCTGCTGGCCCCCGGCTCCTTCGACCGGGCCATGGCCGACTGCAGCGTGGTCCACCATGTGGCCTCGCCGTTCATGCTGCCCGAGAAGATCAAGGACGGCCGGCGCGAGATGCTGGAGCCGGCGCTGCAGGGCACCCGCAATGTGCTGGGCAGCGTCGAGCGCACGCCCTCGGTGTGGCGGGTGGTGATGACCTCCCCC
>NZ_BADL01000320.1 GCF_000333615.1 Ideonella sp. B508-1 | reverse complement strand
CGGCCACGCAGGAAGGCAACTTCAAGGGCACCGAAGGCTTCGGCGCCATCCCCTTCGATGGCGTGGTGCTGGCGCACAGCAACGAGAGCGAGTGGAAGGCCTTCCGCAACAACAAGAACAACGAGGCCTTCCTGGACCGCATCTACATCGTCAAGGTGCCGTACTGCCTGCGCGTCTCCGAGGAGGTGAAGATCTACGAGAAGCTGCTCAAGAGCTCCTCGCTGGCCGGTGCCACCTGCGCCCCGGGCACCCTGAAGATGATGGCCCAGTTCGCGGTGCTCACCCGCCTGAAGGAGCCCGAGAACTCCAGCCTGTTCAGCAAGATGCAGGTCTACGACGGCGAGAACCTCAAGGACACCGACCCGCGCGCCAAGTCCATGCAGGAGTACCGCGACTACGCGGGCGTGGACGAGGGCATGGCCGGCATCTCCACCCGCTTCGCCTACAAGATCATCTCCAAGGTCTTCAACTTCGACAGCCAGGAGGTGGCCGCCAACCCGGTGCACCTGATGTACGTGCTGGAGCAGCAGATCGAGCGCTTGAGGCCCTGGGCTTCTTCCAGCGGGTTCAGGTCCTCGCGCTGGATGTTTTCGATCAGGGCCATCACGGCCGCGGCTTCGTCCGGCACGGCCTTGACCAGCACCGGCACCTCGGTCAGCCCGGCCAGCTGGGCAGCGCGGAAGCGGCGCTCGCCGGCGATGATCTCGTAGCGCCGCTGCACCGGATCGCCCACCGGACGCACCAAAATGGGTTGCATGATGCCCTGGCTCTTGATGCTCTCGGCCAGTTCATAGAGCGAGCCCTCGTCCATGCGGGTGCGCGGCTGGTACTTGCCGGCCTGCATCTGGGCGATCTTCAGGACACTGGGCGCGCCCTCACGCTCTGCGTCGCGCGCGGGGGCTTCGGTGACCTTGGGCCCCAACAGGGCCTCCAGCCCCATCCCGAGGCCCTTGGGTTTCTTGCTTGCCATGCGGCGCATTGTCCGCGATCGGCGGCCCGCGGCCATGCGGGCTGGCGCAAGCCGGCCGCGCGGCTCAGCTGATCATGTGGCGGGCCATGGCCTCGGCCACCGCCTGCACCCGGTTGCCCGCCCCCAGCTTGCGCATGATCTTGCGCAGGTGGTTCTTCACCGTCAGCGCACTGATGCCCAGCTGCTCGCCGATCTGGGCATTGCTGCGGGCCACCCGCATCGCGCGCAGCACCTCCAGCTCGCGCTCGGTCAGCACGCGGGGCCAGTCGGGGTCGCCCACCGACTGGCCCTCGCCTTCCTGCAAGGCCCGGGCGGCACTGAAGTGCAGGTGCGGCAGCCAGGTCTGCAGCCCCGCCAGGGTGGCCACGGCCTCCAGCACCTGGGTCTGGGGGCGGCCCAGGGCCACCAGCAAGGGCGGATGGATGCCGGCTGTGCCGTCCACGCCATGCACCACCAACTGGGCAAAGCCGGCGCCCTGCAGGGCCAAGCCTTCCGGCGCGTCCAATCGCTCCAGCGGCAGCAGCACAGGGCGGCGCCCCTCGTTCACCCAGACCTCCTGCAGCTGGCGCCACAGCAAGCCCTGGGGCGCATTGAGCGCCTCGATCAGGCCCTCCGCCAATGGCAGGCAGTTGAAGACCTCCACCCGGTGCTCGGCACCCGCACGCAGCCGGCCGATGCGGCACAGCATCAGCTCATGCGGCACGAAGCGGTGCAGGTGCAGGCGCAGCCACAGAAAGAACTGGTGCCGGTTGCGCACCGTGCCCGCCACCTCGGCGGCGCGCAGCAGGGCCTCGCCGTCGGGCGGGCCGGAAAGCGGTGTGGTCATGGTGGTCTGCCCGCTCCCGGCCTTCGACCGGGCGGCCCTCGCGTCTGGGAAAAGAGGGCCCAGGCTAGGCAGCGCCGGTGAAGCGCCGATGACAGAGGCGCCAGCCGCTCAGCCCACGGGCCGCCCCCCGGAGGTCATCAGCGCCTGCAGCCAGGCCCGCCCTTCGGGCCAGTCACCCAGGCCGGAATCGTGGTTCACATGGCCCCGCGCGCCGATCGACCGGCTGGGCACGCCCCATTGGTCGGCCAGCCAGCGGGCGCGCTCGGGCGTGCACCAGGGATCATCCTCGCTGTAGGCAGCCAAGGCGGGGAACGGCAGCCGGGGCAGGCGCATGGGCCGCCAGTTGAACAGCTGGGGCGGCACTTCCGGTCGGTCCAGATCGGGCGGCGCCACCAGCAGGGCCGCCGCCACCCGTCCCGCCTGCCGGCTGTGATCGACCCAGGCGGCGACCAGGTGGTTGCCCAGGCTGTGAGCCACCAGCACCACCGGCCGCTCGTCGGCCAGCACGGCCTCCTCCAGCTGGGCCATCCAGTCGCCCCGGCGCGGCCACAGCCAGTCGTGCTGGCGCACGCGTTCGTCGCCGTGCAGGGCTTCCCAGCGGGTCTGCCAGTGGCCTTCGCCGGAATCCTGCCAGCCCGGCAGCAACAGAATGCGTGGCGCGGATGAATGCGTTGACACCGTGGAGACCTGCGCTTGCCTTATGCTTCGGGGCCCCGATTCTGGCGCAGCCGCCGCATGCTGACGTCCAGGCAGAAGAGAAGGACCGCAGCATGACATTCAAGATCTACGTGGACGGCCAGGAAGGCACCACCGGCTTGCGCATCCACGAGGTGCTGGCCAGCCGCAGCGATGTGGAGGTGCTGCGCATCGACGCCGACAAGCGCAAGGACAGCGCCGAGCGCGCCCGCCTGCTCAATGCGGCGGATGTGGCCTTTCTGTGCCTGCCCGACGCCGCCTCGCGCGAGGCGGTGAGCCTGCTGAGCAACCCCGCCACCTGCGTGATCGACGCCAGCACCGCCCACCGCACCGTGCCGGGCTGGACCTTCGGCATGCCCGAGCTGGCCCCGGGCCAGCGCGACGCCATCCGCGCCAGCAAGCGCATCGCCAACCCCGGCTGCCACGCCAGCGCCTTCATCCTGCTGCTGCGGCCGCTGGTGGATGCGGGCCTGGTGCCGGCCGAGGCCGCCATCTCGGCCACTTCGCTGACCGGCTACTCCGGCGGCGGCAAGAAGATGATCGAGCAGTACGAGGCCGGCGGCGATCCGGCCCTGCAGGCGCCCCGGCCCTATGCCCTGGGCCTGGCCCACAAGCACCTGCCCGAGATGAAGGCCCACACCGGCCTGGCCCGGCCGCCGGTGTTCCTGCCGGTGGTGGGCCCGTTCTACAAAGGCTTGGCCGTGAGTGTGCCCTTGCATCGCTCGCAGCTGAAGGGTGGCGCCACGGCCGCCGACCTGCAGCAGGCCCTGGCCGCGCGCTACGCCGGCGAGCGTTTCGTGCGCGTCATGCCCCTGGCCGATCCGGACACCCTGGCCAACGGCTTCTTCGATGTACAGGCCTGCAACGACACCAACCGGGTGGACCTGTTCGTCTTTGCCAACGACGAGCAGGTGCTGCTGATGTCCCGCCTGGACAACCTGGGCAAGGGGGCCAGCGGCGCCGCTGTCCAGGCCATGAACGTGCACCTTGGGTTGAACGAAGGCGCAGGGCTCTGATCTGCGAGGTGAACGCCCCCTCATTCAGTAGATGGAATGGGGCAGGCATCCCTGGCCCGAAGAGCAGCCCCCCGATCCCACCATCCACGGTGAACCCAGGCACCCGTCTGGTCCGGGGTCTCGTTCGGCGGCAAGCTCGACAAGGACAAGCTGCTGACCTGCTGATTCCCCATGCGTCAGTCAGTGTCGATCTGCAAGGCCGAGACAGCTCTCCGGCCTGACCGTCCACCTCTCTCTGAACGATCCGCCAAACGACAACCCGGGCCCCGGACGAGAAGAACCACGCCACGCTGTTCTCCGCGGCGTCGGAGATCGCCCTGCGCCACGATGCCCTGCCCGGCTGGGCCCTGGCTGCGCATCCACCACCGCTCCGACATCTACGGCCTGGTGGCCCCCAGCCACGTCGGCTCCAACCATGTGGGCCTGCTGCTGACGCGCGATTTCCGACGGCCGAGCCGCCGCGCCTCAACCGGCGGCGGCATTCGCCGGCAGTTCGCCGGCCACCCGCGCCACCATCTCCTGGGCGAACTGCACAAAGGCCTGCGCCCCCTTGGAGGCCGGGTCGAACACCACGCCCGGCAGGCCGTAGCTGGGCGCCTCGGCCAGGCGCACGTTGCGGGGGATGACGGTGTCGAACACCTTGTCGCCGAAGTGGGCCTTGAGCTGGTCGCTGACCTGGGTCTGCAGCGTGATGCGGGGATCGAACATCACCCGCAACAGGCCGATGAGCTGCAGATCCCGGTTCAGGTTGGCATGCACCTGCTTGATCGTGTTGACCAGGTCGGTCAGACCTTCGAGTGCGAAGTACTCGCACTGCATCGGCACGATCACGCCATGGGCGCTGCACAGCCCGTTCAGCGTCAGCATGCTGAGGCTGGGCGGGCAATCGATCAGCACGAAGTCATAGTCTGCATCAACCGCCTTCAGCGCGGCGCGCAGGCGCTCATTGCGGCGCTCCAGGGCCACCAGCTCCACCTCGGCGCCGGAAAGCTCGCGGTTGGCGCCCAGCACGTCGTAGCCGCCCTTGTCCGAGCGGACCTTGGCTTCGGGGATGGAGGCGGTCTCCAGCAGCACGTCGTAGACGTTGTGGCCCAGGGTGCGCTTGTCCACGCCGGAGCCCATGGTCGCATTGCCCTGCGGGTCCAGGTCGACCAGCAGCACCCGCTGCCCGACGCTGGCCAGGCCCGCGGCCAGGTTCACACA
>NZ_BADL01000321.1 GCF_000333615.1 Ideonella sp. B508-1 | reverse complement strand
CAAGGAAGGCCAGAGCGTGCCCGTGGGCGTGGGCCAGCCCACGCTGCGCATGGACGGGCTGACGGTGGGCGGAACGGCCTGACACTCAGCGCAGGGCGCTGAGGCGATGGATATTCGCCGATCCGGTCGCGCTGGAAGCGCTCGAAGGCATGGAGCCGACAGAGCACTTCCAGCGCCTCCGGTCCGGGGGCACCTCGTCCCAGGCTGCGGCCGCCGCGGCCATGTGGGCCCGGGGATTCCATGCGGAGATGGTGACTCGGCGAGAGCGGCCCGCCCGTGTCGGAACGACCGCCCGCGCTCTCTCCATCAACCTGCCAAAGAATGGCACATGGGCTGCGCTGTCCGTGCAGTGACGCGCAAGCGCATCGACGCCATCCCTCGTCGGTGCTACACTTCACTTGCAATGCGTGCCCAACGATTTTTCTTTGCCTTTTACTGGTTCTCGCCCCGTCTGGCGGCTGGAGAGGCAAACGCGCGCACCTGAACCCACGCGAATCCCCCAGAAAACCGCCGGAACCCCCGGCGGTTTTTTTTCGCCGGTCCGGCTCACCGCAAGCAACCCCGATGAACGCCAAAGCCACCACCCCCGTCGACACCCGCCCCCTGGTCCCCAGCAACCGCACCAGCGAGGCGGACGACGAGCGCATCCAGGAGGTCATCCCCTTGCCGCCGCCCGAGCACCTGATCCGCTTCTTCCCCATCGCGGGCACGCCGGTCGAAAAGCTGGTCAAGCACACCCGCCATGCGGTGCGCGACATCATGACCGGCCATGACGACCGCCTGCTCGTCATCATCGGGCCCTGCTCGATCCACGACCCGGCCGCCGCGGTGGACTACGCCCGCCGACTGAGGGACCTGCGCGAGGAGTACAAGGACACGCTGGAGATCGTGATGCGCGTGTACTTCGAGAAGCCGCGCACCACGGTGGGCTGGAAGGGCCTGATCAACGACCCCTACCTGGACCAGAGCTTCCGCATCGACGAAGGCCTGCGCATCGCCCGTCAGCTGCTGCTGGAGATCAACCGCCTGGGCGTGCCGGCCGCCAGCGAATTCCTGGACACCATCAGCCCGCAGTACATCGGCGACCTGATCTCCTGGGGCGCCATCGGCGCGCGCACCACCGAAAGCCAGGTGCACCGCGAACTGGCCTCGGGCCTGTCGGCCCCGATCGGCTTCAAGAACGGCACCGACGGCAACCTGCGCATCGCCTTCGACGCCATCCAGGCCGCCAGCCGGCCGCACCACTTCCTGTCGGTGCACAAGAACGGCCAGGTCGCCATCGTCCGCACGGCCGGCAACAAGGACTGCCACGTCATCCTGCGCGGCGGCAAGACGCCCAACTACGACGCCGAGCATGTGGGTGCGGCCTGCGCCGAACTGGAGGCCGCCAAGCTCCACCCCAGCCTGATGGTGGACTGCAGCCACGCCAACTCCAGCAAACAGCACCAGCGCCAGCTGGATGTGGCCCGCGACATCGCCGCCCAGCTGGCCGGCGGCAGCCGCCAGATCTTCGGCGTGATGGTGGAAAGCAACCTCGTGGCCGGCGCGCAGAAGTTCAGCCCCGGCAAGGACGACCCGCGCGCGCTGTGCTACGGCCAGAGCATCACCGACGCCTGCATCGGCTGGGACGACTCGGTGGGCATGCTCCAGGTGCTCAGCGACGCGGTGAAGGCGCGCCGGGCCCGCTGAGGCGACACGGGGCAGGCGCCCTGCCCCGTGCACGCTGAGCTCAGGTGCCGTCGGGAATGTCGTCCCCGGCCCCGCCCTGCTGGGCCGCCAGGCGCTCGCTGCGCCAGTAGACGTCGTCGCCCCCCAGGCCGTCGAGGTTGGCCCGGTTGAGCACGCGGGCCAGCACGAACAGCAGGTCCGACAGGCGGTTGAGGAACAGGCGCGGGGCGTCGTTCACCGCCTCCTGCGCGGCCAGGGCCACCACCGCGCGCTCGGCGCGGCGGGCCACGGCCCGGGCCACATGGGCCAGCGCCGCGCTGCGTGTGCCCGCCGGCAGGATGAACT
Organism: Ideonella sp. B508-1; assembly: GCF_000333615.1. GTDB lineage: Bacteria > Pseudomonadota > Gammaproteobacteria > Burkholderiales > Burkholderiaceae_C > Ideonella. Next base: position 12,945 of record NZ_BADL01000321.1, on the reverse strand, counting down.
CCGCCAGGCGGGGCAGCTGGGCGTTGTAGTGCGCCAGCGCAGCGTCCAGCCGGGCCACGGCCTTGTCCTTGAGCAGGGTGTAGCCGGGAATGGAAAGCTCACCGCCCAGGTTGAACAGCTCGTGCTGGATGACGACCAGCAGCTCGCGCACATCGGCCGGCAGCGGCTCGGCCAGCAGCACGCCCAGGTGGGAGTTGAGCTCGTCCACGTCGCCCATGGCGGCAATGCGCCCGTGGTGCTTGGGCACGCGCTGGCCATCGCCCAGGCCGGTGGTGCCATCGTCGCCGGTGCGGGTGGCGATCTGCGAGAGTCGGTTTGCCATGCGCTGCAGTGTAGTGAACTGGACGGCCTGGGTTCAGCGCCGCACCAGCCACACCCCGGTCACCGCCAGGGCCATGCCCAGCAGCGCCAGGCCATGCAGGGTCTCGCCGAACAGGGCCCAGGCGATCAGCGCGGTGGTGGGGGGCGTCAGGTAGAACAGGCTGGCCACATGCACCGCGCTGCCGCGGCGGATCAGCAGGTTGAGCAGGCTGACCGCGCCCAGCGAGAGCACCAGCACCAGCCAGCCCAGGGCGAAGACGAAGTGGCCGGTCCAGCGCACCTGCAGGTCTTCGGTGACCGCGGCCAGCGCCAGCGTGGCCACCAGACAGGGCGCGAACTGGATCAGCGCGCCGGTGCGCAGGTCGAAGGCGGGGCAGAAGCGCTTCTGGTACAGCGTGCCGGCGGTGATGCCCAGCAAGGCCAGCACCGCAGGCGCCAAGAGATGCAGCAGGGGTTCCCCGGCCGCGGCATGGGCCTTTTGCGCCACCACCAGGCCCACGCCGGCCAGCCCCAGGCCCAAACCAAGCCACTGCGGTGGCCGCAGCCGTTCGCCCAGCAGCAGGCTGGCGCCCAGCGCGGTGATCAGCGGCTGCAGGCCCACCACCAGCGCGGTGAGGCCGGCCGGCAGGCCGCGGCCGATGGCGGTGAACACGCCGCCCAGGTACACCCCGTGCACCAGCAGGCCCGAGACGCCGATGTGCAGCCAGGCCCACGGCGCGCGGGGCCAGGGCGCACGGGCCCAGAGCACCACAGCCCCCATCAGCAGCAGCACGGCGGCGTAGCGCCAGCTCAGGAAGGTGAGCGGCCCGGCATCGGGTAGACCGAACTTGGCGCCGATGAAGCCGGTGCTCCACAGCAGCACAAAGAGCGCGGGATAGGCCCACTGCGCGGCAGCATCGGCAGGGACGGAAGCAGGCGTGGTCGCGCTCATGACAGATCGGTCGAAGAAACGGGGGTGGGTGCGGCCGTGCCACACCAGGGTGGCTGGGTCTGGAACCAGTGCTGGACCCAGGCGCGGAAGGCGGCCAGGGCCGCCGAGGTGTACTGGGCCGAGGGCCGCACCAGAGAGATGCCGCCATCGCCGCGCAGCTGCCAGCCCGGCAGCACGCGCTGCAGTCGGCCCGCGGCCAGGTCGGGGCCGAGCAGCCAATCACCGGCCGCCAGGATGCCGACGCCGGCCAGGGCGGCATTCAGCAGGGCCTCGTTGTCGTTGCTGGTCAGGCTGCCGCACACCGGCACCACCTGCATCGATGCGCCCTGCCCCACCCGCTCCAGCCGCCACTGAGGGAAGCTGGCCAGGCCGGTGAAACCCAGGCAGTTGTGCTGCCGCAGGTCCTGCGGCTCGACCGGCGTGCCGTGGCGGGCCAGGTAGGCCGGCGAGGCGCCGAGCCAGCGCGCGTGGTCGTGCAGCTTGATCGCCACCAACCGGCTGTCGGCCAGCTCGCCGATGCGCAGCGCGGCGTCGAAGCGCTCACCCACCAGGTCGACGAAGCGTTCGGCGTACTCCACCTCTAGCACCACCTCCGGGTGGGCCAGCGCGAAGGCCGCGATCATCGGGCTCAACAGACGCCGGCCCATGGCCGCGGGCAGCGCCAGACGCAGCCGGCCGCGCACTTCCCGCGCGGTCTGGCGGGCTTCCTGCTCGGCCTCCTCCAGCAGCTGACGGGCCTGCTGCAGGCGCTCCACCAGGCGCTGACCGGCATCGGTGAAGCGCAGCTGGCGGGTGGAGCGCTCGACCAGGCGCACGCCCAGACGGGCCTCCAGCGCGCTCAGGCGGCGTGACAGCACGGAAGGATGGCGCTGCAGCACCCGCCCGGCCGCGGCGAAGGAGCCCAGCGCATGCAGGGCCAGCAGGGTGGCCTGTTCATCGGCGTGCTGGGGGTCGAAGGCGTCCATGCGTGGCAAATGCCCTCTGGGGCCCTCAGGGGACCAGCACCAGGGCGCCCTGGCTGCGGCCCTGCTCCAGGTCGGCGTGGGCGGTCGCCACCTCGGCCAGCGGGTAGCGGCGCCAGACCTGGGGCTGCAGGATGCCGGCCGTCACCGCGTCCAGCACGTCCTGGGCCCGGGCCTGGTACTCGGCCGCGGTGGCAGTGTGGGCGGCCAGCGAGGGCCGTGTGAGGAACAGCGAGCCCTTGGCGTTGAGCGTGGCCACCTCCACCGCCGGCGGCGGGCCGGAGGTGGCGCCGAAGGACACCATCAGGCCACGCGGGCGCAGGCAGTCCAGCGAGGCGGCCCAGGTGTCACGGCCCACCCCGTCGTAGACCACGTCGGCCTTCTGCCCCTGGGTGGCCTGGGCCACCTGGGCCGGCAGCGTGGCCGGGTCGAAGACGAAGACGCTGTGGCAGCCCGTCGCCTCCGCCCGCGCGACGCTGGCCGGCTTGGAGACCACGCCCATCACGAAGGCCCCCAGGTGGCGCGCCCAGGCCGCCATCAGCTGGCCCACCGCCCCGCCAGCGCCGTAGATCAGCACGCGCGAACCCGCACCGACTTGGCCGGTGGTCTTGAGCAGGTACTGGGCGGTGATGCCCTTGAACAGGGTGGCCGCGGCCAGCTCGGGGGAAAGCCCGTCGGGCAGGCGCACCAGGCGCTCGGCCGGAAAGCAGCGCGCACTGGCATAGGCCCCCAGCGGCCCGGTGGCATAGCCCACCAGGTCCCCGACGGCCAGGCGCTGCACGCCCTCGCCCACCGCCACCACCCGGCCCGCCCCTTCCAGGCCCAGGCCGGTGGGCACGGGCAGCGGCACCGCCCCCTTGCGCTGCAGCACATCCAGCGGGTTGACGCCGATGGCCAGCTGCTCCAGCCAGACCTCGCCCGGCCCCGGGGCGTGCGGCGCCACGTTCACCAGCTGCATGACCTCGGGCCCGCCAAAGGCCTCCAGACGGATGGCCCGCACCTCTTGCTGCATGTCTTGCTCCCGCGACGTTGTGGACCCGAGAGCGTAGTTTCGTGTGCCTCATCGGATAAGGACATCCGGACGAACATCATTGCTGCACCATTCGCACGAATCACCGGGTCGGTGCGCTCCCCGGCGCGGCCGGAATGCGGTGCAATGGACGGATCACGGTTCTGCCCGGCCCTCCATGAACGCCTCCTGCCCTCCCGGCCTGTCCCTGCCCCCTCGCTCGCTGTCCGCCGAGATGCTGGCCCAGCTCCAGGCCCGCTTCGGCGCCCAGCTCTCCACCGCGGCGGCGGTGCGGCAGCAGCATGGGCGTGACGAGTCCCCCTTCGATGTGCCGCCGCCCGACGCGGTGCTGTTCTGCCAGTCCACCGAGGACGTGGCCGACGCCGTGCGCCTGGCCGCCCAACACCGGGTGCCGGTCATCCCCTACGGCGCCGGCTCCTCGCTGGAGGGCCATCTGCTGGCGGTGCAAGGCGGCCTGTCGCTGGACCTGTCACGCATGAGCCAGGTGCTGGCGCTGCAGCCCGAGGACCTGACGGTGACGGTGCAGGCCGGCGTGCTGCGCAGCCAGCTCAACCAGGCGGTGCGCCATGCTGGGCTGTTCTTCCCGATCGACCCGGGCGCGGACGCCTCCATCGGCGGCATGACGGCCACCCGAGCGTCGGGAACGAACGCCGTGCGCTACGGCACCATGCGCGAGAACGTGCTGGGCCTGACGGTGGTGACGGCCCAAGGCGAGGTGATCCGCACCGGCACCCGGGCGCGCAAGTCCAGCGCCGGCTACGACCTGACCCGCCTGCTGGTGGGCAGCGAAGGCACGCTGGGCGTCATCACCGACATCACGCTGCGCCTGCACCCCCTGCCCGAGCATGTGGCGGCGGCCATCTGCTCCTTCCCGGACGTGGCCTCGGCGGTGCAGACCACCATCGCCCTCATCCAGATGGGCGTGCCCATCGCCCGCTGCGAGCTGATGGATGCGCACGCGGTGCGCGCCGTCAACGCGCGCGACCACCTGGGGCTGAAGGAATGCCCGCTGCTGCTGATGGAGTTCCACGGCAGCCCGGCGGGCGTGGCCGAGCAGACCGCGGTGGTGCAGGAACTGGCCCGCGAGCACGGCGGCGAAGACTTCCAGTGGGCCACCACGCCGGAGGAGCGCACGCGACTGTGGGCGGCGCGCCACCATGCCTTCTTCTCGACCCTGCAGATGCGCCCGGGCAGCCGCGCCATCACCACCGACGCCTGCGTGCCCATCTCGTGCCTGGCCGAGAACGTGGTGCAGGCTCTGGACGAGGCGGCGGCCACCGGCCTGCCCCATGCCGCGGTGGGCCATGTGGGCGACGGCAACTTCCACATGATCTACCTGATCGACCCAGCGCGGCCCGAGGAGCGCGAGGTGGTGGAGCAGCTCAACGAACGGCTGGTGCGCCGGGCCATCGCCAGCGGCGGCACCTGCACCGGCGAACATGGCATCGGCCTGCACAAGCAGGGCTTTCTGCGGGAGGAGGCCGGCGAGGGCGGTGTGGCGATGATGCGCGCCCTCAAGGCCGCGCTGGACCCGCACCAGATCCTGAACCCGGGGAAGATCTTCCAGGCCTGAGGGATGCAAGGCAGGTCTGCCGCGAGTGGCACCTCCCACGCCACGGTGCCCCCAAGGCTGTGCACTGTGCCCGCAGACGGGCCTGGCCCAGCCCTGCATCACCCTGTTCGACAATGGCGGCTGTGCTCAATGTGAGTCTGAGCACCGTGCCGCTGACACCGCTGAGCAGCAGGCTCAGGCCTTGGCGTCCACGTAGACGCCGCGACCGGTGCGGTCCAGCGCCAGCGTCAGCAACTGTCCGTGCAGGCTGAACTGCCCGGCCTGGGCCCGGCAGGCCACGACCTGCACCAGAGCCTCGAACTGCGGCGCCTTGACCCGCAGGATGCTGCCCACTGCCACCGCGACCGGGTAGAGCAGAGACAGTCCGGTGAAGGACAGGTCCTTGAGCCGGGCATGACGGGGTCGGGCATCGCCCTTGACCCACACCTCGACCATCGCCACACGCTCGAAGCGCTCGCTCTGCCGGCGACCCAGCAGCTCGGGCGCCGCCGAGCGGCTGGGCGCGGGCGTGAGTGGGCTGTCGCAGCGCAGGCAGCGCGGGTCCTGGGCCAGCGGCGTGCGACGGGTGAAGCCGCAGAAGGGGCAATCGGCCGGTGTGGCCGTGGCGGGTGATGGCGTCGCACCGCGCCGCGCCTGTGAAGGCGGCGCTGCCGGAGCGGCCCGTGGCGCCTGGGCCGGCGGCGGCTTGGGTGGCGCCGCAGGGGGCGGCGCCGGCGGCACGGACGACGCCCGGATGGGGCGCTTGAGCGTGCGATCGTAGGCCGCCCGGCGTTCCGGGTCGCTCAGCACCTCGTAGGCCGCATTCAGCCTGGCGGCCAGCTCCGGGTCGCCCCCCAGGTCCGGGTGGGCCCGCAGCGTGCTCATCAGCGCCCGCCATGCAGCCTTGATCACCTCGGGAGGGGCCTCGGGCTGGACGTGGAGCAGACGGTAAAGGTTGCGGCGTTCGCGGCGCATGGGTCTGAAGCCCTGTGGGACGACCAAGTGTACCGAGCGAAGGAGGGGCGCCCGTCACTGCAAACAGCCCTCTCCAGAACAATGCACGCGCAGACAGGGAGACAGACAGCCCCAGCGGGGCCGCTTCGTGGCGCCGCCGCTGGGTTCGGTGCTGGCGCGTTACTTCACCAAGGCCGGGAAGGCCGGATCACGAACCGCTTTGCCCACAAGGTTCTGCACGGCGCGAGAGAACGCCTCCGCCGAGTTGCGGCAGGCCTCTGGCGCCGAAAAGCCACTGCTGAATTCGTAGTACTCGTTGACCGGCAGAGACTTGCCGTTCGAGGACGTCAGCGTCACATCGATCTTCCAGTAGCCCCCCGTGATCCCCTTGGACGAAGAAAACTCGAGCTGGTTGACCTTGCCGGTCAGCGTGGCACTCGCATCCTTGGAAGCGAAGACACCCGCGACCTTGAACTCATCCTCGAAGGCCTTCTGGATGTACTGGGTGTGGCTCATGCCGTCGGCCACCTTCAGCGGCCCCAGAGCGCGACAGTTGGCGGAGAAATCCGCCGGAGGCTGGAACGTGCCAACGCCCACATTGCTCACGCCCAATGCCTTGATGGCCTGATTGTTGTCAGCCGAAATGGCATAGCGCTGAGTGGTCGGGGTTTCACAGCCGGTCAATGCCGCAGCAGCAAGCACCATGACCAGGACCGAACGTCGAATCATCACTGCTCCCAAGAAATGTAAAGAACCGTGATTATTTCGACTGCGCAGCGGCTTCCTCTTGAATCGTGGGGCCTCTGACATGAAAACAACAGGAGCGCATCAAGGCGCCGTCACGCTCCAGCGCCGTGTCACCTCACCCTGCCCATTGACGCTCTCCAGGTGCACACCGAAACCCCACAGCCGGGCCACGTGCTTGAGCACCTCCTGCGCGCTGTCGTCCAGTGGCCGGTTGTTGTGCTGGGTGTGGCGCAAGGTCAGGCTGCGGTCGCCGCGCAGGTTGACGTTCCAGACCTGGATGTTGGGCTCGCGCGCGCCCAGGTCGTACTGGCGCGACAGCGCCTCGCGCACCTGACGGTAGCCGCCTTCGTCGTGGATGGCGCTGACCTCCAGCGTGGGCTGGCGCTCGTCGTCGGTGATGGCGAAGAGGCGGAAATCGCGCATCAGCTTGGGGCTGAGGAACTGGCCGATGAAGCTCTCGTCCTTGTAGTTGCGCATGGCCTGGTCCAGCGTGGGCAGCCAGGGCTTGCCGGCGATGTCGGGGAACCAGGCGCGGTCCTCGTCGGTGGGCCGCTCGCAGATGCGCTGGATGTCGGTGTACATCGCAAAGCCCAGCGCATAGGGGTTCAGGCCGTTGTAGCCGCGGTCGCCCACCTTGGGCTGGTAGATGACGTTGGTGTGGGACTTGAGCCACTCGATCATCACGCCGTCGGTGAGGTAGCCGTCGTCGTACATGGTGTTGAGCAGCTTGTGGTGCCAGAAGGTGGCCCAGCCCTCGTTCATCACCTGGCTCTGGCGCTGCGGGTAGAAGTACTGCGCCACCTTGCGCACGATGCGCACGATCTCGCGCTGCCAGGCTTCCAGCAGCGGCGCGTTCTTCTCGATGAAGTAGAGGATGTTCTCCTCGGGGTCGGCCGGGAAGCGCCGGGCCTCGGGCGCCTCCTCGGCGGCCTCGGCCTTGCGCGGCAGGGTGCGCCAGAGGTCGTTGACCTGCTGCTGGGCATAGGCCTCGCGGTCCTTGCGCAGCGCCAGTTCCTCGGCCAGCGACTTCTTGGTCGGCCGGCGGTAGCGGTCCACGCCGTGGTTCTGCAGCGCGTGGCAGGAATCGATGAACTCCTCCACCGTGTCCACGCCGTGGCGCTCCTCGCACTGGGCCACGTAGTTCTTGGCGTAGACGAGGTAGTCGATGATGGACGAGGCATCCGTCCACATGCGGAACAGGTAGTTGCCCTTGAAGAAGCTGTTGTGGCCGTAGGCCGCATGGGCGATGACCAGGGCCTGCATCGCCATCGTGTTCTCCTCCATCAGGTAGCTGATGCAGGGGTTGCTGTTGATGACGATCTCGTAGGCCAGGCCCATGTGGCCGCGCTTGTAGTTCTTCTCGGTGGCGATGAACTCCTTGCCGTAGCTCCAGTGCCGGTAGTTCACCGGCATGCCGACGCTGGCATAGGCGTCCATCATCTGCTCGGCGGTGATGATCTCCAGCTGGTTGGGATAGGTGTCCAGGCCGAAGCGGCGCGCGGTGCGGTCGATCACCTCGTGGTACTGGGTGATCAGTTCGAAGGTCCAGTCGCTGGGGTCGGGCAGCGGATGTTCGGGCCGAGGACCCGACGGCAGCGGCTCCTGCAAGGCCTGGCGGGTCTTGCGACGGTCCTGTCCGTCCGGGATCTTGTTGCGGTCGTCGTGCCAGCGGCGCTCTTGGGAGAAGTCGCTCATGTCGTGGCCCCTTCCTTCTTGAACAGATCGCGGAAGACCGGGTAGATCTCGGAGGCTTCCACCGCCTTGCGCATCGCGAAGTTCGGGTGGCTCTCGCCCAGGCGGGTGTATTCCTCCCAGAGGTTCTGCTCCTCCTCGGCCACCTGCACATAGGCGTAGTAGCGGCAGGCAGGCAGCAGCTTCTCGGCCAGCAGCTCGCGGCAACGGCCGCTGTCGTGGTGCCAGTTGTCACCGTCGCTGGCCTGGGCGCCGTAGATGTTCCACTCGGTGGGGTTGTAGCGCTCGCGGATGATCTGGTCCATCAGCTCCAGCGCGCTGGACACCACCGTGCCCCCGGTCTCGCGGGCATGGAAGAAATCGTCCTCGCTCACCTCCTGAGCCTGGGTGTGGTGGCGGATGAAGACCAGCTCGATCTTCTCGTAGTGGCGGGTCAGGAACAGGTAGAGCAGGATGAAGAAGCGCTTGGACAGCTCCTTGCGCTGCTCGTCCATCGAGCCGGAGACGTCCATCAGACAGAACATCACCGCCTTGCTGGTGGGCACCGGCACCCGCACCCGGCTGCGAAAGCGCAGGTCGATCGGATCGAGGAAGGGAATCAGCCCCAGCCGGGCCTTGAGCGCGGCGATGCGCTCCTGAGCCTCCTTGAGCTGTTGCTTGACGGCCGGGTCGTCGGAGGGCTGGCGCAGCATCTGAGCCACCAGATCCTCCAGCGCATGCAGCTCGCGGCGCGATTCACCCCCCAGCGCGATGCGCCGGCCCAACGCGCCGCGCATGGAGCGCACCACATGCAGGTTGTTGGGCGTGCCGTCACTGGAGAAACCAGCCCGATGGGTCTTCCACTCGGGCGTTTCGGCCAGCTGGGTGCGAATCAGGTGCGGCAGGGCCAGGTCCTCGAAGAAGACCTGCATGAACTCTTCCTTGGACAGGGCGAAGGTGAACTCGTCCTCGCCATCGCCGGAGTCGCTGGCCTGGCCCTTGCCCTGCCCTTTGCCGCCGCCCCCCTGCGGGCGCTGGATGCGGTCGCCGGTCACGTACTCCTGGTTGCCCGGGTGCACCATGTCGCGCTGGCCGCCCGAACCATGGTGGAAGACGGGCTCGGAGATGTCCTTCTTGGGGATGCGCACCTCCTCGCCGCGCTCCAGGTCGCGGATGCCGCGCCCGTCCACCGCACGGCGCACGGCCTCGCGGATCTGCTGCTTGTAGCGCCGCAGGAAGCGCTCGCGGTTGCCGATCGACTTGTTCTTGCCCGCAAGCCGACGGTCGATGATCTGCTGCAGCATCGCATTCCTCGGTCAGACTTCTGGCCCTGGCCGGCCGACGGGCCGACCAGGGGTCGCAATCAGCTGCTCTTGCGCACGCGCAGGTACCACTCGCACAGCAGGCGCACCTGCTTGGGCGTGTAGCCCTTCTGCACCATGCGGTCGACGAAGTCCTCGTGCTTCTTGGCTTCGTCGGCGCTGGCCTTGGCGTTGAAGCTGATGACCGGCAGCAGCTCTTCGGTGTTGGAGAACATCTTCTTCTCGATCACCGTGCGCAGCTTCTCGTAGCTGGTCCAGTTCGGGTTCTTGCCCGCGTTGTTGGCTCGCGCGCGCAACACGAAGTTGACGATCTCGTTGCGGAAGTCCTTGGGGTTGGCGATGCCCGCAGGCTTCTCGATCTTCTCGAGCTCGGCATTGAGGGAGGCGCGGTCGAACACCTCGCCGGTGTCGGTGTCCCGGTACTCCTGGTCCTGGATCCAGTAATCGGCGTAGGTGACGTAGCGGTCGAAGATGTTCTGGCCGTACTCGCTGTAGCTTTCCAGGTAGGCGGTCTGGATCTCCTTGCCGATGAACTCGGCGTAGCGCGGCGCCAGCAGCTCCTTGATGAAGGCGGTGTACTTCTGCTCCGTCTCGCCGGGGAACTGCTCGCGCTCGATCTGCTGCTCCAGCACGTACATCAGGTGCACCGGGTTGGCGGCCACCTCCTGGCTGTCGAAGTTGAAGACCTTGGAGATGATCTTGTAGGCGAAGCGGGTGGAGATGCCGGCCATGCCCTCGTCCACGCCCGCGTAGTCGCGGTACTCCTGCATGGACTTGGCGCGCGGGTCGGTGTCCTTGAGGTTCTCGCCGTCGTAGACCTGCATCTTGCTGAACAGGCTGGAGTTCTCGGGCTCCTTCAGGCGGGTGAGCACCGCGAACTGGGCCATCATCTTCAGGGTGCCCGGGGCGCAGGTGGCACCGGCCAGCGAGGAGCTCTTGAGCAGCTTCTCGTAGATCTTCACCTCCTCGGAGACGCGCAGGCAGTACGGCACCTTGACGATGTAGATGCGGTCCAGGAAGGCCTCGTTGTTCTTGTTGTTGCGGAAGGCCTTCCACTCGCTCTCGTTGCTGTGCGCCAGCACCACGCCATCGAAGGGGATGGCGCCGAAGCCTTCGGTGCCCTTGAAAGTTGCCTTTCTGAGTGGCCGTCAGCAGCGGGTGCAGCACCTTGATCGGTGCCTTGAACATCTCGACGAACTCCAGCAGGCCCTGGTTGGCCAGGCACAGGCCACCGCTGTAGCTGTAGGCGTCGGGGTCGTCCTGGGCGTAGCTCTCGAGCTTGCGGATGTCGACCTTGCCCACCAGGCTGGAGATGTCCTGGTTGTTCTCGTCGCCCGGCTCGGTCTTGGCAATACCGACCTGCTTCAAGATGCTGGGGTAGCGCTTGACGACCTTGAACTGGCGGATGTCACCGCCGTACTCCTCCAACCGCTTGACGGCCCAGGGGCTCATGATGCGGTTGAGGTAGCGCCGCGGAATGCCGTACTGCTCTTCCAGCAGCGGGCCGTCTTCCTCGACATCAAAAAGGCCCAGCGGCGACTCGTTCACCGGCGAGCCCTTGATGGCGTAGAAGGGCACCTCCTGCATTAGCGCCTTCAGGCGCTCGGCAATGGAGGACTTGCCGCCGCCCACCGGGCCCAGCAGGTAGAGGATCTGTTTCTTCTCCTCCAGCCCCTGCGCCGCATGGCGGAAATAGGACACGACCTGCTCGATCGCGTCCTCCATGCCATAGAACTCGGCGAAGGCCGGGTAGATCTTGATGACCTTGTTGGCGAAGATGCGCGAGAGCCGGTGGTCGTGGCGGGTGTCGACCATCTGCGGCTCGCCAATGGCCTGCAGCATGCGCTCGGCGGCCGTGGCGTAGGCCAGGGGGTTGCGTTTGCATTCCGCCAGGTAGTCCTCGAGGGACATCTCCTCCTCGCGGGTGCGCTCGTAGCGGGCGGCAAAACTGCTGATCACATCCATGTTGACCTCCTGGGCAGGGAAGGCGCAGCCGGGCATGACTCCGGTCTGCGTCTGGAAAGTTTTGATGGAGTCCCGGCTTGACTTGGCCCGGGCGCCATCAGAGCGTTCCGATCAGGGATGCAATCAGTTCAACAAGGTTGCGTGGGGGAAGCTTGGGGCCTGATCTGTTCAAGACAAGGGACGATCAAGCGGTCTTTTCTCACGCTGTTTTCAAACCTTCACCTTTCGCAGTCGGTACAGCATAAGCCGTGCCCGTCGGGTCTGCCTGGCAGCGCGACCCTCAGGGTCTTTGCGACCGACAAGTCATGCAACCATCCTCTCGCCGAACGCGCCGCGCGGCAAGAGGGTTGACGTCGATGACACGGGGTTGACCCGGGCGGAAGATCAGCCGGCTTGCAGCGGGGTCTCAGCGCTCGGTCAACCCCAGCTTGTCCAGCAGACCCGAAAGCTCGTCGAGCGAGGCGAAGCGGATGGCGACCTCGCCCTGCTCGCCGCGGCGCGTCTTGCGCTGCACGCGGATCTCGACCTGGGCGGTGAGCAGGTCGGCCAGCTGCTCCTCCAGCCGCACAATGTCGCGCGACTTCTCGGGCGCGGCCTTGCCGCTCGCGGGCTTCTCGGGTTGCAGGGCCTTGGTGGCCAGCTTCTCGGCGTCGCGCACCGACAGCTTTCGGGCCACCACCTCGTTGGCGGTGAGGATCTGCTGAGCCGCGGCCAGGGGCAGCAAGGCCCGGGCGTGGCCCATGTCCAGGTCGCCGGCCATCAGCATCTTCTGCACCGGCTCGGCCAGGTTCAGCAGACGCAGCAGGTTGGACGCCGCGCTGCGCGAGCGGCCCACCGATTGCGCGGCCTGCTCGTGCGTCAGGCCGAACTCGTCGACCAAGCGCTTGAGGCCCTGGGCTTCTTCCAGCGGGTTCAGGTCCTCGCGCTGGATGTTTTCGATCAGGGCCATCACGGCCGCGGCTTCGTCCGGCACGGCCTTGACCAGCACCGGCACCTCGGTCAGCCCGGCCAGCTGGGCAGCGCGGAAGCGGCGCTCGCCGGCGATGATCTCGTAGCGCCGCTGCACCGGATCGCCCACCGGACGCACCAAAATGGGTTGCATGATGCCCTGGCTCTTGATGCTCTCGGCCAGTTCATAGAGCGAGCCCTCGTCCATGCGGGTGCGCGGCTGGTACTTGCCGGCCTGCATCTGGGCGATCTTCAGGACACTGGGCGCGCCCTCACGCTCTGCGTCGCGCGCGGGGGCTTCGGTGACCTTGGGCCCCAACAGGGCCTCCAGCCCCATCCCGAGGCCCTTGGGTTTCTTGCTTGCCATGCGGCGCATTGTCCGCGATCGGCGGCCCGCGGCCATGCGGGCTGGCGCAAGCCGGCCGCGCGGCTCAGCTGATCATGTGGCGGGCCATGGCCTCGGCCACCGCCTGCACCCGGTTGCCCGCCCCCAGCTTGCGCATGATCTTGCGCAGGGGTTCTTCACCGTCAGCGCACTATGC
>NZ_BADL01000322.1 GCF_000333615.1 Ideonella sp. B508-1 | reverse complement strand
CGAACTGGCTGGACTCCAGCCTGGACCTGGAGCGCGGCCTGACGGTGCAGGAGCTGCCCCTGGACCTGGAGGACCCGGCTGGGACGCTGTGGTTCAGGCCGGCCCGGGACGCCGCCGGCCGCTGAGCCCACGCTCCCCCCGCCTGGCGGCGCAGTTCAGGCCACCGGCCGCGGCCGGGCGCCGAAGATGGCGGTGCCGATGCGCACCATGGTCGCCCCTTCGAGCACGGCCGCCTCCAGGTCGGCGCTCATGCCCATCGACAAGGTGTCCAGCGACAGACCGAGGGCCTGGAGCGCCTCGAACGCCTCCCGCAGGCGACGGTGCGGCAGGCGCTGGGCGCTCAGGTCCCCCGCGGGCTCGGGGATGGCCATCAGGCCCCGCAGGGTGAGCCGCGGCAAGGCCGCCACCGCCTGCGCCAGGGCAGGCAGCGCCTCCAGCGTCACCCCGCTCTTGCTGTCTTCGCCACTGATGTTGACCTGCAGGCAGACCTGCAGCGCAGGCAGCCCGGCCGGCCGCTGGGCCGACAGCCGCTCGGCGATCTTCAGCCGGTCCACCGAGTGCACCCAGTCGAACTGCTCGGCCACCACCCGCGTCTTGTTGGCCTGCAGCGGCCCGATCAGGTGCCAGACGGGCCGTGGCTGCAGGTCGGCCAGAGCCTCGATCTTGGCCAGGGCTTCCTGGACGTAGTTTTCACCGAAGGCGCGCTGCCCCGCCGCGAAGGCCTCGCGCACCGCGTCGGGGGGGCAGGTCTTGCTGACGGCCAGCAGGGTCACGGCGTCGGCCGGTCGCCCCGCCGCCTCACAAGCCGCGTTCAGACGGTGACGGACTTGTAGTATGTTCTGCGCGATACTGACCATGATCACCCGAGCATAAACGACGCCCTTGCCCAGGGTGCCCAGGGACCTCCACACACCTCGCCATGGACATCACCCAACTGCTGGCCTTCTCGGTGAAGAACAAGGCCTCGGACCTGCACCTCTCTGCCGGCCTGCCGCCGATGATCCGTGTGCACGGCGATGTCCGACGCATCAACGTGGAGCCGCTGAACCACAAGCAGGTTCATGCGATGGTCTACGACATCATGAACGATGTGCAGCGCAAGCAGTACGAGGACACGCTGGAGTGCGACTTCAGCTTCGAAGTCCAGGGACTGGCGCGCTTCCGGGTCAACGCCTTCCACCAGAACCGCGGCGCCGGCGCGGTGTTCCGGACCATTCCGTCCAAGATCCTGACGCTGCAGCAGCTCAACTGCCCGCCGGTCTTCGCCGATCTGGCGCTCAAGCCGCGCGGCCTGGTGCTGGTGACGGGCCCGACGGGCTCGGGCAAGTCCACCACGCTGGCGGCCATGGTGGACCACCTCAACGAATCCGAGTACGGCCACATCCTGACGCTGGAAGACCCGATCGAATTCGTGCACGAATCCAAGAAGTGCCTGGTCAACCAGCGTGAGGTGGGGCCGCACACCCACAGCTTCGCCAACGCCCTGCGCGCCGCCCTGCGCGAGGACCCGGACGCGGTGCTGGTGGGCGAATTGCGCGACCTGGAGACCATCCGCCTGGCGCTGACCGCGGCCGAGACCGGCCACCTGGTCTTCGGCACCCTGCACACCAGCAGCGCCGCCAAGACCATCGACCGGATCGTGGACGTGTTCCCCGCCGCCGAGAAGGACATGGTGCGCGCCATGCTGTCCGAATCGCTGGTGGCGGTCATCTCCCAGACCCTGTGCAAGACCAAGGACGGCCAGGGCCGGGTGGCGGCACACGAGATCATGATCGGCACCTCGGCCATCCGCAACCTCATCCGCGAGAACAAGGTGGCCCAGATGTACTCCTCCATCCAGACCGGCCAGAGTGCCGGCATGCAGACCCTGGACCAGTGCCTGGCGGATCTGGTGCGCCGCAATCTGGTGGCCGCTTCCGAAGCCCGCGTGCGGGCCAAGTTCCCGGAGAACTTCCCGGGCTGATCCCGCCTCACCGCTCCTTGCAGTACCGCCGTGACCGTGAAACAGCTGCTCTCCCGCCTCCGCCGCACGGCCGATCCGGCCAATGAAAGCCCGCGCCCCGATGACGCGGGCTTTTTCGCCACCCAGCTGATGGACCACGAGGGCCACACCCAGCTGCTGGCGCCCTGGCAGGAGCGGGCCAGCGCGCTGGGCGCCCGCCCCTTCGACACCGTGCAGGGCCTGGCGCTGCTGCAGCAATGGTTCCACCAGGACCCGGTGTTCGCCGGGCTGGAAGGCATCGACCTGGGCGTGCTGGGCGGCTACTTCGAGTTTGTGCAGCTCGACAGCGGTCGGCAGATCATCGGCCAGGACGAGCAGGGCGACTACCTGGTGGTGCTGCTCCAGGGGGTGGTGGCCGACGACCGGTTGCAACCCTCGGGCGCCAAGGTACGCATCAACGAGTCACGCGCGGGCGACGTGCTGGGCGAGATGTCCGTGCTGGACGGCGGCACCCGCTTCTGCTCCTGCACCGCGCTGACGCCGCTGATCGCCGCGGTGCTCCCCAGCCAGGCGCTGGAAGCCATGATGAACGATGAACCCCGGCTGGCCGCCGCGGTGCTGGCCTGGTTGGCCAAGCGCCTGTCGTTGCGCCTGCGCCAGGTCAGCGCCCGCCTGTCGGTGCAGCTGAGCCGCGGTGGCCAGGCCGGCGAGTGAGCCCATCCGACCGAATCCGCTGACGGAGAACCTCCATGGAACGCGACCAGGCCTCGAAATTCGTCAATGACCTGCTCAAGTTGCTGGTCACGCGCAAGGGCTCCGACCTCTTCCTGACCGCCGATTTCCCGCCCGCCATCAAGGTCGACGGCAAGGTCACGCGGGTGTCCCCCCAGCCCCTGACAGGCTCGCACACGGTGGCACTGGCGCGGGCCATCATGAACGACAAGCAGGCCGCGGATTTCGAACGCACCAAGGAGTGCAATTTCGCGATCTCGCCGCAGGGCATCGGCCGCTTCCGCGTCAGCGCCTTCATGCAGCAGGGCCACGTGGGCATGGTGCTGCGGACCATCCCGCAGGAACTGCCCACCATCGACGAGCTGGGTCTGCCGCAGATCCTCAAGGACGTGGCGATGACCAAGCGCGGTCTGGTCATCCTGGTAGGGGCCACGGGCTCGGGCAAGTCCACCTCGCTGGCCTCGATGGTGGACTGGCGCAACGAGCATGCCTGCGACCACATCATCACGGTGGAAGACCCGGTGGAGTTCGTGCACCCGCACAAGAACAGCATCATCACCCAGCGCGAAGTGGGCATCGACACCGAGGACTGGGACATCGCGCTGAAGAACAGCCTGCGACAGGCCCCAGATGTGATCCTGATGGGCGAAATCCGTGACCGCAAGACCATGGAGCTGGCCATCGCCTTCGCCGAGACCGGCCACCTGTGCATGGCCACGCTGCACGCCAACAGCGCCAACCAGGCGCTGGACCGGATCATCAACTTCTTCCCCGAGGAGAAGCGCGACCAGTTGCTGATGGACGTGTCGCTGAACCTCAAGGGCATGATCTCCCAGCGCCTGCTGCCCCGCCAGGAGGGACGCGGCCGCATCGCCGCGGTGGAGATCATGCTCAACACGCCGCTGATGGCCGACCTGATCTTCAAGGGCGAAGTGGGTGAACTCAAAGAGCTGATGAAGCGCTCACGCGAGCTGGGCATGCAGACCTTCGACCAGGCCCTGTTCGACCTCTACGAGGCCAATGCCATCACCTACGAAGACGCCTTGCGCAACGCGGACTCCGTCAACGACCTGCGGCTGCAGATCAAGCTCAACAGCAAACGGGCCCGCGTGGGCGACCTGGCTGCCGGCACCGAGAACCTGACCATCATCTGAACACCATGGTGAACAAGACCTACGACAGCGTGCCGCCGCAGCGGGTGGCCTTCCTGGGCCTGGGCGTGATGGGCTCGCCCATGGCGGGCCATCTGCAGCGGGCCGGCCACGAGGTGACCGTCTACAACCGCACGGCCGCCAAGGCCGAGGCCTGGGTGGCAAGCTACGGCGGCCGCAGCGCCCCCACCCCGCGCGAGGCGGTGGCCGGGGCCAGCCTGGTCTTTGCCTGCGTGGGCAATGACGATGACCTGCGCTCGGTGGCGCTGGGGTCGGACGGTGCCTTCGCGGGCATGAAGGAAGGCGCCATCTTCGTGGACCACACCACGGCGTCCGCGGAGGTGGCCCGCGAGCTCAACCAGGTGGCCCGGCTGGCCGGCAAGTATTTCATCGACGCGCCGGTGTCCGGGGGACAGGCCGGTGCCGAGAACGGCGTGCTGACCGTGATGTGCGGCGGCGAGCTGGCCCCCTTCGAGGCCATGAAGCCGGTGGCCATGGCCTACAGCCGGGCAGTGACCCGCATTGGCGAATCGGGCGCCGGCCAACTGGCCAAGATGGTCAACCAGATCTGCATCGCCGGCCTGGTGCAGGGCCTGTCGGAGGCGGTGGCCTTCGGTCAGCAGGCCCAGCTGGACATGAAGCTGGTGCTGGACGTGATCGGCAAGGGTGCGGCCCAGAGCTGGCAGCTGGACAACCGCGGCAAGACCATGGTGGACGACCAGTTCGAATTCGGCTTCGCCGTGGACTGGATGCGCAAGGACCTGGGTCTGGTGCTGGACGAAGCGCGCCGCAACGGTGCCCGCCTGCCGATCACCGCACTGGTGGACCAGTTCTATGCCGATGTGCAGGAGATGGGCGGCGGCCGCTGGGACACCTCCAGCCTGATCCGCCGCCTGCGCTGAAGGCTCAGCGGGCCGCGGAGGCGGCCGGCGTGGGTGCCGGCTGCAGCGCCTTGAGCTGCTCTTCGCTCACCACCTCGGCCACGCGCACGACCTTGTCCACGCCGCTGATCGAGCGGGTCAGTTCGGTGGCCCGGTTGAGTTCGCGCTCGGTCACCACGCCCATCAGGTAGACGGTGCCGCGCTCGGTCACCACCTTGAAGGCATTGCCCTGCACGTCCTTGGCGTCGAACAGCGTGGCCTTGACCTTGCTGGTCACGATGGCGTCGCTGGAGCGCGAGGTCAGCGAGCTGTTGGGCATCACGGCGATCTCGTTGGTGACGGAACGCAGGTTCTCCACCCCCGCCACGGCATTGGCCACGGCGGCGCGGTCGCTCTCGCTGGGCACCTCGCCGGTCAGCAGGGCCAGGCGGTTGTAGCTGGTGACGTTGACATGGCCGCGGTCGCCAATGGCCTGGCGGATGCGGTTGTAGGACTTGGCCTCGATGGCCTCGTCCTCGACCTGCGCACCAGAGGTGCGCCGGTCGGTGTACATCAGGGCCCCGCCCACGGCGGCCCCGCCGATCAGCAAAGGCGCGCAGGCGCTGAGCAACTGGGTGGCGGCCAGCAGGCTGGCCAGGGTCACGATACGGCTGGTGTTCTTCATCATCGGTCCTGAAAGAAAGCGCCCGGACGGGGCACTCAGCTGGGCGACTCTTCGCCCAGCAATTGCATGTCGATGGCATCGCACAGGGCATGCGTGGCCATCAGGTGCAGTTCGCGCACCCGGGCGGGACGGGCGTTGGCCACGGGCACCCAGACGTCGGTTTCCGCCAGCAGATCGGGCCAGGCGCCCGGGTCGCCGCCGGTGAACAGCACCACGCTCATCTCCTGCTGGTGCGCGGCCTGGACCACCGCGCGCAGCGTCGGGTCCTCGCCGTACAGCCCCGCAAAGACGACCAGCAGGTCACCCGGGTGACCCAGGGCGCGCAGCTGGGCGGCAAACACGTCCTCGCCATGGCCCGGCGCCGGCGGCAGGGCCAGCGGACGCCCCAGGCCGGGGCCCAGCGCCAGCGCGGCCAATGGCGGGCGCTCGCGTTCGAAACGCAGGGTCAGGGCTCCGCACAGGGCCGCGGCCAGATCGGCGTCCGCCCCCTGACCACAGGCCAGCAGCTTGCCGCCCGCCGTCAGACAGCCCACGGCCGCCTGTGCGGCCTCGGCAATGGGACGGGACAGGGACTCGGCCACCTGGTAGAGCAGGTCGGCGGTCTCGAAGAAATGGTGCTGGATACGGGCTTCAAGCATGGGCGCCGATCATAAGCGCGGGCATGTCCTGGGTATGAACCCCGGACGGACTGCGAGTTCCCGGTGTTTCAGCCGGCATCGAAAGCCCCGCGCAGCCATTGCAGCGACGGCCCATCGACGGCCACCACATCGAAGCGACAGGGCGGCAGCGTGGGCAGGCGCATCAGGTAATGCTGGGCGGCATAGACCAGGCTGCGCTGCTTGGCCCAGGTCACACTGGCCGCCGCACCACCATGGCCCCGGTCCTGACGGGCGCGGACCTCGACGAAGACCAGGGTGCCGTCGGGCTCGCGCAGGATCAGGTCGATCTCACCCCCGCGACGAGAGGGGCCGCGCGCCACCCGATAATTGCGCTGCACCAGGCGCAAGCCATGGTCCTGCAGATGCGCCAGGGCCTGATCCTCCGCCGTGCGGCCGGTGACCGCACGCGCCTGTGCGGCGGCCTGGGCCGACGCCGGGTCCTTCCGGGGCTTACCGAACCACATGAGCGCTTCCTCTGCTTCCCTGTCCCTGCTCCAGGCCGCTGCCACCGCAGCCGGTGCCCAGCAGTATCCCGCCGCCACCTTGTACGTCGTGGCCAGCCCCATCGGCAATCTGGCGGACTTCAGCCTGCGGGCGGTGCATGCGCTCTCGCTGGTCGACGCGGTGGCCTGCGAGGACACCCGGGTCACGGCCGGCCTGCTGCGCCACCTGGGGCTGGACAAGCCGCTGATCGCGGTGCACGAGCACAACGAGCAGAGCGCGGCGGAAAAAGTGCTCGCCCGGCTGGCCCAGGGCGAGCGGGTGGCCTATCTCAGCGACGCGGGCACGCCCGCTGTGTCGGACCCGGGGGCGGTGCTGGCCCACCAGGCACGGGCGGCCGGCCACCGCGTGCTGCCGCTGCCAGGCCCCAGCGCCGTGGTGACGGCGCTGAGCGCAGCCGGTTGCGTGACGGCGCCGGGCCCCGGCTTCCACTTCGCAGGCTTCCTGCCCGCCAAGGGCCAGGAACGGGAAGCCCGCCTGCAGGCCGCGCTGGCCCAGCCTTGCCCCACCGTGCTGTTCGAGGCACCGCACCGCATCGAGTCCCTGGCCGGCCGTTTGGCAGAACTGGCACCGGCGCGCCCCGTCACCGTCTGCCGCGAACTGACCAAGCAGTTCGAGCAGATCGACACCTTGGTGGCCGCAGAACTGCCCGCCTGGTTCGCGGCGGACGCTCAACGTCGCAAGGGTGAGTTCGCAGTGCTGCTGCATGCCCCCGAGCCGTCCAATGAGGACAGCCAGTCCCTCTCACCCGAGGTGGAACGGACCCTGCGCATCCTCACGCGGGATCTGCCGCTCAAGCAGGCCGTGGCCCTGGCGGCCGAACTGACGGGCGCCCCCCGCAACACCTTGTACGAACAGGCCCTGACTTGGCGCCAGGCCCTGCAGGCGGCGGACGACGAGACGAACGCCGGCTGAAAAAAGCCGGGCGCCGGGCGTCAACTCACTGCGGTGCCGAGGCGCCGCGCTCGTTGTGC
This sequence comes from Ideonella sp. B508-1, assembly GCF_000333615.1. Lineage (GTDB taxonomy): Bacteria > Pseudomonadota > Gammaproteobacteria > Burkholderiales > Burkholderiaceae_C > Ideonella. The sequence continues at coordinate 1,389 of NZ_BADL01000322.1, read as the reverse complement.
GTCTTGCGGGCGATGTCGCGGTTGGCGCGACGTTCGGCCGAGCGGATGCGCGTGCGTTCCTGGGTTGTCACGGTGCCGTCGGCGGCGGCCTTGGTTTCCATGTTGTCGATGTGCTGCTGCTGGTTGTCCAGGCGGGTCGTTTCGCGCTGGGTCAGCTCGCCGCTGGCGGCGCCCTGGTTGATGCGGGCGGCCTCGCGCTGCTGACGCAGCTTGATGTGCGGGGTGCTGGCACCGCGCTCCGGCGGGGTGGCGGTCTGGGCGCTGGCGGCAAAGCTGGCGCAGGCGATGAAACCGGCCAGGGCCAGGCTGAGGGCAGACGTCTTGCGAATCATGGGGCTTCCTCCTTCGACTGAGATCACGGGCACGATGCCACGCGCCGATGACAGTCACAACGCCTGAGATAGGGATCGTGCCGACTCGGACTCTCTGAAAGGGTGTACACCTGTAAACAGACGGACTCCCTACAATCGATCGCATGATCTCCCGCGAACCCACCCTCGAACGGCTGGCAGTGGCGCAAAGCCTGCTGCTGGACCCCTATCAACTGACGGAGTCCACGCTGTCCCGGGCCTTGGCCACCATCGGTGAGCACAAGGTGGACGACGCGGATCTCTACTTCCAGTACACCCGGCACGAAGGCTGGAGCCTGGAGGAAGGCATCGTCAAGAGCGGCAGCTTCTCGATCGACCAGGGCGTGGGCGTGCGCGCCATCGCTGGCGAGAAGACCGCCTTCGCCTATTCGGACGACCTCTCCGAGGCGGCCCTGCTGGACGCCGCCCGCACCGTGCGCACCATTGCCGCGTCTGGGCAGAGCCGTCGCGTTAAGGTGAGCAACAAGACCCAGGTGGCCAAGAGCCGCCTGCTCTACGCCCCGCTGGACCCGATCGCCACGCTGGACAGCACGCAGAAGGTCGAGCTGCTGGAACGCATCGAACGCATGGCCCGCGCCCGCGATCCGCGCGTTGTGCAGGTCATGGCCGGCCTGGCCGCCGAGTACGACGTGGTGCTGGTGGCCCGTGCCGACGGCACCCGCGCGGCCGACGTGCGGCCCCTGGTGCGCCTGTCCATCACCGTGATCGCCGAGCAGAACGGCCGACGCGAGGTGGGCTCGGGCGGCGGCGGTGGCCGCTTCGGCCTGGGCTACTTCCAGGACGCCCAGCTCGAGAGTTATGTGGATCAGGCCGTCAATGCGGCCCTGACCAACCTCGAATCGCGCCCGGCGCCAGCCGGCCCGATGACCGTGGTCCTGGGGCCGGGCTGGCCCGGCGTGATGCTGCACGAAGCGGTGGGCCACGGCCTGGAGGGCGACTTCAACCGCAAGGGCTCGTCCACCTTCTCCGGCCGCATCGGCGAGCGGGTGGCGTCCAAGGGCGTCACCGTGCTGACGAC
>NZ_BADL01000323.1 GCF_000333615.1 Ideonella sp. B508-1 | reverse complement strand
GCGTGCTGCTTTTCGGCACGCCGCTGTCAGACAGCGGCAAGCAGCGCCTGAAGGCCATGGTGGAGACCACCGATGGTTTCGAGATCGCCCGGCGCGACCTGGAGATACGCGGCCCCGGCGAGTTCATGGGCGCGCGCCAGTCGGGGCGACGCCCTGTTGCGTTTTGCCGACCTGGCCGAGGACGCGCCGCTGCTGGCGCGCGCCCGCGCTCTGGCCAGCCAGCTGCTGGACCGACACCCCGCGGCGGCGCGGGCCCAGGTGGCGCGCTGGCTGGGCGCCCGCGCGGAGTTCCTCAAGGCCTGAGCGACCTCCGGCGGCGAGGCCCACACACCCTCGGGGGTTTCCCCGGAGGGCTCCGTTACGCCCCCTCACATCCACCTGTCATCCTTGACAGGCACCCCCTCGTCTAGGGGATGCCTGACAGCAACCCGGCCCCGGACACTGCGCCTCGGCCCTGCTCTCGCAACCCGGGAGGGAGCCGAAGCACACAACACAACCCACCCACGAGGACACCCTTTCCATGAACAAGTTCGCACTGCGCGCCGTGGCGGCCGCGGCCCTGGCCCTGTCGCTGGGCTCGACCAGCTTTGCCGCCGCTCCGGCGGCCGACCACCCTGCCGTTCAACGCGCCCTGGCCCACCTGGGCGGCGTGGCCTTCCAGAAGGCCCATGGCACCGGCCGTGACGGCTTCGTGGCGCGCGACCTGGTGGTCGACGCCGATGGCGCCGAACACGTCCGCTTCGAGCGCACCTTCGCCGGCCTGCGCGTGATCGGCGGTGACCTGGTGGTCCACAGCCGCGGTGACGGCAGCTTCCGCAGCATCAGCCAGACCCTGCGCGAGCTGATCCAGATCGACCTCAAACCCGTGGTGTTCGCCCAGGCCGCCCAGAGCGAAGCCCTGGCCCAGTTCGGCGCCAAGGACGGGGCGGTGAAGTCGGCCGAGCTGGTGGTCTATGCCCGCGAAGTCAAGCCGCAGCTGGCCTGGGACGTGCAGGTCAACGGCGTGCGCGAGGACGGCACCCCCAGCCGCGCCCACCTGCTGCTGAGCGCCACCAGCAAGACGCTGCTGGACCGCTGGGACGACATCCACACCGCCGACGACGTGGGCACCGGCAAGACGCTGTACTCGGGCAACGTGAGCCTGCACGACGACCTGAGCGGCTCGACCTACACGCTCAAGGACGCCACGCGCGGCGGCCACTATGTGGTCAACATGGCCAACAAGACCTCGGGCGGCACCACCTTCACCGCCACCGACAACATCTGGGGCAACAACGCCGAGTCCAGCACCGAGACGGTGGCGGCCGACGCGGCCTACGGTCAGAACATGACCTGGGACTATTACAAGACCACCTTCGGTCGCAATGGCATCGCCAACGACGGCAAGGGCGCGTACTCCCGCGTGCACTACAGCAGCAACTACGACAACGCGTACTGGGACGACAGCTGCTTCTGCATGACCTACGGTGACGGCAGCACCCTGAACCCGCTGGTGTCGCTGGATGTGGCCGGCCACGAGATGACCCACGGCGTGACCTCGCGCACCGCCAACCTGACGTACTCCGGCGAATCCGGCGGCCTGAACGAGGGCACCTCGGACATCATGGGCACGATGGTCGAGTTCTTCGCCAACAACCCCAATGACACGCCCGACTACATGATCGGCGAAGAGCTCTACAGCACCGCGGGCCAGGCCCTGCGCTACATGTACCAGCCCAGCAAGGACGGCTACTCGGCCGACTGCTGGTACACCGGCGTGAAGCGTCTGGACGTGCACTACTCCTCCGGTGTGGCGAACCACTTCTACTACCTGCTGGCCGAAGGCACCACCGCGGGCTCGCCCTCCAAGACCTGTGTCTCCGGCAACACCAAGAAGGCTTCCGGCACCGGCACCCTGACCGGCATCGGCCGCGACAAGGCCGCCAAGATCTGGTACCGCGCGCTGACCGTCTACATGACCTCCAGCACCAACTACGCCGGTGCGCGCACCGCGACCATCTCGGCCGCCACCGATCTGTACGGCGCCTCTTCGAGCACCGTGGCCGCCGTCAAGGCCGCCTGGTCGGCCGTCCTCGTCAACTGAGGTCGCCCGCCGCACGGCGTCAGATCCCCGGGCCTGACCGGCCCGGGCGTCCGGACAGCCCGCGTTTCGCAGCCCTGCGGACGCGGGCTGTTCTCTTTACCTTCCGTCATGTTTCTGCAAGGGTTTTTCGCACCCCCTGTGGTAGGGATGGCCCGCCTTGGGGGCCGGACAGACACTCATCCGCACGCCTTCCAAAAGGAGGCGACAGGCCACCGTGCGGCCTCGATGGCCGCAGCGGTTCCTTTTCGTCATCACCTCCACACCATGAAACCCACTGTTCTGCATCTGGCCGCTCTGGCCGCCCTGACCATCGCCCTGGTTCCGGCTGCCCAAGCCGCCCGCCCCGCGGCCGACAGCCCCGCCGTGGCCCGCGCCCTGGCTCACCTGAAGTCACAGGCCGGTCTCGTGGCCGGTCAGGATGGCTTCGTCGCGCGTGACCTCGTCGTCGACGCCGACGGCACCGAGCATGTCCGCTTCGACCGCACCTTCCGGGGCCTGCGCGTGCTGGGCGGCGACCTGGTGGTGCATGGCGACGCCCATGGCGCCCTGCGTGGCCTGAGCCGCTCCTTCGACGGCGCGCTGTCGCTGTCGACCCAGCCCTCTCTGAGCGGCGACAGCGCCGCCAGCTTCGCCAAGGGCCGCTTCGAGCACGCCGGCGCCAAGATCGAGAGCAAGGAACTGGTGGTCTTCGCCCGCCACGGCCAGCCGCAACTGGCCTGGGAAGTGCTGGTGACCGGCACCCGCGCCGACCAGACCCCCAGCCGCATGCACTTCATCGTCAGCGCCGCCGGCAAGAGCGTGCTGGACCGCTGGGACGAGATCGAGAACACCGACGCCCTGGTCACCGGCAAGACGCTGTTCAGCGGTGACGAGAGCCTGCACGCCGACAAGAACAGCCGCGGCGTCTACACCCTGGTGGATGCCACCCGTGGCGGCCACAAGGTGGTGTCCATGAAGAACACCACCTCGCGCGAGACGGCGGTCAAGAGCAGCACCGCCACCTTCGGCAACGGCACCCTCAGCGACACCAACACGGTGGCCGCCGATGCCGCCTACGGCCAGAACGAGACCTGGGACTACTACAAGACCACCTTCGGCCGCAATGGCATCGCCGACGACGGCAAGGGCGCCTACTCCCGCGTCCACTACGGCCGCAACTACGTCAACGCCTTCTGGAGCGACAGCTGCTTCTGCATGACCTATGGCGATGGCGACAACGGCAAGAACTACTACCCGCTGGTGGCTCTGGACGTGGCCGGCCACGAGATGACCCACGGCGTCACCTCGCGCACCGCGGCGCTGACCTACTCCGGTGAATCCGGCGGCCTGAACGAAGCCACCTCGGACATCATGGGCACGATGGTGGAGTTCTTCGCCAACAACGCCAATGACACCCCCGACTACCTGATCGGCGAAGAGATCTTCGTCAAGCCGGGCAACTACATCCGCAACATGGTGCAGCCCAGCACCGATGGCTCCTCGGCCGACTGCTGGTATTCCAGCCTGGGCGGTCTGGATGTGCACTACTCGTCCGGCCCGGCCAACCACTTCTTCTACATGCTGGCCGAGGGCACGACCAACGGCTCGCCGTCCAAGACCTGTGTGGCGGGCAACACCAAGACCGCGACCGGCACCGGCAGCGTCACGGGTGTCGGCCGCGACAAGGCCGCCAAGATCTGGTACCGCGCGCTGACCGTCTACATGACCTCCAGCACCAACTACGCGGCCGCCCGCACCGCCACCATCAGCGCGGCCACCGACCTGTACGGCTCGGCCTCCGCCGAACTGGCCTCGGTCAAGGCCGCCTGGTCGGCCATCAACGTGAACTGAGTTCCGACCGACCGACGCGGGCGGTTCAGGCCGCCCGCGCCCTGCCCACGCCGCGGCCTGCCCGCGGCGTTTTCTTTGGTGGCCGCGTGGCGCCCGGCCGGGATTGCACAATGCGGCCATGACCCTGACCGAACTGCGCTACATCGTCGCCGTCGCCCGCGAGCGGCATTTCGGCCGCGCGGCCGAGGCCTGCCATGTCTCCCAGCCCACCCTGTCGGTGGCCATCAAGAAGCTGGAGGAGGAGCTCGACGTCAAGATCTTCGAGCGCGGCAGCAACGAGGTGAGCCTGACCCCGCTGGGCGAGGCCATCGTGCGCCAGGCCCAGAGCGTGATCGAGCAGGCCCAGGGCATCCGCGAGATCGCTCAACGCGGCAAGGACCCGCTGGCCGGCCCGCTGCGCCTGGGCATCATCTACACCATCGGGCCCTACCTGCTGCCGGAACTGGTGCGCCATGCCATCGACATGACGCCGCAGATGCCGCTGATCCTGCAGGAGAACTTCACCGTCAAGCTGCTGGACATGCTGCGCACCGGCGAGCTGGACTGCGCCATCATGGCCGAGCCCTTCCCCGACACCGGCCTGGCCATCGCCCCGCTGTACGACGAGCCCTTCCTGGTGGCCGTGCCCGCCCAGCACCCGCTGGCCCAGCGCGATGCCATCAGCTCCGAGGAGCTCAAGCGCGAGACCATGCTGCTGCTGGGCACCGGCCACTGCTTCCGCGACCACGTGCTGGAGGTCTGCCCCGAATTCGCCCGCTTCTCCAGCGACACCGAGGGCATCAAGAAGAGCTTCGAGGGCTCCTCGCTGGAGACCATCAAGCACATGGTGGCCTCGGGCATGGGCGTGACCGTGGTGCCCCAGCTGTCGCAGCCGCGCGAACCCCAGCCGCACCTGGTCTTCGTGCCCTTTGCCGCGCCGGTGCCCTCGCGCCGGGTGGTGCTGGCCTGGCGGCGCAGCTTCACCCGCTACGAGGCCATTGCCGCGCTGCGCAACGCCATCTACGCCTGCGAGCTGCCCGGGGTGGCGCGCCTGACGGCCTGAGCGCGCCGACCGGGGCTATTGCCGCCATAAAACTATTGAATTAGATGAACAAATAGTCATTGGCTATCCTTCTGTCCATGGTCCACGTCGGACCGATCCAGGAGAAACCGCCATGCCCCGCATCCCCCGCCGCCCCGCTCCCATCGTCCCGACGATCCAGGTGTCCGGACACACCGCCCCGCTGAGCTGGCGCCAGGTGGTGGGCCTGGGCGTCACCGTGGCCGGCAGCTGCCTCTGGATGGTGCCCATGGTCCACGGCATGGCCGCCAGCTGAGCGGGAAGTCCGCCGCGGGCCCACAATGGGGTCAGATCAACCCCGCCGCCCTGCCATGAGCGACTTCCCGAGCGACATCTACACCGAGCCCCGCGACATCGACCTGAACACGCTGGCCAACCTGGGCCCCCTGGCCCCGATGGCCGGCATCTGGCAGGGCGAGCGCGGCCTGGATGTGAAGCCCAAGGCCGAGGGCCCGAAGAAGCAGGCCTATGTGGAACGCATCGAGCTGCAGCCGATCGACCCGCAGACCAACGGCCCGCAGCTGCTCTACGGCCTGCGTTACCACACGCACATCACCAAGCCCGACCAGGTCAAGACCTACCACGAGCAGGTGGGCTACTGGCTGTGGGAGCCGGCCACCGGCGCGGTCATCCACACCCTGACCATCCCGCGCGGTCAGACGGCCCTGGCCGGCGGCACGGCCGCGCCGGACGCCACCAGCTTCGAGCTGGTCGCCACCCAGGGCCTGGACACCTTCGGCATCTGCTCGGCCCCCTTCCTGGACGTGGCCTTCAAGACCACCGAGTTCCGCATCAAGGTGACGGTGAACGCCGACGGCAGCTGGGGCTACGAGGAGGACACGGTGCTGCAGATCCGCGGCCAGGCCGAGCCCTTCCACCACACCGACCGCAACCTGCTGCACAAGATCGGCGAACCCACGCCCAACCCGCTGTGGGTCGCCGCGCTGGCGAAGGCTTGACACGGGCCGGATAATGGCGGGTTTCGCCCTCTGCCGAGCCCGCCATGTCCGCCGAACTCGCCGAACAGGTCCGCCGCCGCCGGACCTTCGCCATCATCTCCCACCCTGACGCGGGCAAGACCACGCTGACGGAAAAGCTGCTGCTGTTTTCGGGCGCGATCCAGATCGCCGGCTCGGTGAAGGCGCGCAAGGCCAGTCGACACGCCACGTCGGACTGGATGGAGATCGAAAAGCAGCGCGGCATCTCGGTGGCCTCCTCCGTCATGCAGATGGAGTACCGCGACTGCACCATCAACCTGCTGGACACCCCCGGCCACCAGGACTTCTCGGAAGACACCTACCGCGTGCTGACCGCGGTGGACGCGGCGCTGATGGTGATCGACGCGGCCAACGGCGTGGAGCCGCAGACCCGGCGCCTGCTGCAGGTCTGCCGGGCGCGCAACACGCCCATCCTCACCTTCGTCAACAAGATGGACCGGGAGGTGAAGGACCCGCTGGCCCTGATGGACGAAATCGAGGCCGAGCTGGGCATGACGGTGGTGCCCTTCACCTGGCCGGTGGGCATGGCCAAGTTCTTCGGCGGCGTGCTGGACCTGCGCAAGGACCAGATGCGCGTGTTCTCGCCGGGCGAGGACCGCGTGGCCGGCACCGAGGAAATCATCGAGGGCATCGCCAACCCGGCGCTGTCCGAGCGCTTCGGCGACGTCTACGAGCAGGCCGCCGGCGAGATCGAGCTGGTGCGCGAGGCCGCGCCGGCCTTCGACGAGGCCGAGTTCCTGGCCGGCCGCCAGACGCCGATGTTTTTCGGCTCGGCCGTCAACAACTTCGGTGTGCAGGAGGTGCTGGACGCGCTGGTCGACCTGGCCCCGGCCCCGGGCCCGCGCCCGGCGATCCAGCGCACGGTGAACCCGGACGAGTCCAAGTTCACCGGCGTGGTCTTCAAGATCCAGGCCAACATGGACCCGGCGCACCGCGACCGCATCGCCTTCCTGCGCGTGGCCTCGGGCAAGTTCGAGCGCGGCATGAACATGAAGGTGGTGCGCAGCGGCAAGACCCTGCGGCCCAACACCGTGGTGACCTTCATGAGCCAGAAGCGCGAGCTGCTGGACGAGGCCTATGCCGGCGACATCATCGGCATCCCCAACCACGGCGTGCTGCAGCTGGGCGACACCCTGACCGAGGGCGAAGCCCTGCAGTTCACCGGCCTGCCCTTCTTCGCGCCGGAGCTGTTCCGCTCGGTCGAAGTGGCCGACCCCCTCAAGACCAAGCAGCTGCGCGCCGGCCTGACCCAGCTGGGCGAGGAAGGCGCGATCCAGGTCTTCCGCCCCATGGCCGGCAGCGTGCTGCTGCTGGGTGCGGTCGGTCAGCTGCAGTTCGAGGTGGTGGCCCACCGCCTGGAACACGAGTACGGCGTGAAGGCCCGCATCCTGCCGGCCCGCTTCAACGTGGCCCGCTGGGTCACCTGCGACGAGGCCGACGGCGGCGAGAAGGAGCTCAAGCGCTTCATCGACGGCAACAGCCACCGCATGGCGCTGGACGCGGTGGACGCGCCCACCCTGCTGCTGGAGTACGCGGGCGAGCTGCGCGCGATCCAGGAGAACTGGCCCAAGATCAAGTTCCACGCCCTGCGCGAGCACGCGGGGCTGGTGTTCCAGCAGCGCATGGGGGACTGAGCCCCCACCCGGCCGCCTCGGCCGCCTTGGCCGAACAGTCCGGCGAGCGGGGCCGGCGCCGATTCCGGCGCCGGTCAGTAGGCGTAGATCAGCGTCATGAACACGCCCTTGGCCCGCCCGGCGTCGCCGCCCACGCGGGCGCGATACTGCAGAGACAGATCCAGGTGGGAGCGCTGGGCGTTGTAGTGGTCTTCGTGGAGCCACTGGCGCAGGTTCACCCCCACGCCGGCGGCAACCGAGCTGCTGTTGCCGTTGCCGGCCAATCCGAAGCTGCTGGCCTCGGACAAAGGCACGCCGCTGGCGCGCGCGTCGGTGGCGTACCAGTCCGCCGTCACCGTGATGTGGGGGAAGATGACGGTGCGATCGCTGAAGGGGGTGCGCAGGCTGCGGCCGATGCGGACCTCGCCGGCGGCGAAGCCCTGCCCACGCCGCAGACGGCCACTGCCGGAGGCCATGGGCTGGCCGGTGGCGTCGCGCTCGGTGTAACGCACACCATGGTCCAGCAGGGTGTAGCCGGCCTGCAGATAGCCTTCCATGGTGTACCAGTCGGACACGTCGAGCCGCAGCCCCGTGCCGTCATAGAAGCCATAGAGCATGTAGGCCTGCCACCCCCCCGAGGCCGCGTTGCCCCGGTAGTCGACGCTGGCGGCCTGGTTGTAGAGCGAGCAGCGCACCGCGTTGGGTTCAGGATTGAGCTTTCCCGAGCGGGTGGCAGAGCCCAGCAGCAGCTCGCGCTCGATGCCGAAGGTCAGGTTGGTGCTCACATCGGGCGTGAAGCGCGCCCCGATGGCGCCCGTCGTCGAAGGCCAGCCGGTCGCGCCCTTGGTGGAGCCGTCGGGCACGGTCACCGAGCCGCCGCAGGGGTTGTCCACCACCTGGGCCGGGGTCAGCGTGGGGCCGCTGTGCAGGGTGCCGGACAGGCGCCCGTAGACCTCGAAGGTGCGGTTGCTGCTGTTGATGAACTCCGGCGGGCGCCAGTAGGCTTCCAGGGTGCTGAAGGTCGAGTTGCCCGGCACGGACACCGGCTGGCCGGTCAGCCGGCTGGCCGCGGCACGGGCGCCCTGGTAACCCACCGAGGCATTCAAGCCCCAGTCCCGCGAGAAGTTGGCGATGGCGCTGCGGGTGTCGAAGCGTTGCTGGGCGTCCAGCGTGAGCCGGCCGGCATCGGCGTCGTCGATGGCCTGGTGCAGCATGGCGGCCGCGGCGGGCCGGTTGCCCACCGCGGCGGTGGCATAGGCCTCGTCCAGCACGTTGCTCTCGGGCGCGGCGCCCGTGGTGCGCGCGGCCACGAAGTCGCGCAGGGCCAGCTCGTATTGCTTGAAGGCGGTGTGGAGATAGCCCCGCTGGCGCAGCAGGCCCACATCATGGGGCCGCACGGCCAGGGCGGCGTTCAGACGCTCCATGGCCTCCTGCTGCTGCGCCGGGTCGCCGGCCGCCAGCGCGGTGGTCAGCAGATTCTGGTTGGTCTCGCTGTCGGGCTGCTCGGCCACGGCGCGGCGCGCCAGATCGATGGCCTGCGCGTACTGCCGGCGACCATAGGCGGCATAGGCCCGGCTGGCGGGACTGTCGGTGCCCGGATCGTCCCAGGGCACCAGCTCGCAGACGGTGCCGTAAGGCGTGTCGCGGCACAGCTGCATGGGCGCATGCGTGCTCAGGCTGAGGTCCGTGTCGTCATCCCCTCCCCCCAGGCGATCGGCGCGCTGGCGCCGGGTGCGGGCCTGGGCATCGTCCTCGGGCAGCGGCGCCAGTCGGGCCCTGGCCAGATCGGCCTCGCCGGCCGCCAGGGCCAGGTCGGCGCCGATGAGGCGGGCGTTGCGCTGCTGCTCGGGGGTGGGCCAATCCAGGGCCAGAACGGCGTCGATGTCCTTCTGCGCCGCCGCGGGATCGCCCAGCGACTGGCGCAGAAAGGCCCGCAGCAGACGCACGGCGGTGGTCTCCTCGTCCGCGGCCAAGGCCTCGGTGGCCGCCTGCTCGGCCGCGACATCGTCGCGCAGGGCCTGCAGCACGCTGATGAGCAGCAGATGGTGGCTGCCCACCTCGGGCGCGATGCGCACGGCCTCGCGCGCCTCCGGCAGGGCCTCACGCGGGCGCCCCTTGTTCAGGTCGGCATAGGCGACCTGCGCGTGCTGGGCGGCAATGGCCTGCCGCGCCAGCCGCATGCGGGCCGTGATGGCATCCCGGTTGGGGGCCCCCAGGGCGATGGCGGTTTCCCCGGCGCTCAGCACGTTCTCGTAACGCTGCTGGTTCTCCAGCGCGTTGATCCACAGCAGCGCCCAACTCCCCTGGCTGGGGTCGATGCGCAGGGCACGCTCGGCCAGCGCGGCAGCCTCGGCATACTGGCCGTCGTTGTAGCGGGTGTAGCCCTCGGTGGCGATGGGAAAGCCGCGGCGGTACGCCTCGCTGACGGGTGTGCCGCCCGCCGTCACCGGCGGGCTCAGGTTGGTCAGCGCGGCCTGGAGTTCGGGGCTGCCATGGCCCTGGGCGATGGCCTGGACCAGGGCCTGCCGTGCCTGGTCCACACGGCCGAGCTTCTGCAGTGCATAGACGCGCAGCAACAGCATGCGCGTGTGATCGGGATGCAGCCGCAGCACGGCCTGCGCCCGCGCCAGGGCGATCTCGTAGCGGCCCTGGTTGTAGGCCTTGAAGCCCTCGTCCGCGAGCTGGGCCGATGAACGCGTGCGCGAACGGACGGGGGCCGGGGGGCGCCGCGGCGGAAGCTCGGAGGGACTGCCCACGCGCCGGACCAGCGCATCCGGGGACTGCGGCATCAGCGATGCCGCCAGGCTCGAGCCCACCTGCTGGCGCGCCCGGTGGCGCGAGGCAGCGGAGTCATCCCCGCCCAGGGGCGTGAGACTGAGGCTGGACGCCCCATCCAATGTGAAGGCCGCCCGGGCCGAACCCGTCGGGCAGACGCCGGCCAGGGCCAGGGCCGCGGCCAGCGTGACCTCGCGGTGCAATGGCTTCATGCGCAGGCTTGGGAAGTCGGCAGATCGGCGGTGCCCGCATCCCCCTGCTGGAAGGCCAGGGCCTCCTGCAGCGTGGCATGGTCGAGCTGCCCGCTTTCCACCAGGATGGTGCCCAGCGGGCGGTGGGTGCTGGCCTGCAGGCGCAGGGCTTCTTCCAGTTGTTCGGGGTCGATGGCGCGCCAGGACAGCAGCACCTCGCCCAGGCGCTGACGGGTCTGGACCAGTTGATCGTCCGAAGGGAAGTCGTGCATGGTCTTGTCCCAGACCAGGCGCGTGCCCAGCAGCTTGTGGGACAGGAAGAGCCGCCAGGCGCGTGCGGTGGCTGCGGCGTTGATGAAGTTGCCCACCACCATGCGCGGCACGGACAGCAGCGCGTGCTCCCAGCCGTACATGCGCTGGACGAAATAGGCCCGCTGCAGCATGCGCCACAGCAGCAGCACCCCATTGATCTGGATCAGCGTGACGAACCAGCTGCCCGGCCGCAGCAGCGGTGGGTAGTACACCGTCCACCAGCCCACCGCATTGGCCAGCAGGAACAGGGTGAGGTTGAGTGCGAGCGCATAGGCCAGGATGGCGACGAAGGAGGTGATCAGGCCCTTGCGGTCGCGGTAGAGCAGATACTTGGTGGCCAGCGAACCGCGCCAGCCCACCAGCGCCCACCCCTGGAAGCCGATGCCCAGGGTCCAGCGGGCCTTCTGGCGGTATGCGGTGCGGAAGGTGTCAGGAAAGAACTCACGCACGCCCAGCGGCATGTGCAGGCCCTGGACCCTCTCTTGCCCCAGGCCGAACCAGGTGGTGCGCCGGGTCACGTAGTCCACCGCGAAGCGCCCGAAGATCTGCTTCATGCCGAGCTGGCCCAGCCGGTTGCCGATGTCGTAGTCCTCGGTCAGGCTGTCCACATTGAAGGGCTGGTTCTGGGTCTCTTCGGCCAGGGTGCGCAGCGCGCGCATGGAGAAGCAGGTGCCCACGCCCGCCGAGGGCACGACGCCGGCCATGCTTTCCCGCACCACCAGGTCTTTGCTGTGCCACTCGGCGAACTCGTCCATGTAGGTGCCGGCCACCAGCTCGAACCAGTGGCGCTCCAGCGAGGTCACCGGCAGCTGGATGAAGTCCATCCGCGGCAGCAGGTAGTTGTAGTAGCGCAGCTCCAGTGGGTGGAGCACGTCCTCGCTGTCGTGCAGCACCACGCCGGCGAAGGGGCGTCCGGTGGTGCGCTCGTGGCGGAACAGGGCCTGCACCACCCAGTTGAGGCAGTCGGCCTTGCAGGTCGGACCGGCGTGCGGCACCTCGACCCGCACCAGGCGCCGGTAGCGGCGGCGCATGCGCTCGACCTCGGCGATGGTGCGTTCATCGTTGCAGTAGGTGCCCACGAAGATCACGTAGTCGCTGTACTCCAGCGTCGAGACCATGTTGGCCAGCATCGGCGCGATGACGTCGTACTCCAGCCAGGCCGGCACCATGATGGCCATCGGCTGCTCGGACCGCTCGCGCAATTGCTGCGCGGTCAGCGGCGCATAGCGGCGCTTGATGGTGAGCGCGCGATAGGCTTCGCGCGCCCAGTACCACAGGTCGATGAACAGGTCGTCCAGGCCGGAGATCAGGACGATGACCGCCACCGCCGCCGTCAGCACTTCCAGCGTGCGGTAGTAGTCAGCCAGCAGATAGGGGAGGTACAGCGTCGACATAGGCGCGCAACAGGCCTGCGGGGTGCGTGGCGAGAAGGGGTGTCAATGGCTCGGGTTCTGGCCTTGGCGGCGCTTGAGGCGCCGAGCCACCAGCAGCAGGGCCAGCAGCAGAAGCAGCGCGAACACGAAGCCCGTCACCCCCCAGCGCAGCCACCCGCCGAACAGGCCATGGCCCTGGCCGGTGTCGCCTGTGCGGCTGTCCAGCCAGGCCACCGGACCTTCGTTGGAGAGCACGGCCACATCACCCCGGTTGAGCAGGAAGGGCTTGTCGAAGGCCGCCGGCGTGCCCAGCGGCTGCCACAGGATGCCCGGCTGACCATGGGCCTCGGTCACCTCGGCGGCACTGAGCCGGGCCACGTCGCCCACATCCAGCCAGGGCGCCTCCCGGCCCGCCAGACGCAGGTGGGCCTGCTTGACCTCGACCCGCATGTCATCGCCATCCACGGGCTGCTGCACGGCCAGGAAGGGCCGTGTGGGCGAGAAGGCCTTGCCTGCGCTGCCGAAGACGAGTTCGGCCCGCACAGGCGAGACGCCCACAGCACCGGCCAGCCGGATCAGGCGCCCGAGGCTGGCGGGCGCATCGGCGAGGAAGGACTCGGGCACGGCCACCTGGGGCTGGTCGGCCATCAGGGGCAGCAGACCGACGAAGCTGCCATCCGGCCGGGCGGAGGTGGTCCGCAGGACGGTGCTGGGCAGCACCTGCACCGGGAAGGCCTGGGGCAGCTCGTTGCAGTCCTTGGAGTAAGGCTGGCGCTGGAAGGACACGCGCAGCACGTTGCGCAGGCCCAGCACGTAGCTCGGCACGGACACATCGATGCGCTCGGCATGTCCGTCCGCCTGGAGCTGGCGGGCGCCCAGCAGGTTGTCGTTCCAGAACACCGAGGCCACGGGCCGGGTGGAGGAGGCCCCCGGGGCGGCCGCCACATCCACCGACATGTCCGAGGGCATGCGGCCGTCTGCCGACACGGCGGCCAAGGGCAGCGTGACCGTCCAGTCGCCGGTGGCGACGACATTGAAGTTGGTGCTGCTGCCGCCCAGTTGGGTGGGCCGCAGCAGGGCCTGGTCGTAGGCCTGCGCGGTATCGGCCTTGTCGATCACCGCGTTGGCGCCGACCAGCATGTTGCGCCAGGCGTCCTCGAAGGCGCCGGCCGCCTGGGCCCCGCCATCCTCGGCCACGACGATCACCGGCCGCCCGCCCAGCGTGGCCAGTTGGACCTGGTGGGAAGGCACGCCCGCGGCGGTCAGCGCACGCTGGCGTGCGCGCCAGTCGGCGAACACACGGGCGGCTTCGCTGTCGCCAGCCCACTGGGCCGCCACGGCATCCAGGGCCGCATTGATCTGCTGGCGCAGGGCGCCATCCATCACCACCACGTCCCCGCTGGCCGCGCCGGAGCCCAGCAGCACGAGCGCGCCCACCTCGGCGGCGTTCTTGAGCACGTGGCGGGACTCGCCCGCACCCAGGGCCGCGAAAGCCGGCAAAGCGGCCAGCGCGGGCGGCACCTGCCAGCCCTGGGTGTCGACGGTGTCGCCGGGCGCGGGGAAGGCCTTCACCGTGACAGGGCGGCCCGCATGATCCAGCGCCACGCCCAGGCGCCAGGCGCTGTCGTAGGCCGACTTGGACAGCCCCTTGCCCGCCACCAGCAGGGTGGGATGCGGTGGCAGCGCCACCCAGGCATCGCTGAGCGAGTTCAGTGCGCTGCTGGCGAAGCGGTAGCTGATGCGGGTGTCAGGCTCGACGGCCAGCACATTGCCCGTGGCGCGATCGACCTCGCAAATGCGGTGGGTGACGTTGTTGACCCAATTCACCCCCAGGCGCAGGAAGCCGCCGGTGATGGTGCGGGGGTCGACCTTCAACACCTGGCCCGCATCCCCCTCGGCCGACTCGATCTGCTGGGCATGGGACGGCCGCCCGTTGACAGACAGCAGCACCGAGGTGCGACCTTCTTCGGCCTTGTAGTAGCGGCCCTTGAAGTCGATGCCCGCCTCGGCGATGGGCACCGAACGCGGCACCGGCACGAAGAATTCCTGACGGCTGTCGAAGCCGCTCATCAGCACCGTCTGGGTGATGCCCAGATCGGCCAGCGTGAAGCTGCGCGTGACCCAGGTGTCGCCTTGCAGCTGCTGCAGGGCCCCGGTGAGTGGGCTGGCGGCACGACAAGGAGAGGTCGCGATGGCGGCGCCGAGCAGCAGTACAGCGCTGGCGAGGGCACGGTGAGACTGGGTCATGCGAGATCGAGGCTGGAAAGGGAGGCTGTGCGCAGCGGCGAGGCTGGCGCCATGAATTCGGCCACCGGACGGCCGCACAGGGCATCGACGATGCGCCGGCAGGCGCGGCCATCGCCGTAGGGATTGGCGCGTCCGCTCACGTCGCGGTAGGCAGTGTCGTCGTCGAGCAGACGGTTGGCTGCCTGGATGATCCGGGCGGCGTCGGTGCCGACCAGCTGCGCGGTGCCGGCGGCGACCGCTTCGGGCCGCTCGGTCACGTCGCGCATCACCAGGACGGGCTTGCCCATGAAAGGCGCCTCTTCCTGGACACCGCCGGAATCGGTCAGGATCAGATGGGCGCGGCGCATCAACCAGATGAAGTCGAGGTAGCCCACAGGGTCGAGCAGATGCACATTGGGCAGGCCCTGCAGCATCTCCAGAACAACGCTGCGCACACTGGGATTCAGATGCACGGGGTAGACGAGCTGCACGTCGTCACGTTGCGCCAGCGCACGCAGGGCGGCGCAGATTTGGCGAAATCCGTCACCGAAATTCTCGCGTCGGTGCCCTGTGACCAGCACGACGCGTCGCCGGGGGTCCAACCAGGTGTAACGTTCGGCCAGCATGCTGGACAGAGCGGGACTGCTGTCGATCTTGGCCAGCGCGGCGCCGAGTGCATCGATGACGGTGTTGCCGGTCACCCAGATGCGGCCGCTGAGGTTCTCGAGTTCGAGGGCCTGGCGGGCTGCGGGGGTGGGGGCGAACATCCACTGGCTCATGACATCCACGGCGCGGCGGTTCATCTCCTCCGGAAACGGCGCGAGCATGTTGCCGCTGCGCAGGCCGGCTTCGACATGGCCGACGGGAATGCGCAGGTGGAAGGCCGCCAGAGCACAGGCTGCCGCGGTGGTGGTGTCGCCATGCACCAGGACACAGTCGGGCTGGACATTGCGCAGGACGAGGTCCATGCCGGTGATCAGCCGCGCGCTCAGTTCGTTGAGCGTCTGGCCGGGGCGCATCACGTTGAGGTCGTGGTCGGCCGAAAGGCCGAACAGGTCCATCGCCTGCGAAAGCATCTCTCGGTGCTGGCCGGTGATGCACAGCGTGCTGGTGAGGTCGGGCTCGGCACCAATGGCGGCCACCAGGGGCGCCATCTTGATCGCCTCTGGGCGGGTACCGAACACGGAAAGGACATGCATTGCGTCACTCCAGGCAAGAAGCCGTGATTCTCCAGACACAGGGGAGCATTGAAGTTACTTCTGAAGGTAAACAGGGCCGATCCGGTGAATTACGCCCGAAATCATAGGTAGGAAAGAAGGGTCGGGTGAGTCGGATACACAACATGTAGAGACTAAACTCACATGTGTTAACACTTTTCTCATTGCATCTGGCATGCACATGTGGTGTCACGTTTCGCCGATAGAATCGCCCGCTTCAAGCGGACGGTTGACCTCCAGAAACGATTCGCCACAAAGAGAGGTGTCAAGCCCGCAGCAACCCATTCAAAGAAGATGACCATGCGCATTGACCGCGTTGCCTGTGGCCTCCGTCGCCGGCACCTGCTGGGCCTGCCGCTGGGGCTGGCCCTGGCCTCTGCGGCCCGGCCCCAGTCCAGTGACCCCCTGGCCTTCGTGGGTCAGGACCACTACATCTTTGCCGCCTGGGGCAACAAGGACACCCCCGACTGGAAGGGCATTGACGCCACCGTGACCCGGGTGGCGCAGGTGAGCCGGCTGCTCGCCGCCTGTGGGGTGACGCTGATCGCGCCGGTGCTGCCCGACAAGATCCAGCTCTATGCCGACAAGCTGCCCGCCGATGTCTCGCTGACGCCCGAGATGCGCCAGCGCTACGCCGGCATCCTCTCGCGCCTGCAGGCGGCCGGTGTGGCCACTTTCGACGACGCCCGGTTGCTGCAGGCCCTGCGTGCCAGCGGGCAAGCCGTCTACTACCGTACCGACCAGCATTGGGCCCAACCGGCGGCCGACGCCACGGCCCAGGCCACCGCGGAACTGATCCACCAGAAGGTGCCCCAGTTGGCCGGACAGGCCGGCACCGGCATGGCGCTGGGCCCCATGGTCAACGAGCGGCGCTTCGGCGATCTGGCTGAGCGCTTCCTCTCGGCCGAGCAACGCCATGCCATCGGGCGCGAGATCTTCTCCGTGCGTCGCGCCGCCGAAAGCCAAAGCCTGCTGGCGGATGCCCCCGCGCCGGTGCACGTCACCGGCAACAGCATGGTGCAACCCTACTTCGGCTTCCCGCAGAAGCTCTCCAACCTGCTTGACCGGCCGGTGTCGGTCAACTGGAAGCCTGGCGACGTGGGCTTCTGGCGCGTGCTGATCGAATACCTGGAGTCGAGCAGCTTTCGCCAGCAGCGCCCGCAGGTGCTCGTGTGGCAGCTGTTCGAACCCAACTTCCACCTGCCGCCGGACGCGCGCGGCCTGTGGGACAGCGCCTCGGTGATTGCCGCTGACGCCTGGCAGCAGCGGCTGCTGACCGCCCTGGCGTGACCATGGCCACCCCAGGGCCCGACACCCCTCCTCTTTCAGATCGCCAACATCAGCGCTTCGCGGCCGCCATCGCGCTGCTGCTGGCCCTGGGTTGCGCCTGGGGCGCGGTGCGTCTGGCGGGCGTGCTGAGCTCCCGCACCCTGCCCTGGCGCGAGCTCGGCACGCAAGCCACCATGAACCAGGTGCTGGGCACTTGGCCAGGCCAGTCGGCCTGGGCCCGCTGGAGCGCCGGCCTGCGCTACCGTGCGCTGGGCGACCTGGGGCCCCAGGTGAGCCAAGGCTGCCCAGGCTGGCTCTTCTACAACGACGGCCTGCGCCCACAGGCCGGCGACAACGCGGCCTATGCGCGCCGCATTGCCCTCATGCAGCACTGGGCCAGCCTGCTCAAGGCGCAGGGGGTGCAGCTGCTGGTGGCGGTGGTGCCCGACAAGTCGCGCATCGCGGCGGCCCAGCTGTGCGGCGAGACCCGCTCAGCGCGGATGCAGGCGCGCTGGGACGACTGGCAGATGCGGCTGCGCGCGGTCGGCGTACCGTCGGTGGACCTGCGCCCGGCCCTGAGCGCACTGCCCCAGGCCTACTACCGCACCGATGTGCACATGAACCCTGCGGGTGCCGAAGCGGCGGCAGCCAGCATCGCCCACAGCGCCCTGCCCTTGCTGGGTGGCCCCGGCCCGCAGCGCTTCAGCGACGAACTCGGTGCGGCACCGGCCCCCCGCGTGGGCGACCTGATCGTGCTGGCCGGCCTGGATGGTCTGCCCGAGGGCTGGCGCCCGCCCCTGGACCAGGTGCGCCCCGAACACATCGCCCCCGTGCCGACCGGCGGCCTGCTGGACGCCGGTCCGCCGGTCGAGGTGCTGCTGGTGGGCGATTCGAACGGCTCGCGCAGCGAATTCTCGGACCGCCTGGGCCGCCAGCTCGGCCGCGAGGTCTGGGCCCTGAACCAGGACGGCGGCTACTTCTCGGGCGCCATGCTGGCTGCCCTGGCCCAGCGCCCGCGCTGGCCCGCCGGCCTCAAGCTGGTGGTCTGGACCTTCTCCGAACTCTCGCTGTCGCTGCCGCTCTCGCCGGAGGAACAGCGTGCCGCCGCCGCCCTGCCCTGACGCGCATGCTGTTCAACTCCTACCTCTTCCTGTTCCTCTTCCTGCCGGTGGCGGTGGGCAGCTACTACGCCCTGGCCGCACTGCAGCTGCGCTGGGCGGCCCTGTGGTTGTGCCTGACCTCGCTCGTGTTCTACGGGTGGTGGAACCCGCCCTTCGTCGGGCTGCTGGTGGGCTCGATCCTGGTCAACCATGGCTTCAGCCTGCTGATCCTGCGCCATGCGACCCACAAGCGCCGACAAAGATGGATCACGGCGGCCGGCGTGGTCGGCAACCTGGCTCTGCTCTTCTACTACAAGTACTTCAGCACGCTGCTGCAGGCGCTGACCGGCCTGGGTCTGCACACCGGCCCGGTACAGGACATCCTGCTGCCACTGGGCATCTCGTTCTTCACCTTCACGCAGATCGGCTACCTGCTGGACTGCCAGTCCGGTGCAGTCAAATCCTCCAGCCTGCTCAACCACACCTTGTTCGTGACCTTCTTCCCGCACCTGATCGCGGGGCCGGTGCTGCACCACAAGGAGATGATGACGCAGTTCGACCAGCCCCAGACCTACCGCTTCCGGGCGGACAACCTGTCGGTGGGAGGCACGCTCTTCGTGATCGGCCTGGCCAAGAAGGTGATCCTGGCCGACAGCATCGCCCCCTATGCGGATGCGGGCTTCGCCACCCCGGGTGATGCGCAGTTCTGGGGTGCCTGGGGTGCTGCGCTCGCCTACGGCCTGCAGCTGTACTTCGACTTCTCCGGCTACTCCGACATGGCGCTGGGCCTGGCCAAGATGTTCGGCGTGCGCTTCCCGCTGAACTTCAATTCGCCATTCAAGGCCCCCAACATCATCGAGTTCTGGGCCCGCTGGCACATGACGCTGACGCGCTACATCACGAGCTATCTGTACTACCCCATGGCCATGCGCGTATCGCGCTGGCGCAGCCGGCGCGGCCTGCCGGTGGGCGGCGCCGGCAGCCGCACGCCGGGCGGCTTCGCGCTGATGATCGCCTGGCCCACGCTCTACACCATGGGCCTGGCGGGCATCTGGCATGGCGCAGGCCTGCAGTTCTTCATTTATGGGCTGCTGCACGGCAGCTACCTGTGCATCAACCATGGCTGGCGCCTCGTCTTTGGGCAACGCTTCAATCCTCAGGCTGCGTTCACGCGCCTGCTGTGGCGGCTCGGCTGTGTGCTGCTCACCTTCATGGCGGTGACGGTGGCCCATGTGTTCTTCCGCGCCAGCAATGTGGCCGATGCCCTGGCACTGCTCCGTGGCATGGCCGGCCTGCGCGGCGCGGAGACCTTCGACACCGCAGCGCTCGGCCTGCTGGCGGCGCAGGGCTGGGCAGGCTGGCAGGTGCTGCTGGGCCGGCATCTGCAGGTCCTGCTGATCGGGGGCTTGCTGGCCATCGCCTGGTTCATGCCCAATGCCCACCAGATCTTGGGACGCTTTTCACCCGCGCTGGCCAAAACGCAGGAGGCCTCCCCCGCCTGGCTGCGCTGGCAGCCCGATCTGCGCTGGCTGACCGCCGTGCTGACCCTGTTGCTGTGGTGCCTGCTGAACCTGCACCGCGAGACGCGCTTCCTCTACTTCCAGTTCTGATGCCCACCCCTGTGCTTCGCCACCTTCATCGCCATGGCGGTGCCGCCCTGCGGCCCCTGACCCTCGTCGTCACGCTGCTGGCCGTCGTGCCGGTCGGCGCGCAGGAGAGCACGCTCTCGCAGCTCTACGCCGCCCGCCCGCCCGCGGGCTCCGCCTTCGTGCGGGTGATCAACCCGCTGCGCGAGGCGCTGCAGGTCCAGGTGGCCAGCGGCCCGGCGCAGCGCATCGGCCCGCAGGCGCCCGCCACCAGCTATGCCATCGTGGCCGGCGGGCACCGCTTCACGGTGCAGGTGGACGGCAAGCCGGTGGCCACGCTGGAGGCACAGGCCGACCACTTCAGCTCATGGGTGCTGCGGCGCGAGGGCGCGCACTATGCCTTCACGGCCATCGACGACACCGGCGAGCCACCCGATGCCCTCAAGGCCGAACTGCGCTTCTACAACCTGGTGCCGGGCTGCACCGCCGCCCAGTTGCAGATCGCACCCGCCGGCGCCGCGGTGTTGCGCGATGTGCCGCCCCTGGGGGCGGCCGCACGGGCGGTGAACCCGGTGCATGCCCAGCTGGTGGCGGTGTGTGGCACCGTCGCCAGCCCCGCACAGGCCCTGCCCACACTGCAGGCCGGCGATCATCTGAGCCTGTTCATGACCGGCACGGCCGCGCGGCCGGTGCTGAGCCTGCAGCCCAGCCGGACCGACGCCGTCAAGCGTTGAGCGCCTCGTACAGCTGGGCCAGACGCGCACGGTCGGTCTTGTAGTTGACCGAGACCGGCAGCTGCGCGCAGGGCAGCAGCTCGGAGGGAATCATGTAGTGCGGCAGGCGGGCGGCCAGCAGCCCCTTCCAGTCGGCCAGTTCGGGCGGCAGCGCGGCGGCCTCCTGGCCCATCTCCACGAAAGCCACCAGACGCACCACCGCGCCATTGGGCTTGCGCAGGGCCACGGCCGCGCAGGCCCGTGCCCCCGGCAAGGCCGAGAGCGCGGCATCCACCTCCATCAGCTCCAGCCGGTAGCCATGGAGCTTGATCTGGTCGTCGATCCGGCCATGGCAGAACAGCATGCCGTCCCCCGCCTCGCTGCCCAGATCGCCGGTGCGAAAACCGCGCTGCCCCTCGCGCATGAACATGCGGGTCTCGTTCAGGTCGGGCCGATTGATGTAGCCACGCATCACATGCGGGCCCGCGATGCACAGCTCGCCCTCATCGCAATAGACCTGGCTGCCGCGCTTGGCATGGCCGATGGGCAGTGGCGTGTCCGCCTGCAGCATCGCATCCTCCACCACCAGCAGGGTGGTGGCCACGGTGGCCTCGGTGGGACCGTAGGTGTTGAGCAGCGGCACCTCGGGGAAGCGCTTGCGCAATTGCCGGCACAGCGGCACGGGCAGGGGTTCACCGCAGAAGACGAAGGTGCGCAGGCTGGGCAGGGCAGCCTGCGAGAAACCCGGGTTGATCAGCTGCTGCTGCGCGAATGACGGGGTGGAGACCCAGGTGGTGACCCCATGCTCGGCGATCAGCGAGGCCACCTTGAGGGGCGAGGCCGCGTCCTGGCGGTCGAGCATCATGATGGTGCCCCCCAGCGCCAGCGTGCCGAAGACGTCGTACAGCGAAACGTCGAAGCTGAACACGGTCTGGTCGAGGAAGACCGGCCGCTCGCCCAGACCGAAGTCCAGCCGCATCCAGTCGATCAGGCCGCGCACGCCCTCGCGGCCGATCTGCACGCCTTTGGGCTGGCCCGTGGTGCCGGAGGTGAACATCACGTAGCACAGGCCCTGCTCGGCCAGGGCCCGGCCAGGCCCGCCGCGCAGGGACTCGAAGCGACCGGCCCCGGCGTCGTAGAGAAGGTGGGCGTCGAGGATGCCGGTGATGCTGTTGAGCCGCTCCTGCGGATAGACCGTGTCGACCGGCACGAAGGGCGCGCGCAGCATCAGGGCGCCGGTCAACGCCACCATGAAGGCCGCTTCCTTGTGGCCGCGGATGACGATGGGCATGTCCTCGCCCAGGCCCAGGCGGCGAGCCTCCTCGCACCAGGCCTGGGCCTCGCGGTGCAGGGTGCGCCAGTCCAGCACGCGATCACGGGCGATGACGGCAGGCAGTTCCCCCCCTTGGGCCGTGTCCACGAAGCAGGCACCGTCCAGGTCGAAATGCATGGTCGGCCTCTGTGCGATCAGATGTTCTGTGCCACGAAGGTCGCCAGTGTGCGCACCGAGTACAGGTGCTCCTGCGCCTCGGTGATGGGCACCGTGCAGCCAAAACGGCTTTCGACGCCGAGCATCAACTCCACAGCGGTTGCAGAATCGAGCAGGCCGCTCTCCAAGAGCGGATCGTCGGGGTCCACCTTCTTCAGAATGGCGGCGTGGATCATGGCGCAGAGTTGTTCTTCGATCTCGGCAGGTGTGGTCATGTTCGTTCAGGCCGGCAGAGCCATGCGGCAGGAAGGCGCGTCAAGGGGACCCGCCGGGTTCAGAGGTCTCGGCGGAGCGGCACGCCCAGCACGACGGAGGAGAGGCTGCCCAGGATGCGGTCATCATTGACCATCACCGCTGCGGCATGGGCGTCTCGGATGTGGCGGCTGAGATAGAACTCGCCAGGCTCCATATAGCCCTGGATGCCGCAGATGCGCAGCGCGATGTCGGTGACGCGCACCACCAGCTCGGAGGCACCCACCTTGAGGGTGTTGTAGCTCACCATGCGCTCGGTGGCGGTCTCCGGACCGTCGGCGTCTTCGTAAAGAGCCATGCAGGCGGCAAGCATTCCGCGGAACTGTTGCACCAGGGCCTCACCTTCGGCCAGGCGCAGGTTGGCAATGGGATTGAGCGGCGCACCGCCCCGGTTGCGATGCCGCAGGAAGGCGCGCGCCCGGCCCAGAGCCGACACGGCAATGCCCAGCCACACCCCGCCCAGCAGCAGATGGGAGGTGGGCAGCATGGTCTGCGACATGTGCACCGAGAAGGGCTCGGCATAGACCTGCTCGGGCGCGCAACAGACCTGGAGGTCATAGCGGTCCGTGCGCGCGCCGCGCATGCCGATGGGGTTCCAGGGCGCATGGGGGTGCAGCGTGTACTGCTCGGCCAGCACCGCCACCAGCCGCTGCTCGGAAGCGGCGGCATCCTCGGCACGGCGGGCGCTGACCAGGATCACATCGGCAGCCGGCGCATAGGAGATGACGGCCCCGTTCTTGCGCAGGTTCAGGCGGCCATCGGGCTGCAGGTCCAGAAAGCAGACGCTGGATCGGATCGCACCACCGGTCGCCCCCTCGGTGGTGGCCGAGGCCACCAGCAGCTGCTCGGCCGCCATGCGGGTCAGCAACCGCTGGTGCCAGGCACTGTCCTGGGCATGCGCAATGGCGACGGCCGACTGCGACTGGTGCATGGCATAGATCAGCCCCGAGGCCGCGCAGTGTTCGGACAAGCGGCGGCAGACGTTGACCACGGTGCGCAAGGGCAGGCCCGGCCCACCGAAGCGCTCGGGCACCAGCAGCCCCATCAGGCCCTGGGCCCGCAGGGTTTCCAACACTTCGGTGGGCAGGCGGCCTTCGCTGTCGACCGCATCCGCATGCTGGGCGGCCACGGCCGCCATGGCATCCAGTCGGTCCGACCAGGACGGGGATTCAGCATCGTTCATGCGCAGGCCAGTCTTGCAAACAATTGATACACTTTGAAGTATATGGTTGCTTTTTGGTGGCCGTGAGCGGGGGCCCGCCCGCGCTCATCTGCCATCGCCCGATTTGGAAAAAAGGGCGCCGCAATCCCATCACAGGCTGTTGCGCCAATCCTGCAGCAGTTGCCGGGCTTCGGGCGTGTCGCCCTGCAGCCAGGGATCGAAGGCGTAGGCGAGCACATGCTCCGCGCCATAGCTGTGCGCCACCGCCAGCTGGGCGCGCACACGTTGCATCGTCGCGGCCCGGGCCCGGAATGCCTCCGGCCGACCGGGCTCGGGCGGCAGTTGTTCGAACAGCTCGACGATCAGGTCGAAGGCCACGCCGCGCTGGCGCAGCAGCCGGCGCAGCGGCTCCAGCCCCGCGTAATTGCCCATGCCAGCCACGCCGACGCCGTCCTGCAGCATCGGCCGCAGGGGGGCCACATCCAGGATCTCGGCCCACAACCCGTCCAGCGAGCCGGTGGTCTGCAAACGGCTGAAGAAAGTGGAAACCGCCAGCCGGGACTGGCCGCGACGCGTCGGCTCGGCGGCCAGCGTCTGCAGCCAGGCGCACAACATGCGGCGGCGCTCGGGCGCGGCCCAGTTGTACTGGTCGATCTCGTAGGGCAGGTACCAGCCGAGGAAGGCCGCATGGCGCGACCAGGGGTCGCTGCGCATGGCCGCCAGACTGCGCTCACGCGTCTGGTCCAGGAAGGCCTGCAGGGCCCCGGGCTGCGGGGCAGCCAGCGTGGTCCACCAGCGCTCGTCATAGGGCAAGCCCAGGCGGATGCCCACACCCTGCCGGGCGGCCTCGTCGAACAGCAGGGTCAGCAAGGCGGGTGGCAGCATCCAGTCGTTGGCGGCGCCATACAGACCGGTCCACTGCACCACCAGTTCGCGGCAACCCAGTTCGCGCATCAGGCCCAGGCGCTGCCGCCAGTCCTCGGCCGACAGTGCCTCATGGCTGCGCCAGGGCTGCAGGAAGGTGCCGTCAACATGCGGGGGGGCGCTGGCACAGCCCGAGGCGACGAGTGTCGCGGCGGCCACCGTCCCGAAGATCAGGCCGCGGCGGGAGAGTGTGGCCGCCCGGGGCGACGGGCATGCGGAACAGGCTGGATGCACCACGGTGTCACTGCTTTCTTGTGGTGGTTGACCGGCCAGGGGTGCCGGCCTGCGTGGCCGCCACTGTAGCGGTCGGCTCAGGACATCAGGTCCAGGGCCATGCCGGCCCGCAGGCCCAGTCGCCGCGCGGCACCAGGACGCAGGCGCAGCGCCGAGGCGGCCTGCCGACAGCGCAGCAACTTCCAGGGGCCCACGCGGGACGCCACCTCCAGCACCACCCCATCGGCCCGCAGGAACACCACATCCACCGGACCCCGGGCCCCGAAGGTGTGGACCCAGCGGGCCGGCCGCAGCCAGCTGCCGCAGGTCACGCCCGCCTGCCCGCGAGCCGCACGGGCCCAGGGCCACAGCAGGCGCTGCAGCCGGCCCAGGCGGGCGACCTCGCGCCGCGTGGGCTGGCCATCGATGCAGAGTTGGATCTGGGCAGACATGTTCACATTCTGTGGTGCCGGACAGGTCGGCGCCGACCCGATAGCTTAGGGCCTTTGCCGGGCCCGGAATGTTGCAACGATGTAATCCGGCGCCCGCAGCGCGGGGCCCGCGGGGCGGCGCATCGTCAAGGGGAGGGATTGCAGGCCCACTCGGTGCCGGCCTCGTTGAAGGAGAAGCTGACGAAGGCGGCGCCAGGCCCCACACCGCGCTCGACGTGGAAGTTCGCGCCGCTGAGCCATTCGACGCTGCCGTTGACCTGCTGATCGGCCATGCGACTGCCCAGGGAGACCCTGCCCAGGCCACCCGGCCAGGACAGGGGGTGGCCGTTCAGGACCAGGGCCTGGGCAGAGATCTTGAAACTGGCCTCCCGATCCTGGCCACCGGCCTTGCGGCCGGCCTGGCAGCGCCCCTTGATCGTCCGGCCGCCGGTGTCGTAGACCTCGGCGAACAGTGCCGCCGCCGATTCCGGCTGGGCGACGATGCGGGCGCCGCGAACATCCAGGTCGGCGCAGATGCGGCCCTGCGCCACGTTGCCCGCCCCGCGGCCGATCTCGATGCTGGCCTGCCGGAAGCTGTCGTCGGTGCTGGCCAGACGGGCCATGCGCTCACCGCTGCTGACGTCCAGATACAGCTGACGCGCCTGGAGGTCCAGGGTGAAGGACAGCTCGCCGGCCGGGTCGAACAGGGCGGCACGCTCTGGCCCCACCACCAGCTGACCGTCCGGCGTGATGCGCAGCTCGCCGGCAACGGCGGGACGCCCTTCCGGGTTGGGCTGCTCGTCGCAGTGGGCGCTGACGTAGCGCCCCGCGAACAGGGCCGCCACGCGCTGCTGAAGCAGGGCGGGGCTCTCGGCCAGGGGGGCGGCCTGGGTGTGGGGAGCGACCACCAGCAGTCCCAGCAGGATCGCCCGGGAATGGCCGGCAGAAAGAAACGACATCGACATTCCTCTCAAGTGGGGTGGTGCCCATCTTGCCCTGAGTCGGGACGGGATAATGCCCACCGCCATGCCCACCACCGCGCCGCCCTCCCGTTTCTCGCTGTACCTGGACCTCATCCGCTGGAACCGGCCCGCGGGTTGGCTGCTGCTGCTCTGGCCCACGCTGTCGGCGCTGTGGATGGCGGCCGACGGCTTTCCGGGCTGGCATCTGCTGATCGTCTTCACCGCCGGCACGGTGCTCATGCGCAGCGCCGGCTGCTGCATCAACGACGTGGCCGACAAGGACTTCGACCTGCACGTCAAGCGCACCGCGCAGCGGCCGGTCACCTCGGGCGTGGTCAGTGTCAAGGAAGCCCTGGGCGTGGGCGCGGCCCTGGCGCTGCTGTCCTTTGTGCTGGTGCTGAGCACCAACCCGCCGACGATCTGGCTGTCCGTGCCCGCCGTGCTGGTGGCCGGGCTCTATCCCTACGCCAAGCGGGTCATCGCCATGCCGCAGGCGGTGCTGGGCGTGGCCTTCAGCTTCGGCATCCCGATGGCCTTCAGCGCGGTGCAGGGCGGGCAGGACTGGAGCCTGTCGGCCGTCGGCGCCTCGGTGCCGCCGCATGCCTGGTGGCTGGTGCTGGGCAATCTGTGCTGGGTGCTGGCCTACGACACCGAGTACGCCATGGTCGACCGCGACGACGACCTGAAGATCGGCATCAAGACCTCGGCCATCACGCTTGGGCGGCACGATGTGCGCGCGGTGATGGCCTTCTACATCCTCTACCTGGGCCTGTGGGCCTGGGTGGGCGAGCGCCTGGGCCTGGCCTGGCCCTACCAGCTGGGCATCGGGGTGGCGGCGGCCCAGGTCGTGTGGCACGGCTGGCTGATCCGCACCCGCAGCCGCGAGGGCTGCTTCAAGGCCTTCCGCCTGAACCACTGGGTGGGCGCGGCGGTGTTCGCCGGCACCGTGCTGGCCGGTTGGGTGCGCTGAACGGGCCCCCGGGGCCCGGCGCTCAGTTCTTGCCGAACTCGGCGCCCAGCTCGGTCGCCCGCTCGGCCGCCGCGTGCAGGGCGCGCACGAAGGCCAGCTTCACACCCCGTGCTTCCAGGGTGCTGATGGCCGCATGGGTGGTGCCGCCCTTGGAGGTCACACGCTGGCGCAGCACCTCCGGTGTCTCGACCGACTGGGCCGACAAGGCCGCCGCGCCCGCCACCGTCTGCTGAGCCAGCTGGCGCGACTGCTCGGTGCTCAGGCCCAGCTCCACGCCCGCCTGGATCATGGCCTCCAGCAGGTAGAACACATAGGCCGGACCGGAGCCCGACAGCGCGGTCACCGCGTCCAGTTGGGACTCCTGCTCGACCCACAGCAGCTGGCCGGTGGGCGCCAGCATCTGCTCGACCTGCAGGCGCTCGTCCAGCGTCACCGCCGGACGGGCGAACAAGCCGCTCATGCCCTGGCCGATCAGGGCCGGGGTGTTGGGCATGGCCCGCACCACCCGGGCACTGCCGCTGGCCTTTGCGATCGCCGCGCTGGGGATGCCGGCCATGATGGACAGCTGCAGCGCCTGGCTGGCGTAGGGGGCGCAAGGCGCGGCGGCCACCTCGAACACCTGGGGCTTGACCGCCCAGACGATCAGGCCGGCCGCCGCCAGGGCCGGGCCGGCCGCCGCGTCGGCCTGCACGCCGAACTGGCCGCGCAGCCGCAGCGCCTGCTCGGGCGAGGGCTCCACCACCAGGATGGTGGAGGCCGGATGACCGGCACGGACCAGCCCGCCGATGATGGCGCTGGCCATGTTGCCGCCACCGATGAAGGCGATCGTGGTGTTCAGGGACGTGCTGCGGTTCATGGCGGCGAGTGTAGGGCCAGATGCTGTGCCGGTGCGCGGCCCGGCACAGTTGACGACAGGGCTTCAGAAGCCATGCACAACTTGCATAACCCAGGCCCCACAAGGCCTCACGGACCGCCTACAGTGCGCCACCATGCGGTGCGGGGCCGCTCACAAGGCCAGCCCCGCGCGTCGCATCCAACACGATGGAGACTTTTCACATGACCGCCGAGCTTTCCTACGTCCACCCCTCGCCCGAGAGCCCCTGGACCACCTACCTGTCGCAAGTGGACCGCGTGCTGCCCTACCTGGGCGAGCTGTCCCGCTGGGCCGACACCCTCAAGCGCCCCAAGCGCGCGCTGATCGTGGACATCCCGATCGAGCTGGACAACGGCACCATCGCCCACTTCGAGGGCTACCGCGTGCAGCACAACCTCTCGCGCGGCCCCGGCAAGGGCGGCGTGCGCTACCACCCGGACGTCACGCTGGAAGAGGTGATGGCGCTGTCGGCCTGGATGAGCATCAAGAACGCCGCGGTCAACCTGCCCTACGGCGGCGCCAAGGGCGGCATCCGCGTGGACCCGAAGCAGCTGTCGATCAAGGAGCTGGAGCGCATGACGCGCCGCTACACCAGCGAGATCGGCATCATCATCGGCCCGCAACAGGACATCCCGGCACCGGACGTGAACACCAACCCGCAGATCATGGCGTGGATGATGGACACGTACTCGATGAACACCGGCGCCACCGCCACCGGCGTGGTCACCGGCAAGCCCATCCACCTGGGCGGCTCGCTGGGTCGCGTCAAGGCCACCGGCCGCGGCGTGTTCGTCACCGGCCGTGAGGCGGCCCGCCGCATGGGCCTGGACCTCAACGGCGCGCGCGTCGCGGTGCAGGGCACCGGCAATGTGGGCGGCTCGGCCATGGAGCTGTTCGCCCAGGCCGGCGCCAAGATCGTCGCCGCCCAGGACCACACCGGTGCCATCTACAACGCCCACGGCCTGGACATGGCGGCGCTGCTGCCCTGGCTGAAGCAGCATGGCGGCGTCGCCGGCTTCCCCGGCGGCGAGCGCCTGGGCAACGAGGAGTTCTGGGACACCGACTGCGAGATCATGATCCCGGCCGCGCTGGAAGGCCAGATCACCGCCGACCGGGCCCGCCGCCTGAAGGCCAAGCTGGTGCTGGAAGGCGCCAACGGCCCGACGCTGCCGTCCGCCGACGACATCCTGGCCGACCGCGGCGTGCTGGTGGTGCCCGACGTGATCTGCAACGCCGGTGGCGTGACCGTGTCCTACTTCGAGTGGGTGCAGGATTTCAGCTCGTTCTTCTGGACCGAGGACGAGATCAACCTGCGGCTGGACAAGATCATGGTTGGCGCCCTCAAGCGCATCTGGGACGTGGCCGACCAGCACCGGATCACGCTGCGCACCGCCACCTTCGCGGTGGCCTGCGAGCGCATCCTCGAAGCCCGGCGCGAGCGCGGCCTCTATCCCTGATCGCCAGACCGCTCAGGCCTGCACGACCAGACCGGGCGTGCCGGCCTGCAGCGAACCCACCACGGCGGCGTCGCCAAAGCCGCTGCCGTGGAAGGCCGACAGCACCCGGTCCAGTTCGGCCGGCGCGCAGCTGACCAGCAGACCGCCGCTGGTCTGCGGATCGGTCAGCAGCGTGCGCTGCCAGGGGGCCATCTCGGCCCCGCCGGCCACCGTCACCTGCGCCCCATAGCCGGCCCAGTTGCGGCCGGAGGCGCCGGTGGCCACGCCCTCCTGCGCCAGCGCGGCCACGCCCTCGATCAGCGGCACCTGTGCCCAGTCCACCGTGGCCTGCAGCTTCGAGCCGCGGCAGATCTCCAGCAGGTGGCCCGCCAGGCCGAAGCCGGTGACATCGGTCATCGCATGCACGTCGTCGAGCTGCGCCAGCTCGCTGCCCACGCGGTTGAGCAGGGTGGTGTAGTGCACCATCTGCGCATAGCCGGCAGCATTGAGCCGGCCCTTCTTCAGCGCGGCCGAAAGCACGCCCACGCCCAGCGGCTTGCCCAGCACCAGCACATCGCCGGCCTGGGCGTCGGCATTGCGGCGCACCCGCTTCGGGTGCACCAGGCCCAGGGCCACCAGGCCGTAGATGGGCTCCAGCACATCGATGGAGTGGCCCCCGGCGATGGGCACACCGGCCTCGCGGCAGACGCTGGCGCCGCCCTCCAGGATCTGGCCGATCACCTCCAGCGGCAGCTTGTCCAGCGGCATGCCGACGATGGCCAGCGCCAGGATGGGCCGCCCCCCCATGGCATAGACGTCCGACAGCGCGTTGGTGGCCGCGATGCGGCCGAAGTCGCGCGGGTCGTCGACAATCGGGGTGAAGAAATCGGTGGTGGCCACCAGCGCCTGCTCGTCGTTCAGGCGCCAGACGGCCGCGTCGTCGCTGGTCTCGATCCCGACCATCAGCTCGGACGGGATCACCCCGGGCGCGGTGCGCGACAGGATGTCGGAGAGCACCCCGGGTGCAATCTTGCAGCCGCAGCCGCCACCATGCGAGAAACGGGTGAGTTGAATGGGCGTGTCCATGCCGGAAATCCTGTCCTGCCGCGATGCGGCGCAAACCAAGGCGCCATTGTGCCGCCGGGGGCCGCGGCCATGACCATGCAAGGGCGCATGCCCTTTCCCCATGAACCGGTGGGCCTGGACGAGCTGGGGCAGTACGACGCGGTGATCGACGCCCGCTCGCCGGCCGAGTTCGCCGAGGACGCCATCCCCGGCGCCATCAACTGCCCGGTGCTGGACAACGAGGAGCGCCGCATCGTCGGCACGCTCTACAAGCAGGTCGGCGCCTTCGAGGCCCGGCGCGTGGGCGCGGCCATGGTGGCGGCCAACCTGGCGCGCCATCTGCGTGGCCCGCTGGCCGACAAGCCCTCGGACTGGCGGCCGCTGGTCTACTGCTGGCGCGGCGGCCTGCGCAGCGGCGCCATGGTGACCTGGCTGCGCATGGTGGGCTGGTCCGCCGTGCAGCTGCGCGGCGGCTACAAGACCTGGCGCAGCCAGGTGATCGAGCGCATCGACACCCTGGCCCCGCGTCTGCCCCTGCGGGTGCTGTGCGGCCCCACGGGCAGCGCCAAGACGGCCATCCTGCAGGCCGCGGCCCAGGCCGGCGCCCAGGTGCTGGACCTGGAGGGCCTGGCGGCCCACAAGGGCTCGGTGCTGGGCGCCATGCCCGGGGTGGAACAGCCCTCGCAGAAGGCCTTCGAGACCCGGCTGGCCCAGGCCCTGGCCGGCTTCGACCTGGCGCGGCCGGTGTTCGTCGAGGCCGAGAGCCGCAAGATCGGCCGCATCGCCCTGCCCAATGCCCTGGTGGAGCGGCTGCGGCAGAGCCCCTGCATCACGGTGGAGGCCCCGCTGGCCGCGCGGCTGGAATACCTGCTGCGCGACTACGCCTACCTGGGCGCCGACGGCGAGGCCCTGGCCCAGACCCTGGGCCGGCTGCACGGCCTGCTGGCCAACGAGACCCTGGCGCGCTGGCAGGCCTGGGCCCGCGCCGGCGAACTGGCCCCGCTGTTCGAAGCCCTGATGCGCGAGCACTACGACCCGGCCTATGCCCGCTCGCAGCGCGGCAACTTCCTGCAGCTGCAGACGGCGCAGGCCCTGCCGACCGAGCGGCTGACCGCCGAGGCCATCGCGGCCCTGGGACCCGCACTGCGGGCCCTGGGCGGCGACGGCGCCTGAGCCCTCAGGCTCCCGGCAGCAGGCTGTCGAGGTGGCGGGCGAAGGCCGCGGCCTCGACATAGCCCACCACCCGGGCATCGGTGCGCTCGCCACCGCGGGGGGCGAAGAAGACGATGCCCGGCGGGCCGAACAGGCCGAAGCGCTTGAGCAGGGCCCGGTCGGCCGCGCTGTTGGCCGTCACATCGGCCCGCAGCAGGGTCATGCGGCCCATGCGGGCCTGCACCGCCGGGTCGCGGAAGGTCAGGCGCTCCATCTCGCCGCAGGCCGTGCACCAGTCGGCCGAGACATCCAGCAGTACCGGCCGGTCGCTGCGGGCCACCGCCTGTTCCAGCGCGGCCAGGTCCGCCACGGTCTGGAAGCGCGGGGCTTCTGCACCCGTGGTGGCCACCGCGCCCGGCGCGGCCACGGCCTGGCGCAGTGCCACCAGGTGGGCCAGGGGCTGCAGGGCGTCGCGCCCGCCCGAGAGAGCGCCCACCAGCTGGGCCGCCCCCACCAGGGCCAGCACCATGCCCAGGCCCTTGCCCAGGTGCTGCGGCCAGCGGGCCTGGGGCGCCAGGCCGTCGAAGGCACGCAGGCCCACCGCCACGCAGATCAGGAGCAGCGCCCAGCCGCCCATCACGCCCCAGGCCGGCAGCACGGGCGAGACCATCCACAGCGCCACCGCCAGCAGCAGCACGCCGAAGAAGCGCTTGACCTGTTCCATCCAGGCCCCGGCACGCGGCAGCAGCGAGCCGGCGGACAGGCCCACCAGCAGCAGCGGCACGCTCATGCCCGCGGCCAGGCTGAACAGCGCCGCGCCGCCCAACAGCACGTCGCGGGTCTGGCCGATGTAGACCAGGGCCCCGGCCAGCGGCGCGGCCACGCAGGGGCCGACGATCAGCGCCGACAGGCCGCCCATCAGGAACACACCGCCCAGGCGCCCGCCCGGCAGGCGGGTGGAGGCCCCGACCATGCGCGACTGCCAGGCCTGCGGCAGCTGCAGTTCGTAGAAACCGAACATGGACAGCGCCAGCAGCACCAACAGCCCGGCAAAGGCGGCCAGCACCGCCGGCTTCTGCAGGTAGGCGGCCAGGCCCTCGCCCAGCAGGCCCGCGGCCACGCCCAGCGCGGTATAGACCAGGGCCATGCCCAGGCTGTAGGCCAGCGACAGGGCCAGGCCCCGGGCCCGCGAGGGTGGCTGCCCGGCGCCCGCCTGGCCGACGATGATGGAGGACAGGATGGGCACCATCGGCAGCACGCAGGGCGTGAAGGACAGCAGCAGGCCGGCCAGCAGGAACACGCCGGCGATGCTCAGCAGGCTGCCCGAGCGCAGCGCGCGCTCCACGCCGCTGCCGGCCTCGGCCGCTCCGGCCGGGCTCATGGCCTGAGCCTGCACCACCGCGCTCGCGGCACCTGTCGCTGCGGGCGCATCGTCGGCCAGCAGGCTGACCTGGCGCAGGCCGCCGGCATCAGCCTGCAGCAGCAGGGTCTGGGTCTGAGGCGGGTAGCACAGGCCGGCGTCGGCGCAGCCCTGGCTGTCCACCTCGATCCGCCAGCGCCCGGCGCCGGCCTGCACCGGCAGCGTGGCGTCGATCGGCTGGGCGTAGATCTCGACCTCCTTCTGCAGGTTGGCGTCGTACTGGCGCTGGCCGGGCGGCAGGGCCAGCGGGCCCAGCGTGACGGCGGCATCGGCCGCGCGCACCGCCAGCCGCTCGCGGTAGAGGTGGTAGCCCGGCGTCACCGCCCAGTGGAGGTTCAGCGCCCGCCCCCCGGCGCTGACCTGCACCTGCAGCGGGAAGGCCTGGGCCGGGTCCAGGAAGTCGTCGGCCTGCGCGGGCAGCAGGGGCAGCCCCAGCGTGGCGGCGGCCAGCAGCGCCAGCGTCCGGCGCAGGAAGGAAGAGAAGCGCGTCATGTGGAAGGCTCCAGGCCGGGCGCGACCAGTTCGCCCCGGGGGTCCAGGGCGGCGTAGGCCACGCCCTGGGATTGCAGAAAGGCCGGTGCCTGCGGCCCGGCCAGCATGGCCAGGGTGCTCAGGGCGCCGGCCGCCAGGCAGGACGGCGCGGCCACCGTGACCGACTGCCAGTGCGACACCGGCCAGCCGGTGCGCGGGTCCAGGATGTGGCAGTAGCGCCGGCCATCCTGCTCGAAGTAGCGCTCGTAGTCGCCGCTGGTGGCCAGGGCGCCGTCGTGCACCGCCCACTCCAGCGCGACCGCGCCGGGCGCGCGCGGGTGGGCCACGCCCAGGCGCCAGGGCCGGCCGTCGGGGTGGGGCCCCAGCACCCGCAGGTCCCCGCCCAGGTTGACCAGGCCGCTGCGCACCCCGGCCTCCAGCAGCAGGGTGGCGGCGCGGTCCACCGCGTACTCCTTGCCGATGCCGCCGAAATCGATCTCCATGCCGGCCCGAGGCAGGGCGATGGCCTCGCCGGTCCAGACCACGCGGTCCCAGCCGATGCGCTCGCGGCAGCGGACCAGCTCGGTTTCGGAAGGCACGCGTGCCGCCTTGAAATCCCAGGCCTGGCGCAGCACGCCCGAGCTGAGGTCGAAGCGGCCCTCGCTCTGGCGGTAAAGCAGGTCGGCGAAGTCCAGCAGCTGGGCGGTCTCGGCATCCACCGGCACCGGCCGGCCGCTGCCGGCCGCCGCATTGATGCGCGAGACGATGCTGTCGCTCCGGTAGCGCGAGTAGCGCTGCTCGATGCGGCGCACCTCGTCCACCGCGGCCTGCGCCAGCGCCTGGGCCTCGTCGGCCACGCCGGCCAGGCGGATGCGACAGGGCGAGGCCATGGCGGTGAACTCCACCAGCCAGCCCGTCTCCACGTCCGCCCGCGGCTGCGGACGGCGTGGGGACTGCCGGGTCAGAAGCGCCGCGCCAGCCCGAGTTGCCATTGCGTGGCCGTCAGGGGGTCGACACCGGGCGAGCCATGCCCGCCCAGGCGCCAGTCGCTGCGCTGCTCGTACTGCTCGCCCTTCACATCCAGCGTCCAGTCGGGCTCGAACTGCCAGGCCAGCTTCAGGCCCAGGCCCAGGGCGCCGAAGGCCGACATGCGCTGGTCGGTGCTGCTGTAGGTGGGCGTGCCATAGGGCGCCGGGTAGACGTTGGGGTCGGACACCGGGTCGTAGTAGAAGGACGCGGCACGCTGGGTGTAGTAGCGCAGCGAGGGCGTGAGCACCAGCGTGTCGGACAGGCGCTTGTCGGCCGCCAGTTCCACCGTGTGGGAGCGGATGCCGAAGCTGTCGTCGTAGAAGCGGTAGCTCAGCTTGGTGGCCACGCCCAGGTCGGACCACCAGTGGTTCCATCGCACCAGGGCGATGGTGGCATTGCGCTGGCGGGGCCGGGCGTCGAACAGCTTGTAGGGGTCGCTGAAGTAGCCGCGGCCGCGCGTGAGCGTCAGGTTGGCCTGGACGATGTCCTGCGGCGTCAGGGCCTGGGTGATGCCCAGCAGCCATTCGGTGGTGCGGCGGGTCTCGTTGTCCACCAGGTCGTTGACCGGGTTGATGCGGTCGTGCGCCGCGCCCACGCCCCAGTTCCAGGTGGTGTTGTGGTCCTCGCTGGCCACGGTGCCGGCCAGCGAGAGGGCGTTGGAGACGTAGTCGTGCTCGTCCGAATGCGAGGCCCCCACGCTCAGCGTGCTGCGCTCGAAGTAGCGGGTCAGGCGCAGGTCGCCGGCCTTGCGGTCGTCGTGCATGCGGCTGGCCCCGGTGACGTCGGTGTAGTAGCGCGGCGAGGCGCCCGAGACGTCGTCGTGCGTGACCGAGCCCTCGACCGACCACTCGCGGCCGATCGGGGCCATCAGGTAGGCCGAGGGCGATTTCACGCTCAGGCGCTTGAGCCCCGGCTGGTGGTCCTCGTAGCTGGAGTACTTGAGTGCCACCACGCCCTGCTCGGGGGCCTCCTCGGCCTGGGCCGTGGCGGGCAGCACGGCGGGCATGACCCCGGGCAGCGCGCAGGCGGCCAGGGCGATCAGGCCCCAGCCGGACGCGGTCTTGCGGTCCTCAGTTGCAGCCACAGCCACCTCCTCCCACGCCTTCGCCACCCGACGAGGCTTCCTTGCTGGCGGTCACGTGGCCGGCAAAGCGGGCCTCCAGCGGATCGCGGTCCAGGCGCATCTCCGGGCGCGCGAGGTCGCCCTTTTCCCAGGGTTGCGGGCCGGCGCAGCCCGTCAGCAGGCCCAGTGCCAGCAGGCCCAGGCCGGCCAGGCGGCGGATGGGCACGACAGAGTGGAGTTCCTTCATGCCAGGACTCCCCGACGCAGGGGCTCGGCCTGCGCCAGCGCCTGCTGCAGCTGGGCCTCCAGCGCGGCGCGGTCTTCGGGGCGGAAGCCGCTGTGCACGAAGCGGATGCGGCCGTCGGCGCCGATCAGCACGCTGGTGGGCATGCCCTTGATGGCGTAGCGCCGGGGCGTCTCGCCCTTGGGATCGAAGGCCACGGTGAAGTGGGCCGGCACCTCGGCCAGGAAGCGCTCGGCGTCCGGCGTGCGGGCGTCCACATTGACGCCCACCACCTGCAGGCCGCGCGGCCCCAGCTTGGCCTGGATCTCGTTCATCCAGGGAAAGGACTGGCGGCAGGGGCCGCACCAGGAGGCCCAGAAGTCCAGGTAGACGACCTTGCCGCGCAGGGCGGAGAGCTGGACGCGACCGGCGGGGCCGGCGAGGTCGAAGTCGGGGGCGGGGCCCGTGGCCTCGCCGCCCTCGGCCGCGCGTGCCGGGCTCAGGCCCAGCCAGGGCAGGGACAGGGCGGCCAGGCCCAGGCTCAGTCCACCGGCCAGTTGGCGGCGGCGGCCCTGGTCGGGGCCGGTCGTCGGGAAGAGATCAGGGCGTGTCATCGGTGCGGTCTCCTGTGGAACGGCGGCGTTGGTACAGCACCCCGGCGGACAGCGCCAGTAGGGCGGGCCAGACGGGGTCAAGCGGGGTGTCGGGGCGGCCGATGCTGCAACCGCCACCGCCGGCATTGGTGTCCGTGCCCGGGGCGGGTGCCGGACTGGGCGCGGGCGCCGGGGCGGGGCTGGGCGCAGGCGTGGGGGCCGGCGTCGGTGCGGGGGTCGGTGCCGGACTGGGTGCCGGAGAAGGCGCCGGGGCGGGCGCTGGCGACGGGCTGGCAACGCCGGTGCCGGTCAGGCTCACATTGGGCGGGTTGGTGGCATCGCTGGTGGTGAGCTGCAGGCTGGCGGTGCGGGCCCCGCTGACCGAGGGCTGGAAGCCCACCGTGACGGTGCAGGTGGCGCCCGGGGCCAGGCTCACCCCGCTGGCACAGCTGCCCGCCAGGGTGAAGTCGGCCGCCTGGCTGCCGGCGAGCAGCACCGCGGTGAGGGTGGCGGAGGCGTTGCCGGTGTTGACCAGGGTGAGGGTCTGGCCGGCCGCCGTCTGACCGACGGTGGTGTCGGCAAAGCCCAGGGTGCTCACCCCCCCTTGCCAGCCCAGTTGGGCCAGGGCGGCCGAAGCCCCGGTGCCGCTGACGGTGAGGGTGTGCGGGGAATTGGAGGCATTGGTCTGCAGAGTGACCGTGCCGCTGTACGAGCCGGCCAGGGCCGGCGTGAAGCTCAGGCTGAGCGCGCAGTTGGCGCCGGCGGCCAGGCTGGCCGGGCAGTTGCTGCCGGCGGTGAAGGCCGACTGGCTGCTGCTGAGCGCGCCGACGCTGAGGGCGGCATTGCCGCTGTTGGTCAGCGTCACCGTCTGGGTGGCGGTCAGGCCCAGGGTCACCGAACCGAAGCCGACGCTGGTGGTGGACAGGCTCACGGCCGGCGCACTGGACACCGGGTAGTAGGTCGGGGTGCGGCCGGTCTGGCCGGCGATGTAGGCCGCCAGGTCGTTCAGGTCCGACTGGGTGAGCTTGCCCTGCAGAAAGCGCATCTGGCTGACGCCGGAGATGCCGGTGGCGATGGTGTAGGCGCTGGCGCCGTTGGCGATCTTGTTCTGGTTGCGGCTGGGGGCGCTGCCGTGGCAGGCCGAGGCCGCGCAGGTGGGGTTGCCGGTGACGATGACCTGCTGGTAGAGGGCCTGGCCGTGGGTCGCGTCCTGGGCCCAGGCGGCCGGCACCGGGGCCAGCACGGTGAGCCCCACCAGGGCGCCCGCGCGTCGAACGCGGCGGGCCGGCGAAGGGCAGGGGGAAGGGAAAGGTGTCATCTCGGCTCCTGAACAATCAGACCAGGGGGCGCAGCAGGCCCCACCAGAGGGCGTTGAACAGCGCATGCAGGGCGATGCAGGGCCAGAGGCGGCGGGTACGCAGGTAGACCCCGCCCAACAGCAGCGCCGGCAGGGCGGTGGCCCAGGCCCAGGGGCCGGGCCGCCACAGCGCATGGGCGAGGGCGAAAGCCCCGGCCGTGAGCAGGACGCTCACAGCCCCCGAGGCACCACGGCGCAGCAGCGCGTCCTGCAGCCCGGCCCGGAAGACGGTCTCCTCCAGCACCGGGGCGGCGCCCAGCGCGAGGCCAGCAGCCACTGCATCGACCATCTCCTGCGCCCTCCCTGGCGTGTCAACGATGGGGTCCAATGTAAATTGTTAATGTGCATATCGCACATTTATTGAGCAACAGTTTGTAGCGCCGTGGGTCTTCAGAAACCTTAAGAAAGGCCCTGGAATGAAAAAGGCCGCCCGAAGGCGGCCTGTGCCAGGAGCGGCGCGGGGCGCGGGCTCAGTGCCCGCCGGCCAGCAGCGCCGCGTTGCCGCCGGCCGCCGCGGTGTTGATGCTCACGCACTGCTCGGCGCAGAAGCGGTAGAGGTAATGCGGCCCGCCGGCCTTGGGGCCGGTGCCCGACAGGCCCTCGCCGCCGAAAGGCTGCACGCCCACCACCGCGCCGATCATGTTGCGGTTGACGTAGACGTTGCCGATGCGGGCCTGCGCGGCCAGGCGTTCGGCCCGGCTGTCGATGCGGGTCTGCAGGCCGAAGGTCAGGCCGTAGCCCAGGGCGTTGATCTGGGCCACCAGCGCGGCCGGGTCGCCCGACCAGCGCACCACGTGCAGCACCGGGCCGAACAGCTCCTGCTGCAGCTGGCCCACGCTGGCGAGTTCGAAGGCCACCGGTGCGACCAGGCGCGGCACGGCGACCCCGGCCGGCAGCGGCGTCTCGCCGATCAGCGTGGCTTCGCGGCGCAGGCGGGCGATCTGGGTCTGCAGGTTCTGGAAGGCCTCGTCGTCGATCACCGGGCCGACATCGGTGGCCCAGTCGGCCGGGTCGCCCAGGCGCAGTTCCAGCATGGCGCCGCGCAGCATGGCCAGGATGCCGTCGGCCACGCCCTCGTGCAGGCACAGCAGGCGCAGGGCCGAGCAGCGCTGGCCGGCCGAGCGGAAGGCGCTTTGCACCACCGCATCGACCACCTGCTCGGGCAGGGCGGTGGAATCCACCACCATGGCATTGAGGCCGCCGGTCTCGGCGATCAGCGGCACGATGGGGCCGTCCTTGGCGGCCAGCGTGCGGTTGATGATGCGGGCCACCGCGGTGGAGCCGGTGAAGCACACGCCGGCCGTGGCCGGGTGGGCCACCAGCGCGGCGCCGGTCGTCTCGCCCGGGCCGTGCAGCAGCACCAGCGCATCGGCCGGCACGCCGGCCTCGTGCAGCAGGGCCACCATGCGGGCGGCCACCGCGGGGGTCTGTTCGGCCGGCTTGGCGGCCACCGCATTGCCGGCCACCAGCGCGGCCACCACCTGGCCGGTGAAGATGGCCAGCGGGAAGTTCCAGGGGCTGATGCAGACGAAGACGCCGCGGCCGTGCAGGCGCAGGGTGTTGCGCTCGCCGGTGGGGCCGGGCAACTCCTGCGGCTGCAGCCGCGCCTGGGCCTGCTGGGCGTAGTAGCGGCAGAAGTCCACCGCCTCGCGCACCTCGGAGATGGCGTCACCCAGGGTCTTGTGCGCCTCCTTCACCAGCAGGCCGCAGAACTCGGGCAGGCGGGCCTCCAGCGCGTCAGCGGCGCGGCGCAGCACGGCCGCGCGCTCGTCCACCGGACGGTGGTTCCAGTCGGCTCCGCCCTGGGCCAGGCGCTGCATGGCGTCGGCCACGTCGGCCTGGCTGGCCAGCGGCACGG
This sequence comes from Ideonella sp. B508-1, assembly GCF_000333615.1. Lineage (GTDB taxonomy): Bacteria > Pseudomonadota > Gammaproteobacteria > Burkholderiales > Burkholderiaceae_C > Ideonella. The sequence goes on along the minus strand of NZ_BADL01000323.1, from coordinate 2,212 downwards.
GGTCCACCCGGGTCGTGGCGATGGCGGCCGCCAGGGGCTGGCGGCTTTGCAGGCAGGTGGGGTCGGCGCCCGCCGAGTTGGGCCGCTCGGCGCCATACAGCGCGCACGGCAGCGGCAGGCCCTCGGCCGGGCCGGCACCGTCGTGCGCCTCCAGCAGCGGCGAGCGCAGCAGCTCGGCCGGGGCCACGCCGGGGTCGGCCAGCTGGTGGACGAAGGAGGAGTTGGCGCCGTTCTCCAGCAGGCGGCGCACCAGGTAGGCCAGCAGGTCGCGGTGCTCGCCCACCGGGGCGTAGACGCGGCAGGACACGCGCGGATCCTTCAGCACCTCGCGGAACACGCCATCGCCCATGCCGTGCAGGCGCTGCAGCTCGAAGTCCTGCCCGGGCACCGCGCCGGCCTTCTCGGCCATCTGCAGCAGGGCGGCGATGGTGCCGGCGTTGTGGCCGGCGAACTGCGGGAAGATGACATCGCGGTGGGCCAGCAGGGCGCGGGCGCAGGCCAGGTAGTTCACATCGGTGTGCGGCTTGCGGGTGAAGACCGGGTAGGCCGGCAGGCCCAGCTCCTGGGCGCGCTTGACCTCGCCGTCCCAGTAGGCGCCCTTGACCAGGCGCACCATGAAGCGCAGCCCGTGGCGGCGGGCGATGGCGGCCACCGCCTCCACCACCGACAGCGCGCGGCTCTGGTAGGCCTGCATCGCCAGGCCGAAACCGCGCCAGTGCGGCAGGGCCGCGGCGATGCGACCGGCCAGGGCGTCCAGCAGCTCCAGCGAGAGTTCCAGCCGGTCCACCTCCTCGGCGTCGATGGTGAGGTTCATGTCGGCCGCGGCGGCCTGCTCGATGAGGGCCCAGACCCGCGGCAGCAGCTCGGCATGCACGCGCTCGCGCTGGGCGTCCTCGTAGCGGGAGAAGAGCGCGGAGAGCTTGATGGAGATGCCGTCACGGCCTTCCGGCCCCACCGCGGCGTCGCCCTGGCGCCGGGCGATGGCGGCGATCGCGTTCAGATAGCTGGCCTGGTAGCGCTCGGCATCGGCCTCGGTGCGGGCGCCCTCGCCCAGCATGTCGTAGGAAAAGCGCAGCTGCGGCTGGGCCTTGCGCTGTTTGTCGGCTTCGCCCTGGGCTTCGTCGATGGAGCGGCCCAGCACGAACTGCCGACCCAGCAGCTGGATGGCACGCACCGTGGCCGCCACCACGCCGCGGGCGCCCAGCCGGGTCAGCAGACCGCCGGATTCGCCCGCCTCGGGCAGGAACTTCTGCGACATGGCCAGCGCGGTGGCCGACAGGCCGGCGAGCATGCCGCCGCTGCCATCGTTGGCGCTGAAGTCGGCCCGGCCCAGTTGGTCGGCCGTCAGCGCCACCGCCGTCTCCACGTCGGGCACCCGCAGCAGGGCCTCGGCCAGGCGCATCAGGGCCAGCCCCTCGGGGCGGGAGATGGGGTACTCGCGCAGCAACGACTCCATGGCCCAGAAGGGCGCCGGGTGGGCCCGGACGGCCTCGACCCAGGGCGTGGCCACGGCCACGACCGCCGACCAGTCCAGGCCTTCGCCCAGCCGGGCCCGTGCGGCCGCCAGGGCCTGGGTCTCGGGCTGGTACGGAAATGGCAAGCGCTGTTGCTGCGGCGGCAGGTGAAGGTCGGCGGCGGTGTGCATGGCAGTAGAAACCCAACTGGATAAGTGCACAGCTTAAAGCGACAATTCACGACAAAGATTCGGAGTTTTTAAGTTTCGCTGGAGTTTTTGAAGGCATGAAGCCCGTGTCAGAGACAAACGAGCAAGACAGAGAGCTGGACAAGATCGACCTGCGCATCCTGCGTGTGCTGCAGGGCGACGGCCGCATCAGCAACCTCAAGCTGGCCGAGGAGGTGCACCTGTCGCCCACAGCGGTGCTGGAGCGGGTCAAGCGCCTGACGCGGGAGGGCTACATCCTCGGCTACGAAGCCCGCCTGAATCCGACCAAGCTGGGCGCCGGGCTGATGGTCTTCGTGGAGGTGCTGCTGGACCGCACCGTGCACGACGTGATGGACGCCTTCCGGGCCGCGGTGCAGGTGCGCCCGGAAATCCTGGAATGCCATCTGGTGGCCGGCGGCTTCGACTACCTTTTGAAGACCCGGGTGTCCGACATGGCGGCCTACCGCACCTTTGTCGGCGATGTCATCTGGACCCTGCCCGGGGTGCGCGAAACCCGCACCTACGCGGTGATGGAAGAGGTGAAAAATA
>NZ_BADL01000324.1 GCF_000333615.1 Ideonella sp. B508-1 | reverse complement strand
GCAGGCCGTCGTAGACGTAGCCGGTGTCGCCCTCGGAACAGGCCACGGTCACCAGGGCACCGTCGGACAGCTTCTCGGTCGNGTCACCGCAACCGACCACGGCCGGAATGCCCAGCTCACGGGCGATGATGGCCGCGTGGCAGGTGCGGCCGCCGCGGTTGGTCACGATGGCGCTGGCGCGCTTCATCACCGGCTCCCAGTTGGGATCGGTCATGTCGGTCACCAGCACGTCGCCAGGCTGCACGCGGTCCATCTCGGCGATCGAGCTGACCAGACGCACCGGGCCGGTCCCGATCTTCTGACCGATGGCGCGACCTTCGGCTAGCACCGTGCTGTGGCCCTTGAGCTTGTAGCGGTGCTCGACCTGGTTCTCGGCCTGGCTGCGCACGGTTTCCGGACGCGCCTGCAGGATGTAGAGCTTGCCGTCCACGCCGTCCTTGCCCCACTCGATGTCCATCGGGCGGGCATAGTGCTTCTCGATGATCATCGCGTAGCGGGCCAGCTCGGTGACGTCGGCGTCGCTCAGCGAGTAGCGGTTGCGCTGTTCCGGCGGGGTGTCCTCAGTCTTGACCAGTTTGCCGCTGGCGGCCTTCTCCTCGGGCGAGGCGAAGGTCATCTTGATCAGCTTGGAGCCCAGGGTGCGACGGATCACGGCCTGCTTGCCGGCGTCCAGCGCGGGCTTGTGCACGTAGAACTCGTCAGGGTTCACGGCGCCCTGCACCACCGTCTCGCCCAAGCCATAGCTGGAGGTGACGAAGACCACGTCCTTGAAGCCGGACTCGGTGTCGATGGTGAACATCACGCCGGCCGCGCCCAGGTCGGAACGCACCATGCGCTGCACACCGGCCGACAGGGCCACCACGTCATGGGCGAAGCCCTTGTGCACGCGGTAGCTGATGGCGCGGTCGTTGTAGAGGGAGGCGAAGACCTCCTTCATCTTGTGCAGCACGTCCTCGATGCCATGCACGTTCAGGAAGGTTTCCTGCTGGCCAGCGAAGGAGGCATCCGGCAGGTCTTCCGCAGTGGCAGAAGAACGCACGGCCCAGGTGGCGTCCGGCGCGCCAGCGACCACCCGCTCGTACTCGGCCCGCACGGCCGCCTCGAATTCGGCCGGGAACGGTGCATCAGTCACCCACTGGCGGATTTCGGCGCCGGCCTCGGCCAGGGCACGCACGTCCTCGATGTCCAGCGCCGCCAGGCGGGCGCTGATCTTCTCGGTCAGGCCGCCATGGGCCAGAAAGGAGCGGAAAGCGTGGGCCGTGGTGGCGAAGCCACCCGGCACGCGCACGCCGGCTTCCGCCAGCTGGCTGATCATCTCGCCGAGGCTGGCGTTCTTGCCACCGACGGTTTCGACGTCGGTCATCCTCAGGTGTTCGAAGGGGACGACCAGGGCGGTGTCCAGTGCGTTGTGGGACATGAAAGCTCCTTGATGACAAAAACTGGTGTCGCACAGGACGCGGACAGGTCCTCGGGTGCACGCTTCACAGGCATCTGATGGTTGTTATGGCCTGCGAGGGGCGCTCCGAAGGAGCAGGCGTCTGACGGCTTTCCGTCACACAGCCTGCGCCGTCCTGGCGAAGATGGCCGAATTCTACGGACGGAATGCCTATCATTGCCCTGGACACTCGACAAAAGGTTTTCTGCATGCCCAATCGCACCGTTTTCTATGTCTCTGATGGCACCGGCATCACGGCAGAAACCTTCGGTCACTCCATCCTCGCCCAGTTCTCAGCCAAGCCGCGCCATGTGCGCCGCCCCTTCATCGACTCGGTGGACAAGGCGCACAAGGTGGTCACCGAGATCAACACCGTGGCGGCCGCGGAGGGACGACGTCCCATCGTCTTCATCACGCTGGCGCGGCTGGACGTGCGCGGCATCCTGACCAGCGACCAGTGCAAGGGCCTGGTGATGGATCTCTTCCAGGCCTTTGTGGAGCCGCTGGAGCGCGAGTTCGGGCTCAAGTCCAACCACCGGGTCGGCCGCTTCTCGGACGTGGCCAAGAGCCAGGAGTACAACGACCGGATCGAGGCCATCAATTTCTCGCTGGCCCACGACGACGGCCAGTCCTCCCGCAACCTGGAGGCGGCCGACGTCATCCTGGTGGGTGTGAGCCGCAGCGGCAAGACGCCCACCTCGCTGTACCTGGCCATGCAGCATGGCATCAAGGCCGCCAACTACCCGCTCATTCCCGAGGACTTCGAGCGCGGCCACCTGCCCTCCTCGCTGACGCCCTACAAGCACAAGTGCTTCGGTTTGACGATCGACCCGGAGCGACTGGCCCACATCCGCAACGAGCGGCGCCCGGAGAGCAAGTACGCCTCGATCGAGAACTGCCGCTACGAGGTCAAGCAGGCCGAGATGCTGATGAAGCGCAGCGGCATCCACTGGCTCAGCTCCACCCACAAGTCGATCGAGGAGATCGCCGCGACCATCCTGCGCGACGTGCTGTCCGACCCGGCCAGCTGAACTCAGCCGGCGGGCGTGCTTTGCGCCCGGGTGGCGCTGGCGAACAGGCAGATGGCCGCTGCCGCGCCCACATTGAGGGACTCCTCGCCGCCGGGCTGAGGAATGCTCACGGTGTGGGCGCAGCGGTCCATCAGCGCGGGAGACACGCCCTGCCCTTCATGGCCCAGCACCCAGGCACAGGGCCAGGGCAAGGCGCCCTGCCCCAACACCCGCCCAGCATGGGAACTGGTGGCCAGCAGCGGCACGTCAAGCGCCGCCAGATCGTCTGCCGACAGGGCCTCGATCAGGCTGAGCCCGAAATGCGCGCCCATGCCGGCGCGCAGCACCTTGGGTGACCACAGTGCCGCCGTGCCCTTGAGCGCCAGCACCTGACGCGCGCCGAAGGCAGCGGCACTGCGCAGGATGCTGCCCACGTTGCCGGCGTCCTGCAGCCGGTCCAACACCACGGTGAACACGCCAGGCTGAACCGCAGGTGCCTGCGGCAGGCTCACCAGCGCCCCCACTTGGACCGGTGATTCCAGGCTGCAAAGTCCCCGGAACAGCTCGGCAGACACCAGGGCCGTGCGCCGCGCCTGCGCCGTCCAGGCCTGCCAGTCGGCCCGCGCCGTCCAGGCGGCATCGGTCATCACCAGGGCCTCGAGCATCCAGCCCCGCGCCAATGCCGCGCTGACCAGGTGATCGCCCTCCAGCCAGACTTGGCCGGCCTTGCGGTAGCCGCCCGGATCGGCCAGCAGCTTGCGGATGCGCTGCAGCAGCGGGTTGTCGCGCGCGCTGATGCGCAGCGCCTCGATCTCGGGCGGGAACGAGAGACTCATGCCCCCTCCTGCAGTGCCGCCCGCACCGGGCCGAAGGTGCGGCGGTGCATGGGGCTGGCCCCGTGCACCCGCAGCGCCGCCAGATGCTCGGCGGTGGGGTAGCCCTTGTGGGTGGCGAAGCCATAGTCGGGCCAGCGGGCGTGCATCTCTTCGCACAGCCGGTCGCGGTGCACCTTGGCCAGGATGGAGGCCGCCGAGATGGCCGGCACCTTGGCATCGCCCTTGACGATGGCCTCGCCCGGGACCTTGAGCACAGGCAGGCGGTTGCCATCCACCAGCACCTTGGCTGGCGGCAGGCGCAGGCCCTCCACCGCCCGGCGCATGGCCAGCATGGTGGCGTGCAGGATGTTGAGCTGGTCGATCTCCTCGACGCTGGCCTCGGCGATGCAGCAGCACAGGGCCTTGGCCCGGATCTCGTCGTAGAGCTGATCGCGCCGGCGCGCGCTCAGCTGCTTGGAGTCCCGCAGGCCGGCGATGGGATGGAGATCGTCGAGGATCACGGCTGCGGCCACCACCGGCCCCGCCAGCGGGCCGCGGCCCGCTTCGTCGACACCGGCCACCAGACCGGTGACATCGAAGTGCAGGCTCATCTGCTCAGGCGTCGAGGACTTGCGCGATCGCATCGCTGGCCTTGCGCGCCGTGTCCTGGCGCAGCATGTGATGAAGGTCGGTGAAGCGGGTCTGCAGGCGCTCGCGGCGCGGCGCATCGTCCAGCCAGGCCAGGCCTTCACGGGCCAGGGCCTCGGGCGTGGCGGCGTGCTGCAGCAGTTCCGGCACGGCAAAGTCGCGCAGCAGGATGTTGGGCAGGCCCACCCAGGGCAGGTAGGCCATGTGCCGCATGTACTGCCAGTTCAGCCAGTGCATGCGGTAGGCGATGACCATGGGGCGCTTGAAAAGTGCCGCCTCAAGCGTGGCCGTGCCGCTGGCGATCAGCGTCAGGTCGCAGGCGGCCAGCGCCTCGTGGGACCGCCCGGCCAGGCACTGCAGGTCGAGGCCCGGCGCATGCTGTGCCACCAGGGCCTGCACCTCGGCATCCAGGCCCGGCACGACAGGCAGGATGAAACGCAGACCGGACCGCTGCCGGGCCATGCGCACCGCTGCCTCCAGCAGCACCGGCCCGATGTAGCGCAGTTCGCTGCGCCGGCTGCCGGGCAGCAGGGCCACCACGGTGTCCGACGTCGCCAAGCCCAGGTCTGCCCGGGCCTGGGCCTGAGGCACCTCAAGCGGGATGCGGTCGGCCATGGGGTGGCCGACGAAGGTCGCCGCCACGCCGTGCTCGGCCAGCAGCGCAGGCTCGAAGGGAAACAGGCACAGCACATGGTCCGCCGCCGCGGCCAGCTTCTTCACCCGCCCGCCCCGCCAGGCCCAGATGGACGGGCAGACGAAATGCACGGTGCGGATGCCCTGGGCCTTGAGCGGCTGCTCCAGCCCGAAGTTGAAGTCGGGAGCATCCACCCCGATGAAGACGTCGGGTCGCTGCACCAGCAGGCGGTCGCGCAGCTGGTTGCGAATGCCCACCAGCTCGCGGTAATGGCGCAGGGCATCCACATAGCCGAAGACCGACAGCTTGTGGCTGGGCCACCAGGCGTTGAAGCCCTCGGCCTGCATGCGGGGGCCGCCGATACCCGCCGCACTCAGGGCCGGCCAGCGGGCCTTCAGCCCGCTGAGCAGCAGGCTGGCCAGCAGGTCACCCGAGGCCTCGCCGGCCACCATGCCCAGGCGCGGCGCCTGCAAAGGGGCGATGGGATGGCTCACCTCAGCGCACGATGCCGCGCTCGGCGGCCGCCAGGAAGGACAGCATGCTGTCGATGTCGCCATCGGCCTCGGGCTGCGTGCCCTTGAGTTCACCGATGGCCTGCTGGGCCTGGACCAGGGTCAGACCGCTCCGGTAGAGCAGCTTGTACATCTGTTTGATCACGGCCTGTCGCTCCGCCGAGAAGCCGCGCCGACGCAGGCCGGTGAGGTTCACGGCGCGCGCCGCCAGCGGGTTGCCGTCCACGGTCACGAAGGGGGGCACGTCCTGGGCCACATGGCCCTGGAAGCCGATCATCGCGTGCGCGCCGATCTTGACGAACTGGTGCACGCCGCTGAGGCCCCCGATGGTGGCCCAGTCTCCGACATGCACATGCCCCGCCAGCGTGGCGTTGTTGGCCAGCACGCAGTGACTGCCCAGCTGCACATCGTGCGCAATGTGCACGTAGGCCATGATCCAGTTGTCATGGCCGACCGAGGTGACGCCCCGTTCCTTGTGGGTCCCGGTGTTCAGGGTGCAGAACTCGCGCACCGTGTTGCGATCGCCGATGACCAGCTCGGTCACCTCGCCACGGTGGTTGGCGTCCTGCCAGATGTCTTGGGAGGGTGCACCGATCGAGCTGAACTGGTAGAAGCGGTTGTCGCGCCCGATCGTGGTCCGACCTTCGATCACACAGTGGGCGCCCACCGTGGTGCCTGCGCCGATGCGGACCTGAGGACCGATCACCGCATAGGGCCCCACGGTCACCGAGCTGTCCAGCTCGGCAGCCGGGTCCACCAGGGCTGTGGCGTGGATGCTGGCCATGGCCACCCTCTCCCGCTCAGGTGATGTTGCGCACGGCGCACATCAGCGATGCCTCGGCGGCCAGCTCCTCGCCCACCAGGGCGCGGGCGCTGTACTTGTAGATGCCGGCCTTGGCGCGCTCGATGGTCGCCTCCAGGATCAACTGGTCACCCGGCTCCACCGGGCGCTTGAAGCGCGCGCCGTCGATGCCTGCAAAGTACACCACGGTGTCTTCCCCGGGATACTGGTCCACCGAGGCAAAGGACAGCAGCGCCGCCGCCTGCGCCATGGCCTCCAGGATCAGCACGCCCGGCATGACCGGCCGGTGCGGGAAGTGGCCGGTGAAGAAGGGCTCGTTGATCGTGACGTTCTTGATGGCCCGCACACGCACGTTCTTTTCCAGCTCCAGCACCCGGTCCACCAGCAGGAAGGGATAGCGGTGCGGCAGGCGCTTGAGGATGTCGTGGATGTCCATTGTGCTTGTCATGGTGTGAGCTTCTTCTCAAGTGCGCGCACGCGGCTGCGCAGGGTGTGCAACTGGCGCAGCGTGGCCGCGTTCTTTTCCCAGTTGCTGTTTTCATCGATGGGGAAAAAGCCGGTGTAGTGCCCCGGCTTGGTCAGGGAAGCCATCACCAGGCTGCCGGCGGTGACGTGCACATCGTCAACGATCTGAAGGTGGCCGCTGATCATGGCGGCACCGCCGAAGGTGCAACGGGCCCCGATGCGCGCGCTGCCGGCCACGCCCACGCAGCCGGCCATGGCCGTGTGGTCGCCGATCTGCACGTTGTGGGCGATCTGGATCAGGTTGTCCAGCTTGACGCCGTTGCCCAGCACGGTGTCGTCCAGTGCGCCTCGGTCGACACAGGTGCAAGCGCCGATGTCGACATCGTCTCCAATGCGGACCACGCCCAACTGCTCGATCTTCTGCCAGCCCTGCGGCGAGGGGGCGAAGCCAAAGCCGTCCGAGCCGACCACGGCACCGCTCTGCAGTTTGCCGCGCTGGCCGATGACGCAGCCCTCGCCGAACAGCGCCCGCGGCGCCAGCACGGTGAAGGCGCCGATGCGAGCATGCGCGCCCACATGGCACTGGGGCCCCACCACCGCGCCCTCGCCCACCACCGCGCCATCCCCGATGAAGGCCAGGGGGCCGACCGAGGCGCTGGGATGGATCTGGACACCCTCCCCCACCACCGCGGACGCATGGACACCCGCCGCGGGCACAGGACGCACCCGCTTGGCCCACCAACCGGTGAGCCGTGCGTGGTAGAGGTAGGGGTCAGGGGCGACGATCACCGCGCCCCGCGCTGCAGCCTCGTCACGCCATTCCGGACGCACGATCACACAGGCGGCTTCGGTGGTCTGCAGCAGCGGCTTCAGCTTGGCCTGGGCCAGAAAGCTGATGCTGTGCTCGTCAGCGGCCTCCAGAGAGGCCAGACGGGTGATGGTGCGATCACCATCACCGATGAGTTCGCCGCCCAGGTCCTGAACGATGTCAGCCAGACGGACCGGAGCGGCCACGCCCGGCAGAGAGTTCATGGAAGGACGGCCTTTCTCACTTGCCGGAGTTCAGCGCGTCGATCACCTTCTTGGTGATGTCGACACGGGGGCCGGCGAACACGACTTCCTGCAGGATCAGGTCGTACTTCTCCTGCTCGAAGATCTGCTTGATGACCTTGCTGGCACGCTCGGTCACCGCAGCGAGTTCTTCGTTCTTGCGCGTGTTGAGGTCTTCCATCAACTCGCGGCGCTTGCGCTCGAAGTCGCGCTGCTGTTCCGCCAGGTCACGCTGGCGACGGGTGCGCTCGGCCTCGGACAGGGTCGGCCCTTCCTTGTCGAGCTTGTCCATGTCGGCGCGCAGCTTGGTGCCGGTGTCGTTCAGCTCGCCTTCGCGCTTCTTGAACTCGGCTTCCAACCGGGCCTGGGCGGCCTTGGCGGGTGCCGCTTCACGCAGCACGCGCTCGGCGTTCACATAGCCGATCTTGAGTTCCTGTGCCGAAGCGCCCAGGGCCAGGGACAGGGCCGCGCAAGCCAGCACGGATTTCACGAGCGAAGTCATCATCAGAAAGAAGTTCCGATCTGAAACTGGAAGCGTTGGATTTTATCGCTGCTGAAGGCCCGCAAGGGCACACCGTAGCTCATCTTGAGGGGACCCACGGGGGACACCCAGCTCAGGCCGAAGCCGGCCGACGCCCGCAGGTCGTCCAGATGCACCTGTTGGGTGATGCCCCAGACATTGCCCGTGTCGGCAAAAGCGAAGATGCGCAGGCTCTTGTCGTTGCCGGTACCCGGCACAGGGAAGTACAGCTCGGCGTTGGCATTGAACTTCTTGTTGCCGCCGATGTAGGCACCGGTCACATCGGTGGTCCCGAAGGAGTTCTGCTCGAAGACACGCACCGAACCCAGGCCGCCACCGTAGTAGTTCTTGAAGATCGGATAGGAGCGGCCATCCAGCCCCGTGCCCACGCCCAGTTCGGCGTTCAGGCCCAGCGTGAGCTTGGGGAAGTAGGGCACGGCGAGATATTGCTGGACCTGCCCGTTCATCCGCGCATAGCGCACATCCCCGATCAGGCTGAAGTCGATGTTCAGACGCTGGTAGCGGCCACGCGTGGGCGCCATCGGGTTGTCGCGCTCTTCACGGGCCCAGCCAATCGTGAACGGCATGTCCCAGCTGTGGGTGCCGAACTCGTCGGCGAACTTGGTGTAGCTCAGCGGCAGGCCCTTGGAGGTACCGATGATGGTGGCCTCGGCCCCCACGCCGAAGAACACCGTGTCGTACTCGCTGAACGGCACGCCAAAGCGGATGGCCACACCGGGCGTCGCCAGGTCATAGGAGCTGCCGCGGCTGTTGTAGGGCTTGGACTGGCGGTAGTAGACGTCGATGGCGCGCGACACGCCATCGTCGGTGAAATAAGGATCCACCGTGGAGACGGCCAGGGACCGGCTGGACTTGGCGGTGTTCACGCCGAAGGACAGCGAGTTGCCCGAGCCGAAGATGTTGTCCTTGCTGATCGAGGCCGACAGGGACAGCCGGTCCGCACTCGAGTACCCCGCCGACAGATTCAGGCTGCCGGTGGGCTTTTCCTTCACGTTCAGCGTCAGGTCCACCTGGTCGGGTGCACCGGGGACCTCGTTGGTGTCAACCGTGACTTCGTCGAAGTAGCCCAGGCGCTCCACCCGGTCCCGCGACAGCTTGATGCGGTTGCCGTCGTACCAAGCCGACTCGAACTGGCGGAACTCCCGGCGGATCACCTCATCGCGCGTGATGGTGTTGCCCGCCAGGTTGATGCGGCGCACGTTGACGCGCACGCCGGGGTTGGCCCGCAGCACCACCACCACTTGGCCGGTCTGGCGGTCGATCTGGGGCTGAGATTCCACCTTGGCAAAGGCATAGCCATAGGACCCGTACAAATCGGTGAAACGACGCACGGTGGCCGACACATCATCACCGCGGTAGGCCTCGCCCGGCTGGATCGACACACGAGCCTTGAACTCGTCTTCCTTGCCGAGGTAGTTGCCTTCCAGGCGCACACCGGTCACGGTGTAGGGCAGGCCCTCATCGATGACGATGCCGATGTCGATGTGCTGCTTGTCGGGCGAGATGGTGACCTGGGTGGACTTGACCTGGAATTCCAGGTACCCGCGGTTCAGGTAGAAGGACCGGAGCTTCTCGAGGTCAGCGTTCAGCTTGGTCCGGGCGTAGCGGTCGGTCTTGGTGTACCAGGTCAACCACCCGGTGGTCGTCAGGTCCATCATGTCCAGCAAGGTGGACTCGTCGAAGGCCTGGGCGCCCTGGATGTGGATGCTGCGGATCTTGGCAACATTGCCTTCAACCACGTTGAAGGTCACATCCACCCGGTTGCGCGACACCGGCGTGGCCGTCGTCACCACTTCGGCCCCGTAGTAGCTGCGGGACAGGTACTGGCGCTTGATTTCCTGCTCGGCCCGGTCGATGACCGCCTTGTCATAGGGCTGGCCATCGCTGATGCCGTTGTCCTTCAGCGCCTTGGTCAGGGTGTCCTTGTCGAACTCCTTGAGGCCGCTGAAGTTCACCGAGGCGATGAAGGCACGCTCCTGCACCACCACCACGACCACGCGCCCTTCCAGGTCGATGCGGACGTCCTTGAACAGGCCGGTGGCAAACAGAGCGCGCAGCGCAGCTGCGGCCTTGTCGTCGGTGTAGCTGTCCCCCACCCGGAATGGCAGGGCCGCGAACACGCTGCCGGGGTCACTGCGCTGCAGCCCCTCGACGCGGATGTCCGCGATATCGAAGGGCTCCACCGCGTGCACCACAGGCGCGTGCGCCACGGTCAGCAGGGCCACACAGGCAGGAACCGGCCGCAGCCAGCGCTCAAGGGGGGTTGATCGCATCGGAAAGAATGTCACTACAGGCCCAGTAACCGGGCCACATCGTTGGATAGGGCAATGGACATCATCAGCAGCAGAACGATGGCACCACCGCGCTGCAGCCATGCCTGCCAATGGTCCGGGACCGGGTGGCCGGTCACCCCCTCGAAAACGTAATATATCAGGTGACCACCGTCGAGCATGGGCAGCGGCAGGAGGTTCAGGACGCCCAGACTCACGCTGATCATCGCCAGGAAGGCCAGGTAGGGAACCAGCCCCATCTGGATCGACTGTCCGGCGTAGTCCGCAATCGTCAGCGGACCACTCAGCTGCCGGAGCGAAGCCTGGCCCACCAGCATGCGTCCCAGCATGCGCAGACTGGTCCAGGCGGTATCCCAGGTCTGGTGGAAAGCCTGTCGCAGCCCCTCCAACGGGCCCAGTCGCACCATGACCATGGCCGGCGGCTGGCCGACATAGGCGTCAATGCGACCGATCGTGCCCCCGGCTTCGCGGTCCTCGACACGCCGGGGTGTCACCGAGATCGACAGGCGCTGCCCCTGACGCTCCACCAGCCACTGCATCGTGTCGGGCGCATGCGCCCCCGCCGCACGGATCGCCTCGCGCAGGGACTGTGCATCGGCCACCGGTCGCCCATCCACCGTGAGCACCCGATCCCCCTCGTGCAAACCCGCCCGTGCGGCTGGGCCACCGACTTCCAGGCGGCCGAGCACCGGCTCGCTGAAGGGGCTGCCCACGCCAATGCGGCGGACCATGGGCCCGTCCAACTCGGCGCCACCCAGTTGCCCCAAGGGCAGCACCGCCACCCGCCGATGGCCTCCCTGGGCGTCGGACACCGCCAGCTGGATGGACTGCCGATCCAGCACGGCCAGGGCCAGCGCCCGGCGCAGATCGGTGATGGAGCGCACCGCCTGCCAGTCCCCTTCACCCACGCTGAGTGACTGCACCCGATCACCGGCCTGCAACCCGGCCCCCTCGGCCAGACTTCCCGCCGGCGGCGCCGCCAGCACCGGCTCCGCCTCCAGCGTGCCGAGCCAGCCGGCACCGGCATACAGCAGGACCGCCAGCGCCAGATTGGCGAGCGGCCCGGCGGCCACGATGGCCACCCTGCGGCGCAGGGGCTGTCGATCGAAGGCCTGCGTCATCTGGTCGGAGGGCACCTCACCCTCCCGACTGTCGAGCATCCGGACATAGCCCCCCAAGGGGATCAGCGCGAGGGTGAACTCGACGCCATCGCGCGACAGGCGCCGCCAGAGCACCCTTCCGAACCCGACCGAAAAGCGCAGCACCTTCACACCGCACCAGCGGGCCACCTGATAGTGGCCGAATTCGTGCACGACGATGAGGACCCCCAAGGTCAGCACAAAGGCCAGTGGCGTGATCGGCATGGGTCAGTGAAGGCGGGCAATGATCTCGCGTGCGCAACGACGGGCCTGCTCGTCCAGCGCGAGCAGTGCCTCCACCGGCACGTCCAGCGACAGACTCAGGCGGGGCACCTCAAGTTCCAGGGTTCGGGCCACGACCTCATGGATCTCTGTGAAGCGCAGGCGACGCGCCAGGAAGGCCGCCACGGCCTCCTCGTTGGCCGCGTTGAGCACCGCCGTGCTCCCATGTGGCCCCTCCAGGGCATCCCACGCCAGGAACAGGCCTGGGAAGCGCGCACGCTCCGGCGCCTCGAAGGTCAGTGACTTCAGGCCCAGGAAATCCAAGGCCGAAGCGCCCGAGGCGATGCGCTCCGGGAAGGACAGACCATAGGCAATGGGCACGCGCATGTCGGGCGTGCCCAGTTGGGCCAGCACGGACTGGTCCCGGCAGACCACCATCGAGTGGATGATGCTCTGCGGATGGATGACGACCTTCACCTGGGATGGCGCCAGATCGAACAGCCAGCGGGCTTCGATGACCTCCAGCGCCTTGTTCATCATCGTGGCCGAATCGACCGAGATCTTGCGCCCCATCACCCAGTTCGGGTGTGCACAGGCCTGCTCGGGCGTCACATCGCGCAGGCTGGCCGGATCGGCTTGGCGAAACGGTCCGCCGGAGGCCGTCAGGACGATGTGGTCGATGCGTTGTGGCCAGGTCGAGCGGTCTTCGGGCAGACACTGGAAGATGGCCGAGTGCTCGCTGTCGATGGGCAGCAGTTGCGCACCGCCGTCGCGCACCGCGGCGATGAACTGGGCGCCACCCACCACCAGGGCCTCCTTGTTGGCCAGCAGCAGGCGCTTGCCCGCACGCGCCGCGGCCATGCAGGCCGGCAGGCCGGCGGCCCCCACAATGGCGGCCATCACGCTGTCCACCTCACCGTGGGCGGCCAGGGACACCAGCGCCTCGGGCCCGGCCAGCACCTCGGTGGGCAGGCCTTCGGCGCGCACGGCCACGGCCAAGCGCTGCGCGGCGTCGACATCGCTCATGGCGGCCCAACGAGGCCGCCACTGGCGACACTGGGCCAGCAACTCGTCCACGCGCGAATGCGCGCTCAGGGCCACCACCTCGAAGCGCTCCGGATGGCGGGCTGCCACGTCCAGCGTGTTGGTGCCGATCGAGCCGGTCGATCCCAGAATGCACAGCCTCTGCCGTGTTGTCATGATGTTCTTCCTCACAGGCTGGCCAGCGCCATCACGGCCGGCAGCACGGGCAACAGGGCGTCCACCCGGTCCAGCACACCACCATGACCGGGCAGCAGGCCGCTGGAATCCTTCATGCCCGCAGCCCGCTTGGCCAGTGACTCGAGCAGATCCCCCATGATGCCCAGAGCCACCAGGGCGGCCAGGGCCAGCACCGCGCCCAACCCACCCAGGCCGAGCCACAGTCGGTCATACAGGCTGCCGGCGTCCACCAGGGTCCAGCGCTCGACCAGCACCCACCCCACCGCCAGCAGACCCACGCCGATCAGGCCGGTCCAAGCCCCTTCCCAGGTCTTGCCAGGGCTGATCGTCACGGCCAGCTTGCGCCGGCCCCAGGTCTTGCCCCCGAAATAGGCGGCAATGTCGGACATCCAGACCAGGCACAGCGCAGACAGCAGAAAGTTGAGCCCGAGCGCCCGGGCATTGCAGAAGGCCAGCCAAGCGGCGGGCAGCACCAGCACGCCAATCAGCCAGCGCGCGGCACGCGGCAGATGAGGCCAGGCCTGCGGGCCGCTGCGCAAACCCAAAGAGCCACCCAGCACCCAGCAGACGGAGGTCGCCCACCAGACCCAGGCCGGCGCCTGGGCAGACCAGCCCGTCCAGGCGCCCAGGGCGCACAGCCCCACCACCACGCCCCCGGTGGCCACGGCCCGCCAACCCTCGACTCCGATGAGACGGGCCCATTCCCATCCGCCGGCCCCGATAAGGACCAGGGTCAGCAGGGCGAAAGGCCAGGGCGAGCTGGCCACGAGCGCAGGCAGAAGCAGCGCCAGCAGGACCAGCGCGGTGATGACTCGTTGGATCAGCATGGGGCCCCGATCAGGCGGTGGGCTCGGCGGCCGACGCGGCCTTGACGCCACCGAAGCGCCGGTCTCGCCGGGCATAGTCCGCGAAGGCCTTGTCCAGCTCGGCCTCGTCGAAGTCCGGCCAGAGGCAGTCGGTGAAATACAGCTCGGCGTAGGCCAACTGCCAGAGCAGGAAATTGCTCACCCGGACTTCTCCACCCGTGCGGATGAAGAGGTCGGGATCCGGCGCATAGGCCAGGGACATGTGGCGAGACAGCGCCTCTTCGGTCAGCGCTTCGGGCGCTACGCCTTCGGCCAGCGCGCGCTGGCAGGCCTGAACGATGTCCCAGCGGCCCCCGTAGTTGAAGGCCACCGTCACATGCAGACCCGTGTTGTGGCGGGTCCGCTCTTCGGCCTCGTTCCAGGCCTGGCGCACCCGCTCAGACACCTTGCTGCGGTCCCCGGCCACATGGATGCGCACACCGCGCGAAGCCAGCTTGCCCAGGTACTTGGAAATGCCGACCAGGACCAGGTTCATCAGCCCCGAGACCTCGTCTTCCGGCCGCTTCCAGTTCTCCGAGGAGAAGGCGTAGACCGTAAGGTACTCAACCCCGCGCGCCTGGCAGTGGTCGATCACCCGAACCACCGTCTCCATGCCGTACTTGTGACCGAAGATGCGGGGCATGAAGCGCTTGCGCGCCCAGCGCCCGTTGCCATCCATCACGATGGCCACGTGGCGCGGAATGCTGCCCTCTTGCGCAACCGAGGCGTTCATCCGGGTCAGACGGCCAGGATGTCGGCTTCCTTGGCCTGCACCGTCTTGTCGATCTCGGCAATGGTGCGGTCGGTCAGCTTCTGGATGTCGTCCTGCGCGCGGCGCTCGTCATCCTCGGTGATGGTCTTGTCCTTGAGCAGCTTCTTCAGGTGCTCGTTGGCATCGCGGCGCAGGTTGCGCACGGCCACCTTGGCGTCTTCGCCCTCACCGCGGGCGACCTTGGTCAGCTCCTTGCGGCGCTCTTCGGTCAGCGCGGGCATCGGCACACGGATCAGATCGCCCTGCGAGGCCGGGTTCAGACCCAGGTCCGATTCGCGGATGGCCTTCTCGATCTTGGAGGCCATGCCCTTTTCCCAGGGCTGCACGCTGATCGTGCGGGCGTCCAGCAGGCTCAGATTGGCGACCTGGCTCAGCGGCACCATGGAGCCGTAATACTCGACATGGACCTGATCCAGGATGCCGGGGTGGGCACGGCCGGTGCGGATCTTCTGCAGTTCGTTCTTCAGGGCCTCGACCGACTTGGCCATCTTGGTCTCGGCGGTCTTCTTGATGTCAGCAATGGTCATGATCGTTCGCGTTCCGTGAATCTTCAGACGTGCACCAGGGTGCCTTCGTCCTCGCCCTGCACCACCCGCTTGAGGGCGCCCGGCTTGAAGATGGAAAAGACCTTGATCGGCAGCTTCTGGTCGCGGCACAGCGCGAAGGCCGTGGCGTCCAGCACCTGCAGGTTCTTGGAGATCGCCTCGTCGAAGCTGATCTGGCTGTAGCGGGTGGCCGAAGGATCCTTCTTCGGGTCGGCGGAGTAGACGCCATCCACCTTGGTGGCCTTGAGCACCACCTGGGCACCGATCTCGGCGCCGCGCAGCGCGGCAGCGGTGTCGGTGGTAAAGAAGGGGTTGCCGGTGCCCGCGGCGAACACGACCACCTTGCCCTCTTCCAGGTACTGCAGCGCCTTGGGGCGCACATAGGGCTCGACCACCTGCTCGATCGAGATGGCGGACATCACGCGGGCGGTCATGCCTTCCTGCCGCATGGTGTCGGCCAGGGCCAGCGAGTTCATCACCGTGGCCAGCATGCCCATGTAGTCGGCGGTGGCGCGGTCCATGCCCACCGAGCCGCCGGCCACGCCGCGGAAGATGTTGCCGCCGCCGATCACCACAGCCACCTCGCAGCCCATCTCGGTGACCTCCTGCACTTCCTTGACCATGCGGACGATGGTCGCGCGGTTGATGCCGTAGGCATCGTCGCCCATCAGGGCCTCACCGGACAGTTTGAGCAGGATGCGCTTGTAGGCTGGCATGCGGGGTTCCCCAGGGCGGCGTGGATCTCGTGAATCGGCGGAAAGTGTACGCGGCTCGCTCCTGGTGAGGGTTGAGGCCGCGTACCGGTCAGGGCCAGGCTTACTGGCCCTTGGCGGCGGCCACCTGGGCAGCCACTTCGGCGGCGAAGTCGTCCACCTTCTTCTCGATGCCTTCGCCCACCACGTACAGGGTGAAGCCCTTCACCGTGGTGTTGGCCGACTTCAGGTAGGCGCCCACGGTCTGCTTGCCGTCGGCGGCCTTCACGAAGACCTGGTCCACCAGCGAGACTTCCTTCAGGTACTTCTGCACCGAGCCTTCGACCATCTTGGCCACGATCTCGGCCGGCTTGCCGGATTCGGCCGCCTTGGCTTCGGCCACCGAGCGCTCGCGGGCGATCAGGTCGGCCGACACTTCGGCGGAGGTCAGGGCCACCGGCTTCATGGCGGCGATGTGCATCGCCACGTCCTTGGCGGCCACGGCATCGCCGTCGAACTCGACAACCACGCCGATGCGGGTGCCGTGCAGGTAGGTGGCCAGGGTGCCACCGTTGGCCCAGCGCTGGTAGCGGCGGAAGGACATGTTCTCGCCGATCTTGCCGATCAGGCCCTTGCGCACGTCTTCCAGGGTGGGGCCGAAGCCGTCCTGCGCGTAGGCCAGGGCGCCCAGGGCCGCGATGTCGGCCGGGTTGTGCTTGGCCACCAGCTCGGCTGCAGCCTTGGCCAGGGCCAGGAAGCTGTCGTTCTTGGTCACGAAGTCGGTTTCGCAGTTGACTTCGATCATCGCGCCGGTGTTGCCGTCGATGAAGGAAGCGACCACGCCTTCGGCGGTCACGCGGGCAGCAGCCTTGCCGGCCTTGGTGCCCAGCTTGACGCGCAGCAGCTCCTCGGCCTTGACCAGATCGCCTTCGGCTTCGGTCAGCGCCTTCTTGCACTCCATCATCGGGGCATCGGTCTTGGCGCGCAGTTCAGCAACCATGCCGGCGGTAATAGCAGCCATGTTTCTCTCTCCGTGTAGGGTAGTTGTCGCAACCACCCGAGGTTCAATCAGAAATCGTTTCGGGGGTGTGAAAAAGGGGCTGTAGCAGCCCCTTGGTCACTGGCGCGATGCGCCTGCTCAGGCTTCTTCGCTGACTTCGACGAATTCGTCACCGTCGGCGGCCACGGCCTGCACCAGCTCGGTGGCGGCATTGGCCTTGCCTTCCAGCACAGCGTCGGCCATGGCCTTGGCGTACAGCGCCACCGCCTTGGCGGAGTCGTCGTTGCCGGGGATCACGTAGTCCACGCCATCGGGCGAGTGGTTGGTGTCCACCACGCCGACCACCGGGATGCCCAGTTTCTGGGCTTCGGCCACGGCGATCTTGTGGAAGCCCACGTCGATCACGAAGATGGCGTCCGGCAGCGCGCCCATGTCCTGGATGCCGCCGATGTCCTTCTCCAGCTTGGCCAGCTCACGGTCGAACAGCAGCGCTTCCTTCTTGATGCGCATTTCGGCGCCAGAGTCCTTCTGGGCCTGCATGTCCTTCAGCTTCTTCAGCGAGCCCTTGACGGTCTTGAAGTTGGTCAGCATGCCGCCCAGCCAGCGCTGGTCAACGTAGGGCATGCCGCAGCGGGCGGCTTCCATGGCCACCACATCACGCGCCTGACGCTTGGTGCCCACGAACAGGATGGTGCCGCGCTTGGCCGACAGCTGACGCACGAACTTCAGGGCTTCCTCGAACTTCGGCAGCGTCTTTTCGAGGTTGATGATGTGGATCTTGTTGCGATGGCCGTAAATGAACGGGGCCATCTTGGGGTTCCAGAAGCGGGTTTGGTGACCGAAGTGGACACCGGCTTCCAGCATTTCGCGCATCGAAACGGACATGGAGTACTCCAAAGGTTGGGTCTAGAAGCCCGGCTCTGATTGCCGGCCCGCAGCTCAGCCGCAGGCAACGCGCAACACCTTGAGAGGCCGGGTTCGCGATTGAGGCAGCCGCCACCGCGGCGACCACCTGCCCACCTCGACCCAAGCCCCTTCTCAGAGACCTCTGCCGAGGTAAACCCCAAGATTGTAGCAGAAACCGCAACATCCCGAATGGACGCCACGCCGGCACGCCCTGCGTTCAGCCCGACGCGCAAATCCGTGTGCAAACGCAAGGCACAATGCCAGATGTCAACAACGCGACGCCGGGCGCCACGCCACCGCCGCACACAGCGTGCGGTGCGTTTGGGCGGCGGGCCCTGCGTCCGCCCTGTGCCGCCCGCGGCCCCTCCGATGCAATCCCGGTTCCTGACCCGCTCGCAGCCGCAGCCTCTGCTGGGCCACCTCCCTACCCATCCACTGCCCGCCTTCGGCACCGTGCACCTCGACCGGAGCCGCTGACATGCACATTGGTATTGTGGGCGCCGGCTTCGTCGGCGTGTGCACCGCACTCGAATTGTCCTGGCGAGGCCATCGTGTGGAGGTGTTCGAACGCCGCGGCGGCATCGCCACGGAAGCGAGCTTCGCCGGCGCGGGCATCCTCTGCCCGACCGCGTTGCCCAGCCTGAGTCGCCATCCACGCTGGCTGCATCGCAGCCCCTGGAGCCCCCAGGCCAGACTGCAGGCCCGTGCGCGCAAGCAGGCCGACTGGCTGGCCCGCCAGCAGTTGCTGGTGCGACTGGCCGATCTGGGGGAACAAGTGCTGGCGCAACTGGAAGCTGAGCACCGACTGGAGTTCGAACAGCGACGGGGCTGGCTGATCCTTCATCCGGACGAACGCAGCCTCAAGCTGAGAGAAGCCGACGCCGCCCATCTGTCCAGCCTGGGGTTGCCCCACCAATGCCTGGGCCCCGAGGAGCTGGCGATAGCGGAACCAGCCATCCATGCGACTCGCGGAACACCTCCAGCGACTTGAGCGCCACGCCGGAATTGCAGAAGCCGATGGTGAAGTCGGCCTTCTTGCCCTGCACCAGCTCCTCGGCGATCTTGCGGCCCTCGTCGGGGTTGGACTTGTCGTCGCGAGCGACCAGCTCCAGCGGGCGGCCCAGGTAGCCGCCGGCCTGGTTGATCTCGCTGACGGCCAGCTCGGCGCCCAGCCGCGCGGCGGTGCCGAAGTCGGCCGAGCCGCCGGTGAAGGGGCAGATGAAGCCGACCCTGATCGGCGCAGGGCCCTCCTGGGGACCGGCCGCCCAGGCCGACACCCCCCACAGCAGGCCCGACAGGGCCCACACCAGCTTGCGTCGCATCGTCTTGTCTCCTGTGCCGGACGGGCCTCACAGGGCGCCGCCTCTCGTCGGGCGCGATGATGGCATGCGCGCGTGTCGCCGGCCTGACGCGGCGCAAGGCGCGCCGACGATGCGGAAGGCGTCAGTCCGGGTCGTCCAGCGACAGGATCCAGCGCACCACCAGGCGGGCATCGTCCTCGCTGATGGCGATGCGGTTGGCCGGCATGGCCAGACCGGTGACCTGGTACTTCCAGTGCGGGTCGTAGGGGTTGGAGCCGCCCAGCACGGCGCGGGTCAGGCGCTCCAGGGCGCCACCGTCGTGGCGGTACTTGGTGGCGACGTTGCGCCAGGCCGGTGCGATGGGGGGGCGGGCCGCGGCCGTCGTGGCGGCGGCCTGATCGTCGTCCTCGTCCTCATCGGCGGGCCGCGGGTCGATCTGGTGACAGCTGAAGCAGCCGGCGCCCTGGGCGATGCGCTCGGCCCGGGCCCCGTCGACCGTCGGGGCGGCCGCCTGGCAGACACCCGCCGTCAGCAGGGCCAGCACAGGCCCCAGACGCAGGGCGATGGAGACGGGGAGCGGGAAGGCGACGCGGGCGGTCATGGCGAGGGCAGGAAGCAGTGGTCAGGCGCTAGCTTACCTGCCCGGCGGCAGCGGCGCGCTCAGCGCCGGTCCAGCAGCATGGCGTCGCCGTAGCTGAAGAAGCGGTAGCGCGCCTCGATGGCGTGGCGGTAGAGCGCCATGATGTGCTCGTGGCCGGCGAAGGCGCTCACCAGCATCATCAGCGTGCTCTTGGGCAGGTGGAAGTTGGTCACCAGCCGGTCCACCACCCGGAAGCGGAAGCCCGGGGTGATGAAGATGTCGGTCTCGCCATGGCAGGCCCGGTCCAGGCCTTCGCGGCTGCCGGTCTGCACCGCGGCCGATTC
The DNA here is from genome assembly GCF_000333615.1 of Ideonella sp. B508-1. Lineage (GTDB taxonomy): Bacteria > Pseudomonadota > Gammaproteobacteria > Burkholderiales > Burkholderiaceae_C > Ideonella. Next base: position 2,522 of record NZ_BADL01000324.1, on the reverse strand, counting down.
CAGCGCCCGCAGCGTGGTGGTGCCCACCGAGACGATGCGCCCGCCCGCGGCCCGGGTGCAGGCGATGGCGTCCACCGTGGCCTGCGGCACTTCGAACCACTCGCTGTGCATCTTGTGCTCGGCGATGTTCTCGGTGCGCACCGGCTGGAAGGTACCGGCGCCCACGTGCAGGGTGACCTGGGTGCGCTCGATGCCGCGCGCCGCCAGCGCGGCCAGCACGCCGTCGTCGAAGTGCAGGGCGGCCGTGGGGGCGGCCACCGCGCCCGGGCGGGCAGCGAAGACGGTCTGGTAGCGGGTCTCGTCCTCCGGCGCGTCGTCGTGCGTGATGTAGGGCGGCAGCGGCACATGGCCGAAGGCCTCCAGCAGGGCGAAGGGCTCGCCCGGCACGCGCAGGTGGAACAGGGCGTTGTCGGGCCCGGCGCGGCCGATCACCTCGGCCTCGAAGCCTTCGCCGCGGTCGGTGCCCAGGCGCACCGTGCTGCCGGGCTTGGGCGACTTGCTGGCGCGCACATGGGCCAGCAGCTCCCCGGGCCCCCCCGGCGGGGTGGGCAGCACGCGCTCGACCAGGGCTTCGACGCTGCCGCCGGTGGCCTTCTCGCCATGCAGGCGGGCCTTGAGCACCCGGGTGTCGTTGAAGACCAGCAGGTCGCCGGGCTGCAGCAGGCCGGGCAGTTCGCGGAAGACCCGGTCCACCGGGCGGTCGCCGCGGCCATCGAGCAGGCGGGCGGCGCTGCGCTCGGCGGCGGGCTGCTGCGCGATCAGTTCGGGGGGGAGGGGGAAATCGAAATCGGCCAGGGTGAAGGCCGGGGCGCCGGACGGCGTGGGGGACACAGGCATGGCTTGCAGGCTTGACCGGCCTTCAAGTGTTGAACAGGCGGGCATTCTCCCATGCATACCCCGGCCTTGCAGCCCGGGCCGGACCCGGGCGAGATCAGCCCCCGTGGGCCGCCTGCGCGGGAACCGCCGGTGTGGCGGCGGCCGCCGCATTGGTGTCGGAGCGATCCCAGGCCCAGGCCAGCGCCAGGGCCAGCATCAGCACCATCGACAACCAGAACATCAAGCGACCAAAGACCCGCAGCGCGACGACCATGAACATCCATTTCTGCAGCGGCGCATCCGGTGTTCCGCTGTTGGGCTCCGGATTGTCACCGCAGGCACCGCCCACGGACAGCGGCCTTCCCCGCTCAGGTGAAAAAAAGTGTCAGCGGCTGTGGCGGCCGGGCCGCATCCCGGCGCTGCGGCGAGAATTCCTGCATGCCTGACGTCCGCGCCACGGCCCCCTCTGCCTCTGCTGCTGCCCCCGCGACCGACAAACCCCGCTCGGGGCCGGCCCGCGCCCTGGAGCGCCTGGGCCTGACCACGCCGCTGGCCCTGGCCCTGCACCTGCCGCTGCGCTACGAGGACGAGACCCGCCTGACCCCGCTGCGCGAGGGCCGGTTGGGCCTGCCGCTGCAGACCGAGGGCGTAGTGACCGAATCCAAGGTGGAGCTGCGCCCGCGCCGCCAGCTGGTGGTGCGGCTGCAGGACGATGCCGGCGACGAGCTGGTGCTGCGCTTCATCCACTTCTACCCCTCGCACCAGAAGACGCTGGCCCCGGGCGCGCGGGTGCGGGTGCGCGGCGAGCTGCGCGGCGGCTTCTTCGGCCGCGAGATGGTGCACCCGACCTTCAAGGCGGTACAGGACGGCACCCCGCTGGCCGCCTCGCTCACCCCCGTCTACCCCAGCACCGCCCAGCTGCCCCAGGCCTATCTGCGCAAGGCGGTGGCCGCCGGCCTGGCGCGCGCCCCGCTGGACGAGGTGCTGCCCGCCGGCAGCGTGCCCGCGGGCCTGCCCACGCTGCGCGACGCGCTGCACTTCCTGCACCACCCGCCGCCCCAGGCCCAGCTGGCCACGCTGGAGGACCACAGCCACCCGGCCTGGCAGCGCCTGAAGTTCGAGGAGCTGCTGGCCCAGCAGCTCTCGCAGATGCAGTCGCGCCGCGAGCGCGCGCTGCTGGCCGCCCCCGCCCTGCCGGCCCGGCCCGGCGGCCTGCACGAGCGCCTGCTGGCCCAGCTGCCCTGGGGCCTGACCCGGGCCCAGCACCGGGTGTGCGAGGAGATTGCCACCGACCTGGCCCAGCCCCAGCCCATGCACCGCCTGCTGCAGGGCGATGTGGGCGCGGGCAAGACGGTGGTGGCCGCGCTGTGCGCCGCCATCGCCATGGACCAGGGCTGGCAATGCGCGCTGATGGCGCCCACCGAGATCCTGGCCGAGCAGCACTTTGCCAAGCTGGTGCAGTGGCTGGCGCCGCTGGGCATCACCGTGGCCTGGCTGACCGGCAGCCGCAAGGGCAAGGCGCGCCAGGCCATGCTGGCCAAGGTGGCCAGCGGCGAGGCCCTGCTGGTGGTGGGCACGCACGCGGTGATCCAGGACGACGTGGTGTTCTCCCAACTGGGCCTGGCCATCGTGGACGAGCAGCACCGCTTCGGCGTGGCGCAGCGGCTGGAGCTGCGGCGCAAGCTGCGCGCGCAGACCGACGACGG
>NZ_BADL01000325.1 GCF_000333615.1 Ideonella sp. B508-1 | reverse complement strand
CAGCTGACGCTGGAAGAAGGCACGGGTGCCGGTCAGGCGGGCCGGCGTGATCTTGCCGTTCTCACCGATGAAATCGCGCAGCAGATCCACATCCTTGTAGTCGATGTGCTTGACGCCAGCGACGGTGAAGCGGCAGAACTTCTTGCGGCGGAACAGCAGCGATTGCTGGTTGCGCTTGGGACGGCGGTCCTTCGAGAAACGAGACTTGGGCGGGGGCATACGATGACCTCTGAATTGTCTATCCGGGTTGCACGTCAGGTTCTTCCGTGGCGATGCTGGTCACGTGGAACACCACCCCTTTGCCATTGCGCGAGGGCGCCAGGAAGCCGGCAAACTGGGCCGGCGCCCCCAGCACCAGCGCCTGGGCTGGTCGGGTGATGTCTCCGATCGCCACCGCTCGGATCTGCAAAGAGACCTTGCGGGGCTGGCCGTTCTGGGTGACCTCCGAATCCGACTGAAGGGTCAGATCCAAGGCCGGCAGACCGGCGGGGGTGTAACGCATCGCACCGCGTTCGACCACATGAGCAGCAAGAACCAAACGGTTCATGACAGACGATGCGGCCGGACCGAACCTGTCAGGTTCAGGCGGTGGTTTCCTGAGCAGCCTTGCGGGCTTCTTCCTTCTCGACCGACTTCATCATGACGGACGGGGCGGTTTCGGCCTGGTCCATCTTGACGGTCAGGTGACGCAGCACGGCGTCATTGAAGCGGAAGCCGGTTTCCAGCTCGGCCAGCACTTCCTTCGAGCACTCGATGTTCAGGCACAGGTAGTGCGCCTTGGCGAGCTTCTGGATCATGTAGGCCAGCTGACGGCGGCCCCAGTCTTCCACACGATGGACCTTGCCACCACCGGTGGTGATCAGGCCCTTGTAACGCTCCAGCATGGCCGGAACCTGTTCGCTTTGATCCGGATGGATCAGCAGAACGATCTCATAGTGACGCATGAAAACTCCTTGTGGTTTCCAGAGCCCCCAGCCCCCCGACAAACCGGAGGAAGGGGCGGAAGCTGCCAAGGAGCGTCTGTGAACCCGTGGCAGCAAGGGTGAGCCGGCGATTATGGCACAAATGAAACAGGCCGGGCAAACCCGGCCTGCAAGGTCGACCTCCAGGGCCT
>NZ_BADL01000326.1 GCF_000333615.1 Ideonella sp. B508-1 | reverse complement strand
GTGTTGCTGCGCGTAGAGATTGCCGCGTTTCACCCGGCGACGTCGGAGCGCGGCATGCCGTCTCCCAAGAAGGCTTGCGCCTTCCGTCGCCGACTCGTCTCTGTGGCTCTGATCCGCACCTCGCGGTGGACGGGCGTTACCCGCTACGCTGCTCTGTGCAGTCCGGACCTTCCTCCAGTGCGGCCTTTCGGCCCGGCGCTTGCGCGCCGCCTTGCGGATTGCACCAGCGGCGGTCTGGTCTGCTTCACCAACCTAGCAGAACCGGGAAAGGCAGCACGGGTTATGACACCGCGAACTCGCTCGATCTTCTTCGAAGAGGTCTGATCGGCCGCGGTGCACTTCTGCGTCTCTCGTTTGTGCTTTCGCAACGCGGCCCCGGTGGCCGCGTTTTGCTTTTCTGCGCCGGCCATCGCGCACTCCCCCTGAAATTCAATCTGGCACCTGCAGGTGCCCCTTGAGGAATCTCCGATGCTCACGATCACCTTGCCCGATGGCTCGAAGCGCGAATACCCGGCCCCGTTGACGGTGGCCGAGGTGGCAGCGTCCATCGGCACCGGCCTGGCCAAGGCTGCCCTGGGCGGCAAGATCGGCACGGGCGATGCGGCCAGGCTGGTGGACACCAGCTTCCGCATCGAGCAGGACACCGCGCTGGCCATCATCACGGACAAGCAGCCCGAGGGGCTGGAGATGATCCGCCACTCCACGGCCCACCTGCTGGCCTACGCGGTCAAGGAGCTGTTCCCGGAGGCCCAGGTCACCATCGGCCCGGTCATCGAAAACGGCTTCTACTACGACTTCGCCTACAAACGCCCCTTCACGCCGGAGGACCTGGCCGCCATCGAGAAGAAGATGGCCGAGCTGGCCAAGAAGGACGAGCCGGTGGTGCGCCGCGTGCTGCCGCGCGATGAGGCTGTGGCCTACTTCAAGAACCTGGGCGAGGCCTACAAGGCCGAGATCATCGGCAGCATCCCGAGCAATGAGGATGTCTCGCTTTACCGTGAGGGCGCCTTCGAGGATCTGTGCCGCGGCCCGCACGTGCCCAGCACCGGCAAGCTCAAGCACTTCAAGCTGATGAAGGTGGCCGGCGCCTACTGGCGTGGTGATCACCGCAACGAGATGCTCCAGCGCATCTACGGCACGGCCTGGGCCAGCAAGGACGACCTGCAGCAGTACCTGACCATGCTGGAGGAAGCCGAGAAGCGCGACCACCGCAAGATCGGTCGCGAACTGGACCTGTTCCACATCGACGAGCACTCGCCCGGCACCGTGTTCTGGCACCCCAAGGGCTGGACGGTGTGGCAGGAGGTGGAGCAGTACATGCGCCGCGTCTACCGCGAGAATGGCTACCAGGAGGTCAAGGGCCCGCAGATCCTGGACAAGGGCCTGTGGGAGAAGACCGGCCACTGGGACAAGTACCGCGAGAACATGTTCACGACGGAATCGGAGAAGCGCGACTACGCGCTCAAGCCGATGAACTGCCCGGGCCACATCCTGATCTTCAAGCAGGGCATCAAGAGCTACCGCGACCTGCCGCTGCGCTACGGTGAATTCGGCGCCTGCCACCGCAACGAGCCCACCGGCGGCCTGCACGGCATCATGCGCGTGCGCGCCTTCACGCAGGACGATGGCCACATCTTCTGCACGGAAGACCAGATCGAATCCGAGGTGGTGGCCTTCACCCAACTGCTGCAGAAGGTCTACAAGGACTTCGGCTTCACGGACATCATCTACAAGCTGTCGACCCGGCCCGAGAAGCGCATCGGCACCGAGGAAAGCTGGGACCGCGCCGAGGCCGCGCTGGCCAACGGCCTGAAGGCCTCGGGCTGCGAGTTCGAGTACCTGCCGGGCGAGGGCGCCTTCTACGGCCCGAAGATCGAGTACACGCTCAAGGACGCGCTGGGCCGGCCCTGGCAGTGCGGCACGATCCAGATCGACCCGAACCTGCCCGAGCGCCTGGACGCCGACTTCGTGGGCGAGGACGGCGGCCGCCACCGCCCGCTGATGCTGCACCGTGCCATCGTCGGCAGCCTGGAGCGTTTCATCGGCATCCTGATCGAACAGCACGCCGGCGCGCTGCCGGTTTGGCTGGCGCCGACGCAGGTGGTGGTGTCCTCCATCACCGACGCCCAGGCGGATTACGTCACGGACGTGGTGAAAGCGCTGCAAAAACAAGGGCTTAGGGTGCAGGCGGATTTGCGCAACGAGAAAATCACGTATAAAATCCGCGAGCACTCTTTGCAGAAAGTTCCGTACATCCTTGTCGTGGGCGACAAGGAGAAGGCAAGCGGGGCTGTCGCGGTGCGCGCCCGAGGCAACCAGGACCTGGGTGTGATGTCCCTCGCAGAGTTCCAAGAGAAGCTCGCGAACGACATTGCCACCAAGGTCTGAGGCGACCTCGGTTTTTTGCGTTCCAATCTTTTTCAACGGGGTTTTCCTCTTGCCGGAAGACCTGCATGAGGGGTTTTCACCATCGCTACCTTTGCCGACCGTCGGATGCCGAACGTCGAGCGCAAGCATCGACTCAACCGCGAGATCACGGCACTTCAGGTGCGTCTGAATGGCGTGGAGAACGAGCCGCTGGGCATCGTGAGCATTCAGGAAGCCTTGCGCTTGTCAGCCGAGCACGACGTCGATCTGGTCGAGATCGCAGCCCAGGCCGATCCGCCGGTGTGCCGGCTGATGGACTATGGCAAGTTCAAGTACCAGGAGCAGAAGCGCGCTGCCGAGGCCAAGTCCAAGCAGAAGGTCATCGAGGTCAAGGAAGTCAAGTTCCGTCCGGGCACGGACGAAGGCGACTACAACATCAAGATGCGCAATCTGCGCCGCTTCATTGCCGAAGACGGTGACAAGGGTAAGGTCACGCTGCGGTTCCGCGGTCGTGAAATCACCCACCAGGACATCGGCATGCGGCTGCTGGAGCGCATCCGCGACGAACTGGCCGATGTGGCGGTGGTCGAGCACATGCCCAAGCTCGAAGGCCGCCAGATGATCATGGTCCTGGCCCCGAAGAAGAAGTAAGCGTTTTCAAGGTTTCACCGCCCGGTCTGGTCACCGGGTGGCGAAGAGAAGCCACTGCAGGCCATCAAGTGCGGTGTGACCACGCCGCCGCCCAGCAGAGGTGTCATAAAAGGAGCAGTCATGCCCAAGATGAAGACCAAGAGCAGCGCGAAGAAGCGCTTCCGCGTGCGCCCGGGCGGTACCGTCAAGCGCGGCCAAGCCTTCAAGCGTCACATCCTGACCAAGAAGACGACCAAGAACAAGCGTCAGCTGCGCGGTTCGGCCAACGTCCATGAGACGAACATGGGCCACATCGCTCAGATGCTGCCGTTCGCCGGCCTGTAATCCACCAAGACTAGAAGGAGAAACACATGCCTCGCGTCAAACGTGGTGTTACCGCCCGCGCTCGTCATAAGAAGGTTCTGGCCCTGGCCAAGGGTTTCCGCGGCCGCCGCAAGAACGTCTTCCGCATCGCCAAGCAGGCGGTAATGAAGGCGGGTCAGTACGCCTACCGTGACCGTCGCGCCAAGAAGCGCGTGTTCCGTCAACTGTGGATCGCCCGTATCAACGCCGGCGCCCGCAGCCTGGGACTGACCTACAGCAAGTTCATGGCTGGCCTGAAGAAGGCCTCGATCGACATTGACCGCAAGGTCCTGTCGGACATGGCCATCCACGACCCGGCCGCTTTTGCCGCCATCGTCGACAAGGTGAAGGCCCAGCTTGCTTGATAACCCTGCAGGGTGACCAAGGCCTGCCTGGCAGGCTTTGAGAACCCTCTCAGGCTCTCAAAGGCCGTCACCCCAGGTGTCGGCCTTTTTTCATTGATTTGCACCGAACATGAACGATCTCGACCAACTGGTGGGCGCTGCGCAGGCGGATTTCGCTGCCGCCGCCACACCAGCCGAGCTGGAAAACGCCAAGGCCCGCTACCTGGGCAAGGCCGGTCAGGTGACCGAACTCCTCAAGGGCATGGGTGCCCTGTCCCATGAGGAAAAGAAGACCCGCGGGGCCGAGATCAACCAGACCAAGCAGCGCATCGAGTCGCTGCTGACCGAACGCCGCCAGGCCCTGGCCGAGGCCGAACTGCAGGCGCAGCTGAAGGCCGAGTCGCTGGACGTCTCGCTGCCCGGCCGCCAGCACGGCATGGGCGGGCTGCACCCGGTGTCCCGCACGATGGAACGCATCGAGGCCATCTTCGGCTCGATGGGTTTCGAGGTGGCCGATGGCCCCGAGATCGAGGAAGACTGGTTCAACTTCACCGCCTTGAACACGCCGGCCGACCACCCCGCGCGCTCGATGCACGACACCTTCTATGTCGACACCCAGGCGCCGGACGGCAGCGGCCACCTGCTGCGAACCCACACCAGCCCGATGCAGGTGCGGCACGCCGTGCAGCATGTGAAGCGCCACGCCGCCGCGCTGGCCGCGGGCCAGGCCATGCCCGAGATCCGCGTCATCGCGCCGGGCCGCACCTACCGCGTGGACAGTGACGCCACCCACTCGCCGATGTTCCACCAGTGCGAAGGCCTGTGGATCGGCGAGAACGTGTCCTTCAAGGACCTGAAGTCGGTCTTCGCCGATTTCTTCCGCAACTTCTTCGAGACCGACGATCTGGAGATCCGCTTCCGCCCGTCGTTCTTCCCGTTCACCGAGCCCTCGGCCGAGGTGGACATCGCCTTCGCCAGCGGGCCGCTGAAGGGGCGCTGGCTGGAGGTGGCCGGTTCCGGCCAGGTGCACCCGAACGTGGTGCGCAACTTCGGCCTGGACCCCGAGCGCTACATCGGCTTCGCCTTCGGCATGGGGCCCGACCGGCTGACCATGCTGCGTTACGGCGTGAACGACCTGCGCCTGTTCTTTGACGGTGACCTGCGCTTCCTGAGCCAGTTCAAGTGAGCCGGGCAGGGCGCCCGAGGTGCCCGCCGCTCCCGCCCGTTTCCCAGAACATCATCGGATCCCAACATGCAATTCCCTGAATCCTGGTTGCGCGAGTTCTGCAACCCACCGATCTCCACCCAGCAACTGGCCGACCTGCTGACCATGGCCGGTCTGGAGGTGGAAGAGATGAGCCCGGTGGCGCCGCCGTTCACGAACATCGTGGTGGGCGAGATCGTCGAAGCCGAGCAGCATCCCAATGCCGACCGCCTGCGCGTGTGCCGCGTGGACGCGGGGCCGCACAGCAAGGACGGCCTGCTGCAGATCGTCTGCGGCGCACCCAATGCCCGCGTGGGCATCCGCGTGCCCGTGGCCCTGGTGGGTGCCGAACTGCCCCCGGGCGAAGACGGCAAGCCCTTCCAGATCAAGGTGGGCAAGCTGCGCGGCGTGGAGAGCTTCGGCATGCTGTGCTCGGCCCGCGAGCTGCAGCTCAGCGAGGACCATGGCGGCCTGCTGGAACTGCCGGCCGACGCGCCGCTGGGCCAGGACATTCGCCAGTACCTGAACTTGGACGACACGCTCTTCACCCTCAAGCTCACGCCCAATCTGGCGCACTGCCTGAGCGTGTACGGCGTGGCGCGCGAGGTCTCCGCGCTGACCGGCACCCCGCTGAACGCCCCGCGCATCGACGCCGTGGCCCCCGCGCTGGACGACACCCTGGCGGTGGACGTGCAGGCCAGTGACCTGTGCGGCCGCTTCTCGGGCCGCATCGTGCGCGGCGTCAACACCAAGGCCCAGACGCCGGCCTGGATGGTCGAGCGCCTGGCGCGCTGCGGCCAGCGTTCGGTCAGCCCACTGGTGGACATCTCCAACTACGTGATGTTCGAGCTGGGCCGCCCGTCGCACATCTTCGACCTGGACAAGATCCACGGTAGCCTGCAGGTGCGTTGGGGCCGCAAGGGCGAGACGCTCAAGCTGCTCAACGGCAACACCATCACGGTGGATGGCCAGGTCGGCGTGATCGCCGATGACCAGGCCGTCGAATCGCTGGCCGGCATCATGGGCGGTGACGCCACCGCCGTGTCCGACGACACCCACAACATCTACATCGAGGCCGCCTTCTGGTGGCCCTCGGCCATCGCCGGCCGTTCGCGCCGCTTCAACTTCTCGACGGATGCCGGCCACCGCTTCGAGCGCGGCGTGGACCCGCAGCAGACGGTCGAGCACATCGAGCGCATCACCGCGCTGGTGCAACAGATCTGCGGCGGCCAGGCCGGCCCGATCACCGACGTGCAGCCGGCCATGCCCGCACGCCAGCCGGTGCGCCTGCGCGTGGCCCGCGCGGCCAAGGTCATCGGCATGCCCGTCACCCAGGCCGAATGCGCCGGTGTGATGCAGCGCCTGGGCCTGCAATACACCGAAGGCGAGGGCGAGCTGACCGTCACGCCGCCGTCCTGGCGCTTCGACCTGACGATCGAGGAAGACCTGATCGAGGAGGTGGTGCGCGTGCTGGGCTTCCACCGCCTGCCCGCCACCCCGCCGCTGGCCCCCGTGACCGTGAAGGTGCGTCCCGAGGCGCGCCGCAGCGGCCACGCCGTGCGCCACGCCCTGGCCGCACTGGGCTACCAGGAAACGATCAACTTCAGCTTCGTCGAGGAACGCTGGGAGCGCGAGCTGTCCGGCAACGAGGACCCGATCAAGGTGCTCAACCCCATCGCCGCCCCGCTGGCCGTGATGCGCTCGAGCCTGATGGGCAGCCTCGTCAACGTGCTCAAGTACAACCTGGCCCGCCGGGCCTCGCGCGTGCGGGTGTTCGAGGTGGGCCGTGTGTTCTGGCGCGACGCCAGCGTGGCCTCCACCGACACCAGCGTCGCCGGTGTCTGCCAGCCCATGCATGTGGGCGGCCTGGCCTATGGTCAGGCGCTGCCGCTGCAGTGGGGTGAGGCCGAGCGCAACGTCGACTTCTTCGATGTGAAGGGCGATGTCGAGTCGCTGCTGGCTCCGTACAAGGCCAGCTACCAGGCCGCCGAACATCCGGCCATGCACCCGGGCCGCTGTGCCGCGGTGCTGCTGGACGGCGTGGTGGTCGGCCATGTGGGCGAGCTGCATCCCAAGTGGCGCCAGGCCTATGACCTGCCGCAGGCGCCGGTGCTGTTCGAGCTCAACCTGTCCGCGGTGCAGGCCCGTCCCGTGCCGGTGGCCCAGCCGGTGCCGCGCCAGCAAAGCAGCCTGCGCGACCTGGCCCTGGTGGTGTCCGACAAGGTCAGCCACGAAGCCCTGATCGACACCCTGCGTGCCGATCCGCAAGGCCTGGTGCGCACGGCCGTGCTGTTCGACATCTACAAGCCGGCTCAGCCGACGGCCGACATCCCGGCGGGCGAGCGCAGCCTGGCCGTGCGCCTGGAACTGCTGGACAACGAGACCACGCTGAACGATGAGCGCATCGAAGCGGTCATGGCCGCCGCGGTGGCACGGGTGCAAGTGGCCCACGGCGCGCGTCTGCGTGCTTGAATGGAAGTAGGAGAGGGAAGCCGATGAGCATGAATGCCCAAGACGATCTGCCCGGTGGCGAGCGCGTGCTGCTGACCTCGGTGGAAACGCCGACGCTGACCAAGGCCGAGCTGTCCGAACTGCTGTTCGAGCGGCTGGGCCTGAACAAGCGCGAGTCCAAGGACATGGTCGAGGCCTTCTTCGAGATCATCACCGAGGCCCTCGTCAAAGGAGAGGACGTGAAGCTCTCGGGTTTCGGCAATTTTGCAATTCGTCGCAAAGCGCCGCGCCCCGGACGGAACCCGCGCACCGGGGAGTCGATCCCTATCAAAGCCCGCAACGTGGTCACCTTCCATGCCAGTGCCAAGCTCAAGGCGGTGGTGCAGGGCGACGTCCCGCCTTCTGAAGACTTCGAGTAAAGTTTCCTCTCCCTGTTCGCGCCGACCCCAGGGGTTGGCGCGCTCCCCTTGAAGCCACGCCATGTCAGACGCCCACATCGAGCTGCCGGCCATCCCCGCCAAACGCTACTTCACCATCGGTGAGGTCAGCGAGCTGTGCGGGGTGAAGCCCTATGTGCTGCGCTACTGGGAGCAGGAGTTCACCCAGCTGCGGCCGATGAAGCGCCGCGGCAATCGCCGCTACTACCAGCATCACGAGGTGCTGCTGATCCGACGCATCCGGGAGCTGCTGTACGACCAGGGATTCACGATCAGCGGGGCACGCAACCGCCTGATCGAAGGTGATGCGGTGGACACGGCGATCGACGCCGATCTGGTGGTGCTCGACAACGTCGATACGGCCTCGACCGCTTTGCCATGGCCGCCCTGGCCAGCCATCTGGCGATTGCCGAACTGAGCGTGCGTTCGCCGCTGCCGGACAACCCCAGCCTGGCCCAGCTG
>NZ_BADL01000327.1 GCF_000333615.1 Ideonella sp. B508-1 | reverse complement strand
CTCCACCTTCGACGAGCCCGCGGCCCGCCATGTGCAGGTCGCCGAGATGGTGATCGAACGCGCCAAGCGCCTGGTCGAGCTGGGCAAGGATGTGGTGATCCTGCTGGACTCCATCACCCGCCTGGCCCGTGCCTACAACAACGTGCTGCCCAGCTCCGGCAAGGTGCTGACCGGCGGTGTGGACGCCAACGCCCTGCAACGCCCCAAGCGCTTCTTCGGCGCCGCCCGCAATGTGGAAGAAGGTGGCTCGCTGACCATCATCGGCACGGCCCTGATCGACACCGGCTCCAAGATGGACGAGGTGATCTACGAGGAATTCAAGGGCACCGGCAACTGCGAAATCCACCTGGACCGTCGCATGGCCGAGAAGCGCGTCTACCCTTCGATCCTGATCAACAAGTCGGGCACCCGGCGCGAAGAGCTGCTGCTCAAGCCCGAGATCATGCAGAAGACCTGGATCCTGCGGAAGCTGCTCTACAACATGGACGAGATCGAGGCGATGGAATTCGTCCTCGACAAGATGAAGGCCTCCAAGAACAACCTCGACTTCTTCGACATGATGCGTCGAGGCGGCTGATGGGGCCACCGGCCGGCAGCCCAGTGCTGCTGGCGCAGCGCTGAATCTCTGCGCTATAATGATCGTTTTTCCGCTGTCGGAAAGTGCGTGGGGCATGGGGCGTCACGTGGCTCCCGGCTCACCAGCGATGAAGGAAGGCGGCAACGCCTGCGAAACGCCATGAAAGAAGGCATCCACCCGAACTACCGCGACGTCTGCTTCGTGGATCTGTCCAACGGTTTCAAGTTCGTGACGCGCTCCTGCGCGCCGACCAAGGAAATGGTCAAGATGGACGACGGCCGCGAGCTGCCGCTGTTCAAGCTGGAAACCTCCAGCGAATCGCACGCGTTCTACACCGGCCAGCAGAAGAGCGTGGACACGCTGGGCGGCCGCGTCGAGAAGTTCCGCAACAAGTTC
>NZ_BADL01000328.1 GCF_000333615.1 Ideonella sp. B508-1 | reverse complement strand
GCTGGCCTGTACGGCGAGCAGCAGAGAAAAGGGCGGCTCATCGCCCGCTGCGCCCNTGCGCTGCCCNTGGTGGCCCGAGACCCCACCCAGCTGCGTCAGGTCATCCACAACCTGGTGCAGAACGCGCTGGACGCGGTGGAGGCCCAGGAACATGCCCGCGTCTGCCTCGAAACCGAGGTCTTGCATGCCCAAGAAGGGGGGGCGCCGCTGGTGCGCCTGAAAGTGTCGGACAATGGGCCGGGTTTCAGCGAGAAGGTGCTCAACCGCGCCTTCGAACCCTATGTCACCACCAAGAGCAAGGGCACTGGCCTGGGCTTGGCGGTGGTGAAGAAGATCGCTGACGAACATGGGGCCCGTGTGCGCATCGTCAACCTTCCGCCGGATGAAGGCGGCAGCGGCGCAGCAGGCGGGGCCCAGGTTTCGCTATCATTTTCGGGCATCACTGAACAGAAGGATCCTGCAGGACCTCCCGCGGCCAACCCACCCGTGAACGGCTCCTGACGCGACCTCCATGGCAACGATACTTGTAGTCGACGACGAGATGGGCATCCGTGCCCTGCTCTCGGAAATCCTGACCGACGAAGGCCACAGCGTCGAGTTGGCGGAAAACGCTGCCCAGGCCCGCGCGGCCCGCGAGCGCATGCGGCCCGATCTGGTGCTGCTCGACATCTGGATGCCCGATGTCGACGGCATCACCCTGCTCAAGGAGTGGGGCGCCACCGGCCTGCTGAACATGCCGGTGGTCATGATGAGCGGCCACGGCACCATCGACACCGCGGTCGAAGCCACCAAGTTCGGTGCCATGGCCTTCCTCGAAAAGCCCATCACGCTGCAGAAGCTGCTGCGCGCGGTGGAGCAGGCCCTGGCCCGCGCCGTGCCCAAGGCCCCGCCGGCGTCCGGCCTGTCGCCCGTGGCCGGCAACGGCATCTTCCGCGCCGAACCCGGGCTGACCGTGGAGGCCGCCATGACCGGCGGCATGGGCCTGCCCGTGCCGATGCCGGTGGAGCTGGGCCCCCAGTCGGAGCAGAGCTTCGATCTGGACCGCCCGCTGCGCGAGGCCCGCGACGCCTTCGAGAAAAGCTACTTCGAGTTCCACCTCGCCCGCGAGAACGGCAGCATGACCCGCGTGGCCGAGAAGACCGGGCTGGAGCGCACCCACCTGTACCGCAAGCTCAAGCAGCTGGGCGTCGATCTCTCGCGCAACAAGCGCGGCACACTTGCGTGATCCTGCAGAACT
>NZ_BADL01000329.1 GCF_000333615.1 Ideonella sp. B508-1 | reverse complement strand
CCGTTTGGCTGCGGGCATGGGGCAGCGTGCTTGTCGGTCTGCTGCTGTGGGGGCTGCTGTCCAGCCAGGCGGTGGGGCCCAGGGCATCGAGCTGCCCGCGCTGTCCGTCAGCCGCAGTGAAGGCGGGCTGAACCTGGACTTCGAGGTGCGCCTGGCCCCGGGCCGCACCGTCGAGGATGCGCTGCGCCGCGGCGTGCCGGTCTACTTCACCGCCGAGGCCAAGGTCTTCCGGCCGCGCTGGTACTGGCGCGACGAGCGGGTGGCCAGCGCCACCCGCACCTGGCGCGTCTCCTACCAGCCACTCACCTCGTCCTGGCGGGTCAGCCTGGGGGCGTTCAGCCAGTCCTTCCAGTCGCTCGATGGCGCGCTGGGCGCTGTCTCTCGGGCCAGCAACTGGCGCATCGCCGATGCCGACCAGGTCGACGCCACGGACAAGTACTACGTCGAGTTCAGCTACCGGCTGGACAACAGCCAGCTGCCCCGGCCGCTGCAACTGGACCTGACCGTCCAGTCCGACTGGCGCCTGTCGGTCGACCGCACGCTGCGCCTGGAGTGAGCCGATCGTCCGGCCCATGCCCATGAAACGTTCCGCCATGTGGGTCTGGGCCATCGGCCTGCTGGTGATCGCCGGCACGGGGCTGGTCCTGTCCTTCGTGCTGTCGCTGGTGGCCCAGCGGCCCCTGGGCTACGAGCAGCAGTTCGTCTGGCTCTTCTGGGTCAACGTGGGTGTGGCGGCCCTGCTGGTGATGGTGCTGCTGGCCGCCGCGGTGCGCCTGGCCGTGCGCCTGCGCCAGCGCAAGTTCGGCAGCCGCCTGCTCTTCAAGCTCGCCGGCATCTTCGCGCTGGTGGGGGTGTTGCCGGGGGCGCTCATCTACACGGTGAGCTACCAGTTCGTCTCCCGCAGCGTGGAAGCCTGGTTCGACGCCGGGGTGGAGCGCGCGCTGGACGCCGGCCTGGCCTTGGGCAAGGGCACGCTGCAGGCCCTGTCGGCCGATCTGGTCGCCAAGACCCGCAATGCCGCGGACCGGCTGGCCGAATCGACCGAACCCGAGCTGCTGGGGCTGGAGCGGCTGCGCGAGCAACTGGGCGCGCGCCAGGCGGCCCTGGTGTCGGCCAACGGCCAGGTGCTGTCCAATGCCAGCACCAGCACGGCCCTGGGGCTGGAACGTCCGGCGGCCGGCCTGCTGCGCGAGGCGCGGCTCAACCAGTCGGCCAGCCAGATCGAAGGCCTGGAGGACGATGTCAGCAGCGCCGAATCGGCCCCCCAGGCCCAGCTGCGGGCCCTGGCCCGCCTGCCGGACACGCACTTCAGCCTGTCCCAGCGCGAGGACCGCTACCTGATGGTGGTGCAGCCGCTGCCGCGGGCGCTGACCAGCAATGCCCTGATCGTGCAGGCCGCCTACCGCGAATACCAGCAGCGCCACATCGCCCGTGACGGGCTGCGCCGCATGTACATCGGCACGCTGACGCTGTCGATGGTGCTCTCGGTGCTGGGGGCCGTGGTGCTGGCCGTGCTGCTGGGCAACCAGCTGGCCCGTCCGCTGCTGCTGCTGGCCGAGGGCATGCGCCAAGTGGCCGCGGGCGACCTGGGGGCCAAGCCGGTCTTCACCTCGCGCGACGAAATCGGCGAGCTCACCCGCACCTTCGCCGACATGACCGAGCAGCTGGGCAGCGCCCGCTCCCAGGCCGAGCGCAGCATGAAGCAGCTTGACGGCGCCCGGGCCCGGCTGCAGACCATCCTGGACAGCCTGACCGCCGGCGTCATCATGTTCGACCGCGCCCAGGCCATCGACACCGTCAACCCCGGCGCCACCCGCATCCTGCGCGCGCCCTTGTCGGCCTATGTGGGCCGTTCACTGGGCGAGGTGCCCGGCCTGGCGGACTTCGCCTCGGCCATCTGGCGCCGCTTCGACCTGCTGGACAGCAGCCCCGAGGCCGGTGAGCGCGACCACTGGCAGGAGTCCTTCGAGCTGCCGCTGGGCGAAGCCGCCATCACCCTGCTGGTGCGCGGGGCCAAGCTCCCGGGGCGCGCGCGCCTGGTGGTGTTCGACGACATCACCGAAGTCGTGTCGGCCCAGCGCAGCGAGGCCTGGGGCGAGGTGGCCCGCCGCCTGGCCCACG
>NZ_BADL01000330.1 GCF_000333615.1 Ideonella sp. B508-1 | reverse complement strand
GCAGGTTCGGGTCCTTCAGAAAGGCGCCGCGCATCACGCTGTTGGTCATGGCCGAGTCGTTGTCCTTCACGCCGCGCCAGTGCATGCAGAAGTGGTCGGCCTCCATCACGATGGCCAGGCCGTCGGGCTTGACCCGCTCCTGAAGGGTGTCGGCCAGCATGATCACCGCCTCTTCCTGGATCTGGGGCCGGCTCATGATCCAGTCGGCGATGCGGGCGTACTTGGACAGGCCGATCAGGTTGGAGTGCTCGTTGGGCAGCACCCCGATCCACAGCTTGCCCACGATGGGGCAGAGGTGGTGCGAACAGGCGCTGCGCACCGTGATCGGGCCGACGATCATCAGCTCGTTCAGGCGCGAGACATTGGGGAACTCGGTCACGTCCGGCATGGGCCGGAAGCGGCCGCGGAAGACCTCGTCCACGTACATCTTGGCCACCCGCTTGGCGGTCTCGTTCGTGTTGTGGTCGCTTTCGGTGTCGATGACCAGGGCCCTCAGCACCTCGGCCATCTTGCCGGCCACCTCGGCCTTGAGCTCCTCGAGCTCGCCGGCCTGCACGAAGTCGGCGATGTTGTCGTTGGCGTGGTGGCGCCGACAGGCGCTCACCAGCCGGTAGCGGATGCGTTCGGACGCGGGCAGGGCGGCCAGTTCGTCGGGCGACAAGGTGGCCGGGGCCGAAGAGGTGTGGGACATGCCGGGATCCTGGCCTGGGGGCAGGCCGTTCGGGAGCGGTGGAGGCACCATTGTCGTGCAGGGGCAAAGCACCTCACCAGTCTGGGGTGGTTAGACTGCCGGGCGTGACCGATGCCGCTGTACCTGCCCCGGCGGGGCCCACCCTGGCCCGCCTCCTGACCCTCACCGCCCGCGCCGTCCAGGCGGTGCGAAGTGGGCGCTCCCTGACCGATGTGCTGGCCGGTGTGCCCGGGGCCGTGCGCCCGGGCGTGCAGGCGCTGTCCTTCGCGGTGCTGCGGCGTCTGGGGGCCGCCGAGGTGCTGCGGGCCCAGCTGGCGCCGCGTCGCCCGCCGCCCGCGGTGGAGGGCCTGCTGCTGTGCGCGCTGGCCCTGCTGTGGCCCGAGGAGGCCCCGGCCTACCCGGACCACACCCTGGTCGACCAGGCTGTGACCGCGGTGCGCAAGGCCGCCCCGGCCTCGGCCGGTTTCGTCAACGCGGTGCTGCGCCGCTTTCTGCGCGAGCGCGCCGCCCAGGTGGCCCAGGCCGAACGCCGGCCCGAGGCGGCCTGGAACCACCCGGCCTGGTGGGTGCAGCAGGTGCAGGCCGACTGGCCGGAGCACTGGCAGACCATCCTGGGCCAGGCCCGGCTGCGCCCGCCCATGGCGCTGCGGGTCAACGCCCGGCGCTGCTCGGTGCCCGACTATCTGGCGCGGCTGCAGGCCGACGGCCTGTCCGGCCAGGCGGTGGATGGCCCCGGCTGGGAGCACGCCATCGTGCTGGACGCCCCGGTGCCGGTGGAACGCCTGCCCGGTTTTGCCGAGGGCTGGGTGTCGGTGCAGGATCTGGCGGCCCAGCGGGCGGCACCGCTGCTGCTGGGCCAGGGCCTGCCGGCCGGCGCGCGGGTGCTGGACGCCTGTTCGGCCCCCGGCGGCAAGACGGCCCATCTGCTGGAGCTGGCCGATCTGGACCTGCTGGCGCTGGACGCCGACCCCGCCCGCCTGGCCCGGGTGGGCGAGGGCCTGGCGCGCCTGGGCCTGCGGGCCCGCACCCAGGCGGCCGACGCCCGGGCGGTGGACACCTGGTGGGACGGCCAGCCCTTCGACGCCATCCTGCTGGACGCGCCGTGTTCCGCGTCGGGCATCGTGCGGCGCCATCCTGACATCGCCTGGCTGCGCCGGCCCGAGGACATTCCGGGCCTGGCGCGCATCCAGGCCGAGCTTGCTGGACGCGCTGTGG
>NZ_BADL01000331.1 GCF_000333615.1 Ideonella sp. B508-1 | reverse complement strand
CTGGACGTTGCGGGTCCAGGCCCGGGCCAGCAGTTCCGAGAGGTTGTGTAGCCCGTGACGTCCTGCACCAGCAGCAGCAGCCGCCCCGGCGGCGCATCGGGCGCACAGTCCATCGGCTCGATCCAGGCGTCGCAGCCGACCACCGGCTTGAGGCCCTTGCCGCGGCAGGCCTTGTAGTGCTTGACGGCACCAAACAGGTTGCCCAGGTCGGCGATGCCCAGAGCCAACTGCCCGTCGTCCTTGGCTGCGGACACCACATCGTCGATCCGCAAGGTGCCATCGACGACGGAGTATTCGGTGTGCAGGCGCAGGTGAACAAAGCTCATCGCCGCATTGTACGGAGCGGGGTCCCGGCCCTTGACCTAGGGGGGGGCGGTGTCATGGGGGCGTCATGGGGGGTGTCAAGACTCGCAACGGTCTTTGCGCTTGCGCATCCACCCATCCCCCGGTTCGAGGAGTTCCCCATGTTTGTCCGTTCCCTGGGCGCCGTCGCCCTGGCCTGCGCCGCTGCGCTGGCCCCCGCCCATGCCGCTGTCACCCTGATCGCCCGCGGCTCGCTGACGCTGGACCAGGACCTCAGTGGCCTGACCAACACCCTGGAGAACGGCCAGGCCGCCAACCTGCTCGGCGGCATCGGTTCGGGCCTGGCCTGGGCCGGCGGCACCACCTTCCTGGCCCTGGGAGACCGTGGCCCCAACGCCGTGGCCTGGAACAGCGCCGTGGACGACACCACCAGCTGGATCCCCCGCTTTCACACCCTGGACCTGAAGCTGCAACCGGCCGTGGGTGGCGGCTTGCCCTACACCGTGCAGGCCACGCTCACCGGCACCACCTTGCTGTGGAGCGGCAGCGCCCTGAGCTATGGCCCGGCCACCCCGGTGGGCCCGGTGGCCGGCCGCGCCTACTTCTCCGGCCGCTCGGACAACTTCGCCAGCGGCTCCAACTCGCTGGACAGCCACTTCGCCCGCCTGGACCCGGAAGGCATTCGCGTCTCACGCAATGGCAAGTACGTGTTCATCTCGGACGAGTACGGCCCCTACGTCTACCGGTTCAACCGCAAGACCGGCAAGCGCACCCAGGTCTACAGCCTGCCGGCGGCCACCTTCGCGGTGAGCAACCTGTCGTCCATGGGCAGCGCCGAGATCAGCGGCAACACCAGCGGCCGTGTGGCCAACAA
>NZ_BADL01000332.1 GCF_000333615.1 Ideonella sp. B508-1 | reverse complement strand
CCTGGCCGGCATGAGCCCCAACCATTTCCAGCGCAGGTCAAGCGCCTGCCACCAGGTCAGCCCGCACCAGTGGGTGATGGCCCAGCGCCTGGCCGAGGCCAAGCGCCTGCTGGCCCAGGGGCAGCCCGCGGCCACCGTGGCGGCCGCCGTCGGCCTCACCGACCAGGCCCATCTGACCCGGCGTTTTGCCGCCATGTACGGCACCACGCCGGCGCGCTACCAGCGCGAGATCGGCCGGCGAGCGCGGGCCTGAATCGGCGACGCCGGCTCAGCGCACCGGCTCGTCGCTGGGCAGCAGCACCGCCGCCGCGGCCTCGCACACCGCGCGGGTCAGCACCGGGGCCACCGGCAGGCCCTGGCGGCACTGCCAGTACAGGGGCACACCCAGGGCCTGATCGGGCAGCAGCTCCACCAGGCGGCCCTGGTCCAGCAGCGGGCGCACCAGCGGCTCGGGGTTCATGCCCCAGCCCAGGCCGGCCAGGCTGGCGTCCACAAAGGCCTGGGTGGAGGGCAGCCAGTGCGTGGCCAGCGTCGGCACCGCGGCCGGGTCGCCCAGCACCTGGGCCATCCATTGCTGCTGGAGCCGGTCCTGGCGGTTGAAGGTCAGGCCCGGCGCCCGGGCCAGGGCCTCGGCATCCACCCCGGCCGGGAACCAGCGCGCCACGAAGCCCGGGCTGGCGGTGGCCCGGTAGACCAGGGTGCCCAGGGGCACGCTGCGGCAGCCCGGCACGGGTTTGTCCAGCGCGGTCACGGCGGCCACCACCTCGCCGCGGCGCAGGCGCTCGGCGGTGTGCTCCTGGTCCTCCAGGCTGATGTCCAGCAGCAGCGCCGCGTCGTCGGCCATGCGGGCGGCCGCGGCCACGAACCAGGTGGCCAGGCTGTCGGCGTTGACCGCCACCGGCAGGGTCACCCGGCCCCCGGGCGCCGGCCCCGGGCCAGGCAGATCGGCGGCCAGCGCGCGCTCCAGCAGGGCCACCTGCTCCAGGTGGCGGCACAGGCGGGCACCGGCCTCGGTGGCGCGGGCCGGGGTGTCGCGCACCACCAGCACCTGACCGGCCCGCTCCTCCAGCAGGCGCACCCGCTGGGACACGGCCGAGGGGGTCAGGTGCAGGGCCCGCGCGGCGCGCTCGAAACTGCCCTCGCGCAGCACGGCGGCCAGGGCTTCGAGCAAGGTGTAGTCGTACATGGTGAAGGACCTGGATCAGGGTCCGTGGAGAAGGCGCCTTCAGCCCCACTTAGCCCCGCTTCATCGGCTGAAGCAAGTCTAACTGGCCCCCGCTGCGCCACCCGGGCATGCTGCGCGCCATGCTGTCGAACGCCCTCTCTTCCGCCCTCGCCCCGGCCCTACCGGCCGCCTCGCCG
This sequence comes from Ideonella sp. B508-1, assembly GCF_000333615.1. Taxonomy (GTDB): domain Bacteria; phylum Pseudomonadota; class Gammaproteobacteria; order Burkholderiales; family Burkholderiaceae_C; genus Ideonella. The sequence goes on along the minus strand of NZ_BADL01000332.1, from coordinate 32 downwards.
GGCGCCGCCGCCCTGAACGGGCTGGCCCGTCG
>NZ_BADL01000333.1 GCF_000333615.1 Ideonella sp. B508-1 | reverse complement strand
AGGAAGGTCAGCGGCGTGAAGCCGCCCCTGCTTCTGGATGCTGATCGGTTCCTCCACCGCATAGCCCTGCTGGATGCTCTGGCATTTCGCCAGGAAGGGGCCCAGGTTGTAGTTGTAGGGCCGCAGCTGCTCGTCCTTGAAGCCCTGCTCGGCCTTGAGCCAGGCCCACCAGGAAAACTGCGCGTCCTTGGCGATGTAGGCCACCGGGGCACGCTTGAGATCGGCGAAGGTCTTGTAGCCCTGGCCGGGATGGGCCATCAGGGCCTGCGGGTCCTTCTGGAACAGGCTGGCCACCGTGATGACCGGCACGCCGTTCTTCACGTTGTCGAAGCTGTGCAGCAGGTTGCCGGTCATCAGAAAGTCGATCTTGCCGGCCGGCAGCAGCGGCCGGTTGTTGACCTGCGGCCCGCCCTGGCGGATCTCCACCGCCAGGCCGTAGCGGGCATAGGTGCCATCCGCCAGCGCCTGGTAAAAGCCGCCGTGCGCGGCCTGCGCCTTCCAGTTGGTGGCGAACACCACCTTGTCCTGCGCCGCCACCGGGCCGGCTGACAGGCTGCCGGCCAGGGCCGTGGCCAGCAGCAGAACGGTGTGGGCACGCCTTCGCGTCATCGTCATCGCGGCATCCTTCAGAGGGTTCTGATGGCGCCGCATGGTAGCGGCAGGCGCTGGCCAGCACCGTGGCAGGGCCTTGGCCGCGCCCTCCCCGTGATCTCAGCGCGTCCAGTCCTCGCTGTGCTGCCACAGCGTGCGGGCCAGGGCCTCGTCCCGACCGGCCAGGCTGGGTTGGGCGGGCGCACCATCGCTCCAGTAAAGACCCGTCTGGCCTGCCAGCTCGGGCGCGGTGGCGCAGTGCAGGGGGGTGCGGGCCCCTTCCTCCACCGTGATCATGCGGCGCAGCCAGTGGAAGAGCGGGCGCAGCGGCGCCGGCAGGGTGCGCCAGATGTCCGAGGCCACCACCCCGGGGTGAACGGCATAGGTGCTGATGCCCGTGCCGGCCAGTCGCCGACCCAGCTCGGCGCTGAACAGCAGGTTGGCCAGCTTGGACACACCGTACTCCGCAATGCCGGTGGCGGTGCGGGTGGGTTCGCGCAGCTGCCCGAACGGAATGCCATCCACCCGCCGATGCGCCCGGCTGGACAGGGTGACGATGCGGGCCGGCCCACCGAGCTGCAGCGCCGGCAACAGACGCTGGGTCAACAGGAAGTGCCCCATGTGGTTCACGCCGAAGGCCATCTCGAAGCCCGAACGGGTGAGCCCCCGCGCGCCGGCCAGACCGGCGTTGTTGACCAGCAGCTGCAGCGGCAGGCCCATGTCCAGAAAGCGCTGCGCGCAGTCGCCCACGGAGGCGAAGTCCCCCAGCTCCAGCGGCAACCAGGTGGCGGAACGGGCCCCTGGCAGGGCATCGATCTCAGCCTGCACCTCGGCCGTGCGCTCGGCGCTTCGGCAGGCCAGGAAGACACGGGCGCCCTGACGGGCCAGCTCGCGGGCGATCACCCGGCCGATGCCGGTGTTGGCCCCGGTGACCAGGGCCACCTGGCCGGTCAGGGGAAGGAAGTCAGGCGTGGTGTTCATCGTGGGCCGCAGGCTAGCCGTGCCAGATGACAGCTCATGCGGTGTCGGGCCGCGGGCCGGGTTTCGCCCAGGTCACCAGGTGTGTCACCAGGTTTCTGGGCGGCTCAGCCCCGCTCGCTGTCATGCCAGCGCCGCAGCAGCAGACGCCCCAGCGCCTCGAAGCCCAGGTGGATCAGCACCCCGGTGGCCGCGACCAGCACCAGGGCCGCGAACATCTTGGGGATCTCGGTGCGAAAGGCCGCCTCCAGGATGCGCGAGGCCAGGCCGGTGTTGCGACCGGCCGCACCGGCGGTGAACTCGGCCGCCACCGCGCCGATCAGGCTCAGGCCACCGGCGATCTTCAAGCCGGTGAGGAAGTACGGCAGCGCCGAGGGAATGAGCAGGAAGCGCAGGGTCTGCCAGCGGCTGGCGCCATACAGGCGGAAGAGCTCGCGCAGGCCCGCGTCCGCGCTGCGCAAGCCGGCCAGGGTGTTGGCCAGCAGCGGGAAGAAGGCCACGATCCAGGCGCAGACCAGCACGGTGGCCTCGGCGCTGTCGGTCAGGATCATGATCAGCGGCGCCACCGCGATCACCGGCGTGACCTGCAGCACCACCGCGAAGGGCGTGAGGCTCCATTCCAGCCAGCGCGAGAGCGAGAACAGCGTGGCCAGGCCGACGCCGCCCACACAGGCCAGGGCCAGGGCGGTGGCGGTGATGCGCACCGTCACCCACCAGCTGGCCATCAGCGAAGCAAAGTCGTCATGCATGGCCTGCAGCACCCGCCAGGGGCCGGGCAGCAGATAGGGCGGGATATCCCAGAAGCGCACCGCGCCTTCCCAGGCCGCCAGGGCCAGCAGCACGGCCAGCGTGGGCGCCAGCCAGCGCCCCACGCGGCGCGGTGGCGCGGTCTCAGCCAAGCGCCGGCTCGCCGGCGGCGCGGGCCAGCGACTCGCTCAGGTGGGCACAGGCCGCGGTGAAAGTCTCGCTCTGGCGGAAGGCCGCCGTGCGGTGGGCCGGGCCGTCGATCACCACCTCGTCGACGATGCGCCCCGGACGGGCGCTCATCACCAGCACGCGCTGGCTCAGGAACACCGCCTCATAGACGCTGTGGGTGACGAACACGGCGGTGAAAGCCGGCCGGGCCGCGCCCTCGGGCCGCCACAGGTCCAGCAGCGCCTGGTTCAGGGCGAAGCGGTGGATCTCGTCCAGCGCGGCAAAGGGCTCGTCCAGCAGCAGCAGCGCCGGCTGGGTGACCAGGGCGCGGGCGATGGAGGCCCGCATCTTCATGCCGCCCGACAGTTCACGCGGCATGGACTGGGCGAAATCCTGCAAGCCCACCCGGGCCAGCGCGGCCCGCGCCGCCTCGGCCCGCGGCTCGGCGGCCACGCCCTGCAAGCGCAGCGGCAGCTCGACATTGCTCTGCACATCGGCCCAGGGCATCAGCGTGGGCTCCTGGAACACGAAGCCGGTGTCGCGGACCGGTCCGCGCGTGGGCTCACCGGCGCGCAGCACCTGGCCCGCGCTGATCGGGTCCAGCCCGGCCAGCACCCGCAGCAGGGAGCTCTTGCCGCAGCCCGAAGGCCCCAGCAGGCTGACGAATTCGCCCGGCGCGATCCGCAGGTCCACGCCCTGCAGGGCCTGCAGGCCGGTTTCGTAGCGGCGGTCCACCGCCTTCAGTTCGATCAAGGGAGAAACAGACATCACGGGCGAGACTGTACGCGACATGGGAAGATGGCTCCCGATGCCCACTTTAGAGGTCGTGCCCGACCACTTCCCTCATGCGAGCGATCGCGCCAGCTTTCGCCGCCCCGCCGCGCTGCCCGGGGTGGAGCTGTACCGCGCGCGCATCGTGCGGCACTGCTTCGACCCGCACGCCCATGAGGGCTATGGCCTGGGCGTGATCGAGGCCGGCGCCGAGCGCTTCCGCTACCGGGGGCGCGAACACGAGGCCCCGGCCGGCGCCCTGGTGCTGATGCAGCCCG
>NZ_BADL01000334.1 GCF_000333615.1 Ideonella sp. B508-1 | reverse complement strand
GGCACATGATCGAGTACTCGGGCATGTCCTTCGCCATGTTCTTCTGGGCCGAATACGCCAACATGATCCTGGTGTCGATGCTGACCGTGCTGCTCTTCCTGGGTGGCTGGCTGAGTCCCGTCGCCTTCTGGATTTCATCCCGGGCTGGATCTGGCTGGCAATCAAGGTCTTCGTCGTGGTCACGATGTTCCTGTGGGTGCGGGCCTCCTTCCCGCGCTACCGCTACGACCAGATCATGCGCCTGGGCTGGAAGATCTTCATCCCCATCACCCTGGTGTGGCTGGTGGTCGTGGGTCTGTGGATCCAGTCGCCCTTCAACATCTGGCAGTAAGGCGAGAGAAAGAGCAACCCATGTCTTCAATCGCATCCCTCAAGACCTTCTTTTCCAGCTTCCTGCTGCTGGAACTGTGGAAGGGCCTGGCGTTGACCGGTCGCCACTTCCTGTCGCCCACCATCACGGTGCAGTTCCCGGAAGAGAAGACCCCGATGTCGCCGCGTTTCCGTGGTCTGCATGCCCTGCGCCGTTATGAGAACGGTGAGGAGCGCTGCATCGCCTGCAAGCTGTGCGAGGCGGTCTGCCCGGCCATGGCCATCACCATCGAGTCCGATGTGCGGGCCGATGGCTCGCGCCGCACCACGCGCTACGACATCGACCTGACCAAGTGCATCTTCTGCGGCTTCTGCGAGGAAAGCTGCCCGGTGGATTCCATCGTCGAGACGCACATCTTCGAATACCACGGCGAAAAGCGCGGCGACCTGTACTACACCAAGGACATGTTGCTGGCGGTGGGTGACCGCTACGAGAAGCAGATTGCCGCCAACAAGGAGGCCGACGCCAAGTACCGCTGACCGGTCGGGATGGCCAGCCGCCATCCCCGGACAGCGCACCTCACGGGCGCACACAACATGAATCCCACCTCCGTTCTGTTCTACATCTTCTCGGCCGTGCTGCTGTTCGCGGGCTTCCGTGTGATCACGGCCCGCAACACCGTGCACGCGGCCCTGTTCCTGGTGCTGGCCTTCTTCAACGCATCCTGCATCTGGATGCTGTTGCAGGCCGAGTTCCTGGCCATCACGCTGGCCCTGGTCTACGTCGGTGCCGTGATGGTGCTGTTCCTGTTCGTGGTGATGATGCTGGACATCAACACCGACAGCCTGCGCCAGGGTTTCTGGAACCACTTCCCGCTGGCGGCACTGATCGGGGCCGCGATCGCCATCGAGATGGCCATCGTCATGAAGGCCGGCTTCAACCTGCCGGTGGCCAAGGCCTTCGACCCGGCGGTGCTCAAGCTGGGCAACACCCGCGCTCTGGGCGTCGAAATCTACACCCAGTACCTGTATCCGCTGCAGGTGGCTGCGGTGCTGCTGCTGGTGGGCATGATCGCCGCCATCGCGCTGACGCTGCGTCACCGCAAGGACAGCCGCTACCAGAACCCGGCCGAGCAGGTTCGCGTCAAGGCCTCGGATCGCCTGCGGCTGGTCAAGATGGCAGCGACCGTGGAACAACCGTCCGCCCCCAAGGACGCCGAAGGAGGCCAGGCATGAGCCACGGCATCACCCTCTACCATTTCCTGACGCTGGGCGGCTTCCTGTTCGCGCTATCGGTGGTCGGCATCTTCCTGAACCGTCGCAATCTGATCGTGCTGCTGATGTCGATCGAACTGATGTTGCTGGCGGTGAACATGAACTTCGTGGCCTTCTCCCACTACCTGGGTGACATGGCCGGGCAGGTGTTCGTGTTCTTCATCCTCACCGTGGCAGCCGCCGAGTCGGCCATCGGTCTGGCCATCCTGGTCGTGTTGTTCCGCAACCGCTCGACGATTGCCGTGGACGAGCTCGACTCGCTCAAGGGCTGACGCACGGAGCCCCGAAGAACATGTCTGCACAACTTTCCCAGAACCTGCTTCTGACCGTGCCCCTGGCGCCGCTGGCCGGCTCCATCCTGGCGGGTCTGTTCGGCAAGACCATCGGTCGGCGTGGCGCCCACCTGGTGACCATCCTCGGCGTGCTGATCGCCTTCATCTGCTCGGCCATGGTCCTCAAGGCCGTGGCGGTGGACGGCGCGCACTACAACGCCACCGTCTACGAATGGATGACCGTCGGCAGCCTCAAGATGGAGGTCGGCTTCCTGATCGACGGCCTGACCGCGATGATGATGTGCGTGGTGACCTTCGTGTCGCTGATGGTGCACATCTACACCATCGGCTACATGGAAGAGGACCCGGGCTACCAGCGCTTCTTCTCGTACATCTCGCTGTTCACCTTCTCGATGCTCATGCTGGTCATGAGCAACAACTTCCTGCAGCTGTTCTTCGGCTGGGAAGCGGTGGGCCTGGTGTCGTACCTGCTGATCGGCTTCTGGTACAAGAAGCCCACGGCCATCTTCGCCAACCTGAAGGCCTTCCTGGTCAACCGGGTGGGTGACTTCGGCTTCATCCTGGGCATCGGCCTGCTGCTGGCCTACGCCGGCTCGCTGAACTACACCGAGGTGTTCGCCAAGTCGGAAGAGCTGTCCAAGCTGACCTTCCCGGGTCAGGACTGGGGCCTGCTGACCGTGGCCTGCATCTGCCTGTTCATCGGCGCGATGGGCAAGTCGGCGCAGTTCCCGCTGCACATCTGGCTGCCGGATTCGATGGAAGGCCCGACCCCCATCTCTGCGCTGATCCACGCCGCCACCATGGTGACGGCCGGCATCTTCATGGTGACCCGCATGTCGCCGCTGTTCGAGCTGTCGGACGCCGCGCTGAACTTCGTGCTGGTGATCGGCTCGATCACGGCCTTGTTCATGGGCTTCCTGGGCATCATCCAGAACGACATCAAGCGCGTGGTGGCCTATTCCACGCTGTCGCAGCTGGGCTACATGACCGTGGCCCTGGGCGTGTCGGCCTACAACGTGGCCGTGTTCCACCTGATGACCCACGCCTTCTTCAAGGCGCTGCTGTTCCTCGGCGCAGGCTCGGTCATCATCGGCATGCACCACGACCAGGACATGCGCAACATGGGCGGCCTGCGCAAGTACATGCCCATCACCTGGATCACCTCGCTGATCGGCTCCCTGGCGCTGATCGGTACCCCGTTCTTCTCGGGCTTCTATTCGAAGGACTCGATCATCGAGGCCGTGGCCGCCAGCCATCTGCCCGCGGCGGGATTCGCGCAGTTCTCGGTGGTCGCCGGGGTGTTCGTGACCGCGTTCTACTCCTTCCGGATGTACTTCCTGGTCTTCCATGGCAAGGAACACTTCCACCACAAGCCCTTCCCGGGCGAGCATGACCACCACGATGACCACGGCCACGCGCACACCCCGCACGAGTCGCCCTGGGTGGTGACGCTGCCGCTGGTGCTGCTGGCCATCCCCTCGGTGATCATCGGCTACTTCGCGATCGAGCCGCTGCTGTACGGCGACTTCTTCAAGGGCGTGATCTTCGTGAACAGCGAGGCTCACCCTGCGATGGAAGAGCTGGCCCACGAGTTCCATGGTCCGGTGGCCATGGGCCTGCACGCCTTCACCTCGCTGCCATTCCTGCTGGCCCTGGCCGGTGTGGTCACCGCCTATGTGTTCTACATTGTGGCGCCGTCCATCCCGGCCACCCTGGCCCGGGTGCTGGCCCCGCTGGTGCGCGTGCTGGAGAACAAGTACTACATGGACTGGATCAACGAGAACATCATCGCCGCCGGCGCGCGCCTGATCGGCCGTGGCCTGTGGAAGGGCGGTGATGTCGGTCTGATCGACGGTCTGCTGGTGAATGGCTCGGCCCGCGTGGTCGGCTGGTGTGCCGGTGCACTGCGCGTCGTGCAGACCGGTTTCCTGTCCTGGTATGCGCTGGTGATGGTGCTGGGCGTGTTTGGTCTGATGACGTGGCAGCTGTGGCCCCATCTGACGACCCTGGTGGGCCGTTGAGAGAAGGCGGAGAACAACAATGGGTCTTTTGAGTGTTGCCATCTGGCTGCCGATCGCCTTCGGCGTCATCCTGCTGGCCTTGGGGCGCAGCGAGAACCCGGGCGCGGCCCGCTGGACCGCGCTGGTCGGTTCCGTGCTCAGCTTCCTGGTCACCTTGCCGCTGATCACCGGCTTCGACACCAGCACCGCGGCGATGCAATTCGTCGAGAACCTGAGCTGGATCGAGCGCTTCAACGTGCGCTACCACCTGGGTGTGGACGGCATCTCCGTCTGGTTCGTGCTGCTGACGGCCTTCATCACGGTGATCGTGGTGGTGGCCGCCTGGGAGGTGATCCAGGAACGCGCGCACCAGTATCTGGGCGCCTTCCTGATCCTGTCGGGCCTGATGATCGGCGTCTTCTCGGCGTTGGACGGTCTGCTGTTCTACGTGTTCTTCCAGGCCACCCTGATCCCTATGTACATCGTGATCGGCATCTGGCGCGGTCCGCGGCACGTCTACGCGGCGTTCAAGTTCTTCCTGTACACGCTGCTGGACTCGCTGCTGATGCTGGTGGCCCTGACCTACCTGTACATCAAGTCGGGTGGCAGCTTTGACATCTTGACGTGGCACAAGCTGCCGCTGCCCATG
>NZ_BADL01000335.1 GCF_000333615.1 Ideonella sp. B508-1 | reverse complement strand
TCTGGCGTGAACCGTCCGGATGTGCTGCAGCGCAAGGGCGCCTACGCGCCCCCGCCGGGCGCCTCCGACCTGCCCGGTCTGGAGATTTCGGGTGAGATCGTCGCAGGCGATGCCGCCGAACTGGCCGCCGCCGGCTTTGCCCTGGGCGATTCGGTGTGTGGTCTGGTGGCTGGCGGCGGCTATGCCGAGCTGTGCGTGGTGCCGCTGGCCCAGTGTCTGCCGGTGCCGGCGGGCCTGAGCCTGATCGAGGCAGCCAGCCTGCCCGAGACGTTTTTCACCGTTTGGTCGAACGTGTTCGACCGCGGGCGTCTGCAGGCGGGGGAGACCCTGCTGGTGCAAGGTGGGGGCAGTGGCATTGGCGTTACGGCCATCCAGCTCGGCAAGGCCCTGGGTGCGACCGTGATCGTCACTGCCGGCAGCGACGACAAGTGCGCGGCCTGTGTGGCCCTCGGCGCCGACCATGCCATCAATTACCGCACCCACGACTTCGTCGAGGAGGTCAAGCGCCTCACGGCGGGCCGCGGTGCCGACGTGGTGCTGGACATGGTGGCCGGCGACTATGTGGCCCGTGAGGTCGCCTGTCTGGCCGACGACGGTCGCATCGTGATCATCGCTGTGCAGGGCGGCGTCAAAAGCGAGTTCAATGCCGGCGAGGTGCTGCGACGTCGCTTGACGATCACCGGGTCGACGCTGCGTCCTCGCCCGGTGGCCTTCAAGGGGGCCATTGCCGCGGCGTTGCGCGAGAAGGTCTGGCCGCTGTTGGTTGCCGGTCGCATCAAGCCGGTGATCGAGCGGGTGTTCCCGGCTGCGCAGGCGGCGCAGGCGCATGCGCTGATGGAATCCAGCCAGCACGTCGGCAAGATCGTGCTGGACTGGGCGGCCTGAAGGCCGCAGAAGAATCGAGAGACAAGAGAGGTTCCATGCGACGCAGGTGGTGGTTGGCACTGGAAGATGCACGGCAGCCACAAGGGCAATGCCGAGCTGCTGGCGGGCATCGTCGGTGCGCGTCCCTTCGCTTGCGATGTGGCCGTCTGCGTGCCGTTCCCCTACCTGTCGGAGACGGCGGTGACGCTGGCTGGTGGTGATCTGCGCTGGGGTGCGCAGGACTGTTCGGCGCACGAGCAGGGTGCCTACACCGGGGAAGTGTCCGCGGGCATGCTGGCCGAGTTCGGCTGCCGCTACGCCATCGTCGGTCACTCCGAGCGCCGCGCCTACCATGGCGAGTCGGACTCGGTCGTGGCCGACAAGGCCAAGGCGGCCCTGTCCCGTGGCATCACGCCCATCGTCTGCGTGGGCGAGACGCTGGCGCAGCGCGATGCCGGTGAAACCGAGGCGGTGGTCAAGCGTCAGCTGTCGGTCGTGATCCAGAAGCTGGCCCACTGCGTGGGCGAGATGGTGGTGGCCTACGAGCCGGTCTGGGCCATTGGCACGGGCCGCACGGCCACGCCGGAGCAGGCGCAGGCGGTGCATGCCGTGCTGCGGGCTCAGCTGAAGGCGGCCACGCCCCGGGCCGACGCGATGGTGCTGCTCTATGGCGGCAGCGTGAAGCCGGACAACGCGGCCAGCCTGTTTGCCCAGCCCGACATCGATGGCGGTCTGATCGGCGGCGCGGCCCTGAAGGCGGAAGACTTCGTGGCGATCTGTCGGGCGGCCAGCTGATCGCGGTCCGACGTCGTACACATCAATCCTTGGAGTAAGAATTCATGCATATCTGGATGAACCTGCTGGTGGTGCTGCAAATGGTGGCCGCCATCGTCATGATCGGCCTGGTGCTGGTGCAGCATGGCAAGGGGGCCGACATGGGGGCCTCGTTCGGCAGTGGGGCCTCGGGCAGCCTGTTCGGTGCCACCGGCAGTGCCAGCTTCCTGTCGCGGACCACGGCGGTGTGCGCCACGGTGTTCTTCCTGGCCACGCTGGGCTTGGCTTTCATGTCGAACAGCGTGTCGCGTGTCCAGCCTGCGGACACGGGCAGCGTGCTGGAAAAGGCCGCTCCGGCGGTGCCGCAGATCCCGACGGCAGGTCAGGTGCCTGCTTCTGGTGCGTCGAACTGACAATCTGTCCGAATGGACTGCTGGAAAGATGAGTTAAGTCATTTTTCAGGCTAGAATCAATGGCTGTTCGGTGAGCAAAACCTCACGCAAACTGGACAGACCCTGGACAGGACTGAACCACGCCGACGTGGTGAAATTGGTAGACACGCTATCTTGAGGGGGTAGTGGCGAAAGCTGTGCGAGTTCGAGTCTCGCCGTCGGCACCAGATTCATCGGCAGGGCCTTCATCCGGAGCCCTGCCGAGCGCCCTGAGGTCATCGGGGAAGGCTGGGCGCGCAGTGCCTGGGGGCAAAAGCCTCAGGAGGCGCGCCTTTTTCATGTCCGGATGCGCTTTTGACGACTGCTGGAACCTGCCGACCATGGACCTGCAACCTTATCTCCCCGTCATTCTCTTCATTCTGGTCGGATCGCTTGTCGGGGTTGCCCCGCAGGTGCTGGGCTTTCTGCTGGGCCCGAATCGGCCGGACGCCGAGAAGAACTCTCCTTACGAGTGCGGCTTCGAAGCCTTCGAGGACGCGCGGATGAAGTTCGACGTTCGCTACTACCTCGTGGCGATCCTGTTCATCCTCTTCGATCTGGAAATCGCCTTCCTGTTTCCTTGGGCGGTGTCTCTCAGGGACATCGGGGCGTCAGGTTTCTGGGCGATGATGGTTTTCCTGTCGATCCTGGTGGTCGGCTTTGCCTACGAATGGAAGAAGGGCGCTCTCGACTGGGAGTGATCCCTGGCCGGGTGTTCGAGGCGGCATTCCCTTGGGAGTGTCACGACCACAGCGAGAAGCACACACACATGGGTAATGAAGGCATTCTGAAGGAAGGCTTTGTCACCACCTCGGTCGACAAGCTGGTGAACTGGTCCAAGACGGGCTCGCTCTGGCCCATGACCTTTGGTCTGGCTTGTTGCGCGGTCGAGATGATGCACGCCGGAGCGGCGCGCTACGACATCGACCGGTTCGGCATGTTGTTCCGCCCCAGTCCTCGTCAGTCCGATCTGATGATCGTGGCTGGTACGCTGTGCAACAAGATGGCCCCGGCCCTTCGCAAGGTCTACGACCAGATGGCCGAGCCGCGCTGGGTTCTGTCCATGGGGTCCTGCGCCAACGGTGGTGGCTACTACCACTACAGCTATTCGGTGGTGCGCGGCTGTGATCGCATCGTGCCGGTGGATGTGTACGTTCCCGGCTGCCCGCCCACCGCGGAGGCCCTGCTGTACGGCATCCTGCAGCTGCAGGCCAAGATCCGGCGCGAAAACACCATTGCCCGCTGATCGCGGACGTCCACACATGACGCAGAAACTCGATAACCTGCAAGCCGCCCTGACGGACGTGCTGGGTGAGCGCCTCCAGCGCCTCCAGCGCGAGCGCGGCGAGATCACCATCACGGTCAAGGCCGCGGACTACCTGGGTGTGGCCAAGGCGCTGCATGACGATCCCCGCCTCCAGTTCGAGCAACTGATCGACCTGTGCGGCATGGACATGTCCGCCTACCGCAACGAGCCCTGGGAAGGGCTCCGCTTCGTGGTCGTGACCCACCTGCTGTCGGTGTCGCTGAACTGGCGCGTGCGTCTGAAGGTCTTTGCGCCGGACGACGATCTGCCGATGGTGGCCTCGGTCAATGACATCTGGAACTCGGCCAACTGGTTCGAGCGCGAGGCCTTCGACCTGTACGGCATCATCTTCGAAGGGCACCAGGACCTGCGCCGCATCCTGACGGACTACGGCTTCATCGGCCATCCGATGCGCAAGGACTTCCCGGTTTCCGGCCATGTCGAGATGCGCTACGACGCCGAAACCCGCCGCGTGGTCTACCAGCCGGTGACCATCGAGCCGCGTGAGATCACCCCGCGCGTGGTCCGCGAAGACAACTACGGCGGCCTGCACTGAGCCCGGGAACCCGTCATGGCAGACATCAAGAACTACACCCTGAACTTCGGCCCTCAGCACCCGGCCGCGCACGGCGTGCTGCGCCTGGTGCTGGAGCTGGACGGCGAAGTCATCCAGCGCGCTGACCCGCACATCGGTCTGCTGCACCGTGCCACCGAGAAGCTGGCCGAGCAGAAGACCTTCATCCAGTCGCTGCCCTACATGGACCGGCTGGACTACGTGTCGATGATGTGCAATGAGCACGCCTACTGCCTGGCCACCGAACGGCTGCTGGGCATCGAGGTACCGCTGCGCGCCCAGTACATCCGCGTGATGTTCTCGGAGATCACACGGCTGCTGAACCACCTGCTGTGGATCGGCGCGCACGGCATCGACTGCGGGGCGATGAACATCCTGATCTACGCGTTCCGCGAGCGCGAGGATCTGTTCGACCTGTACGAAGCCGTGTCGGGTGCCCGCATGCACGCGGCCTACTTCCGTCCGGGCGGTGTCTACCGCGATCTCCCGGACACCATGCCGCAGTACCAGGCCAGCAAGATTCGCAACGAGCGTGCGATCAAGAAGCTCAACGAGAACCGCCAGGGCTCGATGCTGGATTTCATCGACGACTTCTGCGCGCGTTTCCCGAAGAACGTCGACGACTACGAGACCCTGCTGACGGACAACCGCATCTGGAAGCAGCGCACAGTCGGCATCGGCGTGGTCTCGCCCGAACGTGCCCTGAACATGGGCTTCTCTGGCCCGATGTTGCGCGGCTCCGGCGTGGCCTGGGACCTGCGCAAGACCCAGCCCTACGACGTCTATGCCAACATGGACTTCGACGTGCCGGTGGGCAAGAACGGCGACACCTACGACCGCTATCTGGTGCGCGTGGCCGAGATGCGTCAATCCAACCGCATCATCAAGCAGTGCGTGGATTGGCTGCGTGCCAACCCGGGCCCGGTGATCACCGACAACCACAAGGTGGCGCCGCCCAAGCGGGTCGAGATGAAGTCGAGCATGGAAGAGCTGATCCATCACTTCAAGCTCTTCACCGAAGGCTTCCACGTGCCCGAAGGCGAGGCCTATGCCGCCGTCGAGCATCCGAAGGGCGAATTCGGCATCTACATGGTCAGTGACGGCGCCAACAAGCCGTACCGCCTGAAGATCCGCGCCCCGGGCTTTGCCCACCTTGCCGCGCTGGATGAAATGGCGCGCGGCCACATGATTGCCGACGCCGTTGCGGTGATCGGCACCATGGACATCGTGTTTGGCGAGATCGATCGATGACACTTTCTGACGCCACCAAGGCCCGCTTCGCCAAGGAAGTGGCCAAGTACCCCAAGGAGCAGGCGCAGTCGGCCGTGATGGCCTGCCTGTCCATCGTGCAGCAGGAGCAGGGCTGGGTGTCCTCCGAGGCCGAGGCCCAGATCGCCGAGTACCTGGGCATGCCCGCGATCGCAGTGCACGAGGTCACCTCCTTCTACAACATGTACAACCAGCAGCCGGTCGGCAAGTTCAAGCTGAACGTCTGCACCAACCTCCCGTGCCAGCTGCGCAATGGCCAGCAGGCGCTGGAGCACCTGTGCGAGAAGCTGGGTGTGGAGGATGGGGGCACCACTGCGGATGGCCTGTTCACCGTGGCCAAGTGCGAATGCCTGGGGGCCTGTGCCGACGCGCCGGTGATGCTGGTGAACGACCGCCAGATGCTGAGCTACATGAGCAACCAGAAGCTCGACGAGATGATCGACCTGATCCGCTCGGAAGCAGGAAAGGCGGCCTGACCATGGCACTGGATCTCTCCCGTTTCCAGGCCACCGGGCCTCGAGACCTGTTTCCATGACCGTCACATCGGCGCCCAGATCTATGCCGGTCTGAACGGCGGCAACTGGCGCCTGCAGGACTACCTTGCGCGCGGTGGTTACCAGGCCCTGCGCAAGATCCTCGGCAAGGACGGTGGCGAAGGTCTGACGCAGGACCAGGTGATCGCCGAGGTGAAGGCCTCCGGCCTGCGTGGCCGCGGCGGCGCCGGCTTCCCGACGGGCCTCAAGTGGAGCTTCATGCCCCGCGCGTTTCCGGGTCAGAAGTACCTGGTGTGCAACTCCGACGAGGGCGAGCCCGGGACCTGCAAGGACCGCGACATCCTGCGCTACAACCCGCACATCGTGATCGAGGGCATGGCCATTGCCGCCTACGCGATGGGCATCAGCCAGGGCTACAACTACATCCACGGCGAAATCTTCGAGGTCTACGACCGTTTCGAGGAAGCTCTGGACGAGGCCCGCGCGGCCGGCCTGCTGGGCGACAACATCCTGGGCAGTGGTTTCAGCTTCAACCTGCATGCCCACCACGGTTTCGGCGCCTACATCTGCGGCGAAGAAACCGCGCTGCTGGAGTCGATCGAAGGCAAGAAGGGTCAGCCCCGCTTCAAGCCGCCGTTCCCGGCCAGCTTCGGCCTGTACGGCAAGCCCACCACCATCAACAACACCGAGACCTTCGCGGCGGTGCCCTGGATCATCCGCAACGGCGGCCAGGCCTACCTCGAATGCGGCAAGCCCAACAACGGCGGCACCAAGATCTTCTCGATGGTCGGCGACGTGGAGCGCCCGGGCAACTACGAGATCCCGATGGGCACGCCGTTCTCCAAGCTGCTGGAACTCGCCGGCGGCGTGAAGGGCGGCAAGAAGCTCAAGGCGGTGATCCCGGGCGGTTCGTCCGCACCGGTGCTGCCGGCCTCCATCATGATGGACTGCACGATGGACTATGACTCCATCAGCAAGGCCGGCTCGATGCTGGGCTCCGGCGCGGTCATCGTGATGGACGAGACCCGTTGCATGGTCAAGAGCCTGCTGCGTCTGTCCTACTTCTACTCGCACGAGTCCTGCGGCCAGTGCACGCCCTGCCGCGAAGGCACGGGCTGGCTGTGGCGCGTGGTGGACCGCATCGAGAACGGTCATGGCCGTGCCGAGGACCTCGAACTGCTGGACAGCGTGGCCGGCAACATCATGGGTCGCACCATCTGCGCCCTGGGCGATGCCGCCGCGATGCCGGTGCGCGGGATGCTGAAGCATTTCCGCGACGAGTTCGCGCACCACATCGAACACAAGACCTGCAAGGTCCCGGCCTACGTCTGAGCGGGGCACACACGATATGTTGGAAATCGAACTCGACGGCAAGAAGGTTTCGGTACCCGAAGGCAGCATGGTGATGCATGCGGCCGATGCGGCTGGCACCTACATCCCGCACTTCTGCTATCACAAGAAGCTCTCCATCGCGGCCAACTGCCGCATGTGCCTGGTGGACGTGGAGAAGGCGCCCAAGCCGATGCCGGCCTGCGCGACGCCCGTCACCCAGGGCATGGTGGTGCGCACCAAGAGCGAGAAGGCCGTGGTGGCGCAGAAGTCCGTCATGGAATTCCTGCTGATCAACCACCCGCTGGATTGCCCGATCTGCGACCAGGGTGGCGAGTGCCAGCTGCAGGATCTGGCGGTGGGCTACGGCGGTGGCGCCTCGCGCTACGAAGAAGAGAAGCGCGTGGTCTTCCACAAGAACGTGGGTCCGCTGATCTCCATGGAGGAGATGAGCCGCTGCATCCACTGCACCCGCTGCGTGCGTTTCGGCCAGGAAGTGGCCGGCGTGATGGAGCTGGGCATGCAGAACCGCGGTGAGCATTCCGAGATCACGACCTTCGTCGGTCAGACGGTGGACTCGGAGCTGTCGGGCAACATGATCGATCTGTGCCCGGTCGGCGCCCTGACCAGCAAGCCCTTCCGCTACAGCGCCCGCACCTGGGAACTGTCGCGCCGCAAGAGCGTCAGCCCGCACGATTCCACCGGCGCCAACCTGATCGTCCAGGTCAAGAACCACCAAGTCCTGCGCGTCGTTCCGCTGGAGAACGAGGACGTCAACGAATGCTGGCTGGCTGACCGTGACCGTTTCAGCTACGAAGCCCTGAACAGCGAACAGCGTTTGACCACCCCGATGATCAAGCAGGGTGGCCAGTGGATGTCGGTGGACTGGAACACCGCGCTGGGCTATGTCGCCGACGGGCTCAAGCGCGTCAAGGCTGAGTTCGGTGCTGCCGGCATCGGGGCCCTGGGCTCTGCCCACAGCACGGTGGAAGAACTGCATCTTCTGGCCAAGCTGGTGCGTGGCCTGGGCAGCGACAACATCGACCACCGCCTGCGCCACGCCGATTTCACGGCAGGGCAGGGCGTGCGTTGGCTGGGCATGCCGATCGCCGAGCTTTCGGGCCTGGACCGCGCTTTCGTGGTGGGTTCGTTCCTGCGCAAGGACCATCCGCTCTTTGCGCAACGCCTTCGCCAAGCCGTGCGCCATGGCGCTCTGGTCTTCAGCCTGAACGCCGTGCATGACGACTGGGCCATGCCGCTGGCGGGCACTGTCACCGCCGCACCGATGGACTGGGTGCAGGCCCTGGCCGATGTGGCCGGCTATGTGGCCACGGCCAAGGGCGTGAGCGCGCCTGCGACCGCGCTGGTGTCCGCCGAGGCCGAGGCCGTGGCCAATGCACTGCTGTCTGGCCAGAAGGCGGCCATCCTGCTGGGCAATGCCGCAGCCCAGCATCCGCAGGCTTCCTCGCTGCTGGCCTTGGCCAACTGGATCGCTGCCCAGACCGGCGCCACCGTGGGCTATCTCACCGAGGCCGCCAACACGGTGGGCGCGCAGCTGGTGGGTGCACAGCCGGCCCAAGGCGGCCTGAACGCGGGCCAGATGTTGTCTCAGCCGATGAAGGCGCTGCTGCTGTTGAACACCGAGCCGGTGCTGGATGCGGCGGATGCTGCCGCGGCCCAGGCCGCGCTGGAGGGCTCGGGCCTGGTGGTCGCGCTGACCTCGTTCAAGGACGCCGTGGTGCCGAACGCTGACGTGATGTTGCCCATCGCGCCCTTCGCCGAGACGGCCGGCTCCTTCGTCAATGCCGAAGGCCGCCTCCAGTCCTTCCACGGCGTGGTGCAGACCAAGGGCAACACCCGTCCGGCCTGGAAGGTGCTGCGCGTGTTGGGCAATCTGCTGGGGCTGCAGGGCTTCGAACAGGAGACCGTCGAAGAAGTTCGTGCCGAAGCCCTTGGCGACGTCTCTGCGATTCCGGCCCGTCTGAACAATGGCATTGCGCAGGCCGTGAATCTGGTCGCTCCGGCGGCGGGGCTGCAGCGCGTTGCCGATGTGCCCATCTACAGCACTGACAGCTTGGTCCGTCGCTCGACCTCGCTGCAGCTGACCCGCGATGCCCAGGCGCCGGCGGCCAGCCTGCCCACCGCGTTGTGGAAGCAACTGGGCTTGAGCGCCGGTGCCAAGGTTCGCGTGTCTCAGGGGTCGGCATCCGTGGTGCTGCCCGCCCGTGAAGATGCCTCTCTGGCGGCGAACGTGGTGCGTGTGCCGGCCGGTCACGCAGACACGGCCGGCCTGGGTGCGATGTTCGGCGCGATCGCCGTCGAGGCGGCCTGAGGCCAGGGGTAGGAACTCACATGATCGACAACATCTACCAAGCCGGGCTGGCCCTGATGGGCGGCCTGTTGTGGCCCGTCGTGTGGTCGCTGATCAAGATCGTGGTGGTGCTGCTGCCCCTGCTGGGTTGCGTGGCCTACCTGACCCTCTGGGAGCGCAAGGCCATCGGCTGGTCGCAGATCCGTCCGGGCCCCAACCGCGTGGGGCCTTTCGGTCTGCTCACCCCGATCGCCGACGCCGTGAAGCTGATCTTCAAGGAGATCATCCGCCCGACCGCCGCCAGCAAGGGGCTGTTCTTCCTGGGGCCCATCATGACCATCATGCCGGCGCTGGCCGCGTGGGTGGTCATTCCCTTCGGTCCTGATGTGGCGCTGGCCAACATCAACGCTGGTTTGCTGTTCCTGATGGCCATCACCTCGCTCGAGGTCTATGGCGTGATCATTGCCGGCTGGGCCTCCAACTCGA
>NZ_BADL01000336.1 GCF_000333615.1 Ideonella sp. B508-1 | reverse complement strand
CATGCTCATGCCCTTGACCTTCAGCAGGTAGTCGGGCTTGCGCGGGAAAAGGCTGGCTTCCAGCACATAGGTCTGGTCGATGTGTTCCTGGGCCAGGATGGGGTGGCCGGCCGCCACACGCCCGACCAGGGGCAGGGTGAGCTGGGCCAGGCTGGGCAGGGGCAGGGCAAACTGCTTGCCGCGCGCCTCGTTGAGGGCGCGTAAAGTGCGCGTCTGCAGGCGGATGCCCCGCGAGGTGCCGCCCACCAGTTCGATCACGCCCTTGCGCGCCAGGGCCTGCAGGTGTTCCTCGGCCGCATTGGGCGACTTGAAGCCCAGTTCGGCGGCGATCTCGGCCCGGGTGGGGGGCGCGCCGGTGCGCTCGATCGTGCTTTGCACCAGATCCAGGATCTGCTGCTGGCGGGCGGTGAGCTTGGGGCTTTCCATGTTGGCGGGCCCCGCGGCAAGCAGGGCTGAGGTTGTATCCAGTATCTGTATTTTTATCCAGACCCTTTCGAAATGCCAAGCACTACTTCTGCGCGCACCGTCATCCTCGGCACCGGCGGCACCATCGCCGGGCGGTCCCGGGCGGCCTCGGACAACGTGGGCTACCGCGCCGGTGAGGTGAGCGTGGCCGATCTGCTGGCCGCCGTGCCGGCCCTGGCCGGCCATGCGCTGGAGGCCCGTCAACTGGCCCAGATCGACAGCAAGGACATGGACCATGGGCTGTGGCAGGTCCTGGCCCGGGCGGTGGCCGAAGCGCTGGCGCGCGAGGACGTGCTGGGCGTGGTCATCACGCATGGCACCGACACGTTGGAGGAGACCGCCTGGTTTCTGCACCGGGCGCTGGCGCCCACCAAGCCGGTGGTGCTGACGGCGGCGATGCGCCCGGCCTCCGCGCTGATGCCCGATGGTCCGCAGAACCTGCTGGACGCCGTGACCGTGGCCGGCTGGCCCGGTGCCCGCGGCGTGCTGGCGGTGGCCGCGGGGCGGGTGATGGCCGCCGAGGATGTGCGCAAGGTCCACGGCTACCGGGTGGACGCCTTTGCCACCGACGAGGCCGGCCCGCTGGCGCTGGTGCAGGAAGGCCAGTTGCGCGTGCTGCGGCCCTGGCCCCTGGCCGACGCGGACGAGGCCGCACGGCTGGTCCAGGCCATCCAGCAGCCGGTGGCCCAATGGCCGCGGGTGGACATCGTGACCAGCCACGCGGGCTGCGACGGCGCCCTGGTGCCGGCCCTGGTGGCACTGGGTGCCCGCGGCCTGGTGGCCGAGGGCACCGGCAACGGGACGCTGCATGCCGCGCTGGA
>NZ_BADL01000337.1 GCF_000333615.1 Ideonella sp. B508-1 | reverse complement strand
GGCGGGCCGCGGGCTCGTCGAAGGTGGAGCTGATGACTTCGCCGCGCACGGTGCGCACCATCTCGGTCACTTCTTCCGGCCGTTCGTCGACCAGCAGCACGATCAGGTGGATCTCGGGGTGGTTGGCCACCAGCGCATGGGCGATGTGCTTCATCATCATCGTCTTGCCGGTCTTGGGCTGGGCCACCAGCAGCGCGCGCTGGCCTTTGCCGATCGGGGCGATGAGATCGATGATGCGGCCGGTGATGTTCTCGTCGGCCTTGAGATTGTCACGCTCGAGCTTGAACGCCTCCTTCGGGAAGAGCGGCGTCAGGTTCTCGAACATGATCTTGTGCTTGTTCTCCTCCGGGCTCAGGCCGTTGACGCGGTCGACCTTCACCAGGGCGAAGTAGCGCTCGCCGTCCTTGGGCACGCGCACCTCGCCTTCCACCAGGTCGCCCGTGTGGAGGTTGAAGCGGCGCACCTGGCTGGGGCTCAGGTAGATGTCGTCGGTCGACGCCATGTAGCTGGTGTCGATCGAACGCAGGAAGCCGAAGCCATCGGGCAGCACTTCCAGCACGCCATCGCCGAACACCTGTTCGCCGGCCTTGGCGCGCTTCTTCATGATCGCGAACATCAGCTCCTGCTTGCGCAGGCGAGCGACGTTGTCGATCTCCAGCTCCTCACCCATCTTGATGAGTGCGGAGACGTGAAGCGCCTTCAATTCAGAAAGATGCATCGGGGGTCACCCTTGGGGTGGTACGCCACGGGGGCAGGGGCACACGGACCTGGACGGATGTCGCAGGACCGGCTCGCCGCAGGGCAAGCGCCTTGTCGCGACCCATCAGGGTGCGAAGCTCGTGGAAACGGTTGGTGGGGGCGGGGGGCCGTGAATCTGGCGTGCCAGGGAACCGGTGGGTTCCGGACGCTGCGGCCTCAAGCCTGTTTGCAGCCACGGGGCGGCCTGAAATCAGGCCTCACCCCGGTGCGACAGGCGAGATTATAGATGGCTCTCGAGGAATTGGGCCAGTTGGGCCTTGGACAGGGCGCCCACCTTGGTGGCGGCCAGTTGTCCGTCCTTGAACAGCATCAGGGTCGGGATGCCGCGGATGCCGAACTTGGCCGGCACGTCGCGGTTCTCGTCGACGTTCATCTTGGTGATCTGCAGACGCTCACCGTATTCCTTGGCGGTTTCGTCCAGGATGGGGGCAATCATCTTGCAGGGGCCGCACCATTCGGCCCAGTAATCCACCAGGACGGGTTTGCCGGACTTCAGAACGTCAGCTTCGAACGAAGCGTCGGTGATGTGCTTGATCAGTTCGCTGCTCATGGAAATGTTTCCTAAGGGGGCTTCAGCCTGGCAGCGAAACTCCGGGTCCACGGACGGACAAAGGGCTTCGTTCAGCTGAAGTGCGAGGGATTCTGACACATCCGGCTTGGGCACGCTGGCCGCAGGGGTGGTCTTCGCGGCGGGAGGCCAAGACGAGAAACTGGCCTTCGTTTGGCCCGCACATCCGTGCCTCGATTCCCAGGGATAGCATTTCCAATCGGATCCAAACAGCCGCCTCTCCGATGTCCAGCGCCGCCAGTTCCCCTCCAGAATCCGCTTCGTCCAGCCGGTCCGCGTCGACCGCGGGGGCCGGGCGCATGTTCGGGCGCTTCCAGCTCATGGCCCTGCTGGGCAAGAGCGAGCGCACGATGATGTGGGCGGCGGTGGACACACGCCAGCAGCAGGACTGCATGCTGGCCATCCCTCGCAAGCAACCCGAAGGCGGGGGCGCCGAGGCTTGGCAGCGGGCGGTGCGCAAGGGCGCGCGTCTGGAACATCCCCATTTGGCCCAGGCCATCGAGGTGGGTGAGCATGAGCGCTGGCCTTACGCCATGTATGACCGCTCGACGGTGGTGACCTGGGCCGAGCGCTTCAGCCGTGACGGCCTGCCACCTGTCGATGTGGCCACCTGGGTGGCCGGGGTGGCCCAGGGGCTGGCCTATGCCCATGAAGCCGGTGTCGCCCATGGCGACATCCAGCCCTGGATGCTGGGTCTGACCGATGCGGGAACGCCCTTGCTGATGGGGCTGGAGGTGGCCGGGCGGGACGCCTGGGCGGCCCGGGACGGCGCCATGCAGGAATTGCGGGCCGTGCGCGAGGCCGCCGAGCGCGATGTGCTGGCCCTGGGGCTGGTGGCCTACCAGGCCCTGGCCGGCACGCCGGCCCTGGACGAGCCCGACATGGGCCGCACCATGGCCAGAATGCCCCCCACGGGCAATGAGATCGTGCGCCTGCCCTGGGCGCTGTCGCGTCCGGTGCCCGATGCCTTGCGTGCCATCGTGAACCGGGCGACAGACCGCCAGCCGCGCCACCGTTACCACAACGCCCGGGTGCTCCAGGGGGCGCTGGAGGGATGGCTGCGCACCCAGGCCGAGAGCGATGGGCCGCTGGCCTTGCTGATGGATCGCATCCAGTCTGCCGGTGTGCTGCCTGCACAGCCGGGTGGGGCGGAGCGCGTGGCCCGTCTGGCCCTGATGGACAACAGCCGCACCAGTGAGCTGGCCGATGTGGTGCTGGGGGACATTGCGCTCACCTTCGAGCTGCTGCGCCTTGTCAACAGTGCCCAGGTCAGTGCGGAGGGGCCGGTGCTGATGCTGCGCCGGGCGATTGCCATGCTGGGGCTGGAAGGCGTGCGCCGTGCCGCCTTGGCCCTGCGCCGCTGGCCGGGGCCGATGAACGAGTCTGCCGCGGTCGAGATGGAGCAGCTGATCGCACGCGTGCACCGCGCCGGGCGGCTGGCCGTGCGCCTGGCCCCGGCCGGCTACGACGGCGAAGTGGTCTACCTGATTGCGCTGATGCAGAACCTGGGGCGTTTGGTGGTGCAGTACCACTTCCCGGAGGAGGCCCACCAGATCCGCCGGCTGATGCAGCACATCGAGGGTGTGCCGGGCGAACAGGCCCAGCCCGGGTTGTCGCCCGAAGCCGCGTCCTATGCCGTGTTGGGTGTGGACACCGAGGAGCTGGGCCTGGCGGTGGCCCGGCATTGGGGGCTCGACGGCAGCGTGCTGCGCATGATCCGCCGCGTGGTGCCCTCCGAGGCCCATCGCGGAGCGGACGACGATGGTGATGTGCTGCGTTATGCCGCAAGCTGCGCCAACGAGATGATCGATGCGGCCGGTCTTCCGCCGCAGCGCGCGCAGCTGGCACTCAAGCAGGCCGCGCAGCGCTATGTCCGGGTGCTGGGCCTCACCAGCAAAGAGCTGGCCGATGCGCTGCAAGCGGAGATCCAGGCGTCTGCGGACCCGTCCTCGCTCAAGCTGCCTGAGGGCATGACCGCCTCTTCGGTGCCCCGAGCGACCGCAGCCGGCGAGGCCCAGACCGCCGCATGACCCGGCGCCGGCAGGGATCCTGCCGGTGGGATAAGCTGTGACGAATGCCTTCGTCCTCCCCATCGGCGCTTGCCGAACCAGCGCCGACACTGCGTCTGCGTGACCAGACCGACTACCTCCGGCTGCTGGCCACCCGCATCGCCGGCACCTCCGCCAACCAGATGCTGATGGTGGCCCTGGGTTGGCAGATGTACGACCTGACCCGCAGCGCCTGGCAGCTCGGTCTGGTGGGTCTGGTGCAGTTCGTGCCTGCCTTGCTCTTCACCCTGCCGGCCGGGCACCTGGTGGACCGCCATGACCGACGCCGCCTGCTGGCGCTGAGCCTGAGTCTGCAATGCACCGTGGCCCTGGGCCTGATGCTGGCCAGCCTGGGGGCGGCCCTGAGCGCGGGCTGGATCCTGGCCTTGTCGGTGCTGTTGGGCATGGCCCGAGCGGTGCAGATGCCCTCGCTGCAGGCCCTCACGCCCACCCTGGTGCCGTCGTCCCTGCTGGCACGTGCCGTGGCCACCAACAGCTCGGTGATGCAGGCCGCGGTGGTGCTGGCGCCGGCCCTGGGTGGCGTGCTCTATGGCGCGGGGCCGGTTCTGGGGCGGCGCCTGCAGACCCTGTGGCCGCTGGGCCCCGAGTTCTGGGGCGCGGCCATGGTCTACGGCGTGTCGCTGCTGCTGCTGCTTGGTGCGATCAGCGCGGTGCTCAGCATCCGTCCCCGGCCTGTGCCACCGCGGGCTCCTTCGCCGGGCTGGCGTGAGCTGACCGCGGGCATCCGCTTCATCCGCGAGCAGCCGGTGATGCTGGGTGCCATCTCGCTGGACCTGTTCGCCGTGCTGCTGGGCGGGGCCACGGCCCTGCTGCCCATCTTTGCGCGCGACATCCTGCACAGCGGTCCCGAGGCGCTGGGCCTGCTGCGTTCGGCCCCGGCCCTGGGGGCGGTGGGGGTGGGCTTGTGGCTGGCCCGGCGCCCGCTGCGCCGCCGCGCCGGGGTGTGGCTGCTGGTGGCGGTGGCCCTGTTCGGCCTGGCCACCATCGGTTTCGGTCTGTCGCGCTCGTTCTGGCCGGCCTTTCTGGCCCTGGCCATCACCGGCGCAGCCGACATGGTCAGCGTGGTGATCCGTCAGACCCTGGTGCAGCTGGAAACCCCCGACGAGATGCGCGGCCGGGTGTCGGCGGTCAACTCGGTGTTCATCGGCGCCAGCAACCAGCTGGGCGAGTTCGAATCCGGGGCCACCGCCGCATTGCTGGGGCCGGTGGGGGCCGTGGTGGCCGGAGGCGTCGGGACCCTGTGCGTGGTGCTGCTGTGGTGGCGCTGGTTCCCGGCGCTGGCCCGGCGCGACAGCCTCACCCCGCCCTGAGGTTGGCGCCCTCGCGGCGCGCGCGTTCGTGCGATCCGTCCCAGGCGGGGGCGGTCAAGGGGCTGTCGAGGTGCAGCACCCCGTGCCGCTCCTTGCGCAAGGCGGTGAAACTCCACCATGGCCGGGGTGGCCCGCCTTCCATGAAGTCGACGATGGCCATGAAGGTGTCCAGCACGCAGGGGTCCTGCCGCGTGCCGGTCAGCGCTTCCAGCCGGCGGTACAGGGCCAGTGGATCCTGCCCCCGCAGATCCTGGGGCTGATGCAGACCCATGGCCCGCAGGTCGCCGGCCATGGCCGGGCCCACATTGGGCAGTTGCTCCAGGGTCTGGCAGTCTTCGCCGCGGGTGGCCTTGGGGCGCTTGATCATGGCGGATGAGCCGGGCTCAGATCAGCATGTTCTGACGCACCAGGCCGACGGCGATGCCCTCGATCTGGAAGTCCTCGACCTCCGGGCCCACCACGATGGGCAGAAGTCGGGGTTCTCGGGCAGCAGCTCGATGCCCTCGCGACGGCGGTGAAAGCGCTTGACGGT
>NZ_BADL01000338.1 GCF_000333615.1 Ideonella sp. B508-1 | reverse complement strand
GGCGAGGCGACTCTGGACCCTGCGCGTGACCTCGGTGCCCGAGCCCGAGCAGACCCGGGCCTACATCGAGAACGCCCTGGCCGGCCAGGCCGCCGGCCACCGCCTGCCCTTTGCCGTGCTGGACAGCGCCAGTGGCCGCGTGCTGGGCAGCACCAGCTACCACGACATCGTGCCCGGCATCGACCGGCTGGAGATTGGCTGGACCTGGTACGCCCGTTCGGTACAACGCAGCGCCGTCAACACCACCGCCAAGCTGCTGCTGCTGACCCACGCCTTCGAGACCTTGGGCGCGCAATTGGTGGGCTGGCGCACCGACAACTACAACTTCGCCTCCCAGCGCGCCATCGAGCGCCTGGGCGCGAAGAAGGACGGCGTGCTGCGCCACCATGCGCTGCGGCGCGACGGCACCGTGCGCGACACCGTGATGTACAGCCTGGCCGCGGGTGAATGGCCCGAGGTGAAGGCCCACCTGAACTGGCTGCTGGCGCGACCGCGCTGACAAGGCACCCCGGCAGCCGCCGCGGGTGCGGGCGGCCACCCCGCCCCACCCTTCTTCTTGTTCCCCACCGGAGATCCCGTGGCCAAGACCTCCCGCAAGCACCCCAACAAGCTCGACATCGACACCCTCTGGCAGCTGGCGCGCCTCGGCGCCCCCAGCCTCTCGCCCGACGGAGCCCAGGCCGTGGCCTCGGTCACCACCCATGACATGGCCGAGAACAAGGCCCGCAGCCAGCTCTGGCTGCTGTCCACCCTGGGCGGCCAGCCCCGGGCCCTGACCCAGTGCGGCGAGAAGGACGGCCAACCCCGCTTCAGCCCGGACGGTCAGTGGATCGGCTTCGTGGCCCAGCGCGAGCAACAGGGCCAGAAGGACGCCACGCCGCAGTTCTATGTCATCCCGCCCGACGGCGGCGAGGCCCGCCGCGTGGGCGAGGTGGCCACCGGCATCGAAGCCTTCCGCTGGTTCCCGGACGGCCAACGCATCGCCTTTATCAGCTGGGTCTGGCCCGAGCTCAAGGGTGCCAAGACCCAGGCCAAGGCCTTCAAGGCCTTCAAGGAGCGCAAGGAAAGCGGCTACGTCACCAGCGAGATGGCCTACCGCTTCTGGGACCACCACCTGCCCCAGGGCCGCGTGCCCCACCTGCATGTGATGGACCTCGCCAGCGGCAAGGTGAGCGACCTGTTCGAAGGCAGCGCCTACGAGCTCAGCCGCTTCGAGCCCGACGCCAGCACCTTCGACATCGCACCCGACGGCCGGCACATCGTCTTCGCCTTCGATCCGGGCCAGCCCAAGTCCATCGACGGGCGCAACGCCCTGGTGGAGCTGGACCTGCGCAAGCACACCTTCCGCGAGCGGGTGCGCGATGCCGACTGGGATTGCAGCGCCCCGCGCTACAGCCCGGACGGCCAGCGCATCGCCTTCCGGGCCTCGCACCAGGGCCTCAAGCACACCATGCCCTGCCAGCTGGCGGTGCTGGACCGGCGCGGCGCCGCCTGGCAGGTGGTGAGCGCCGAGTGGGACCACGAGGTGCACGCCCCGCTGCAATGGACGCCCGATGGCCAGGCCGTGCTGTTCACCGCCGAGCAGAAGGGCCGCAGCCACCTCTGGCGCTTCGACCTGGCGGACCGCCAGGCCGAGGTGGTGGTGGCCGGCGGCACCGTCAGCGCCTTCGACCAGGCCGCCGGCACGCTGGTGAGCCTGTGCGACACGGCCGAGCACCCCGCCCGCCTGCACGCCCACCGGCCGGGCGAGGCCGACCGCCGCATCGAATCCTTCAACGACGCCCAGTTGGCCCCGCTGGACCTGGGCCGCACCGAGGAGGTGTGGTTCACCGGTGCGCTGGGCGAGCCGGTGCAGATGTGGCTGCACTTTCCGCCAGACTTCGACCCGAAGAAGAAGCACCCGGTGCTGCACACCATCCACGGCGGCCCGCACACCGGCCCGGGCGACGGCTGGCATTACCGCTGGTGCTGGAAGCTGTTCGCCGCCCAGGGCTACGTGGTGGTCAATGTCAATTACCACGGCTCCTCGGGCTTCGGCCATGCCTTCCTGGACTCGATTACCCACCGCTGGGGCGAGCTGGAACTGCAGGACGTGGAGGCCGCCACCGACTGGCTGCTCAAGAAGCCCTGGGCGGACAAGAAGCGCGTGTTCGCCACCGGCGGCAGCTACGGCGGCTACATGGTGGCCTGGATGAACGGCCATGTGGCGCCCGGGCGCTACGCCGCCTACGTCTGCCACGCCGGCTGCTACGACTGGACCGCCATGTTCGCCGACGATGCCTTCAGCTGGCACGCCAAGGAACTGGGCGCCTGGTACTGGGAAGACCCGGCCAAGGTGGCCTCGCAAAGCCCGCACACCTTTGCGGGCGCCTTCGCCACGCCCACCCTGGTCATCCACGGCGCGCTGGACTACCGCGTGCCCGATCAGCAGGGCCTGGCCTACTACAACACGCTCAAGCAGCGCGGCGTGGACGCCCGGCTGCTGTGGTTCCCGGACGAGAACCACTGGGTGCTCAAGCCGCGCAACAGCCGGCTCTGGTACGAGGAGTTCTTCGCCTGGCTGCAACGCCATGACCCGGCCCGGCGCGCGGACAAGCCGGGCAAGAAGACCCGCGGGCACAATGCGCATCGTGGCGGCTGAACGCCGCCCGGCCCACCCATGCTGACCGACTTCTTCTACACGCTGCGCGCTGCCAAGCTGCCCGTCTCCGTGCGGGAGTACCTCACGCTGCTCGAAGCGCTGCGTGCCGGGGTGATCGGCCCCTCGGTGGACCAGTTCTACCACCTGGCCCGCATCACGCTGGTGAAGGACGAGGCCCAGTTCGACAAGTTCGACCAGGCCTTCGCCGCCTACTTCCAGGGCGTGGAGCTGCTGACCGACTTCGGCCAGGAGATCCCGCTGGACTGGCTCAAGAAGGTGCTGGAGAAGGAGCTCAGCCCCGAGGAGAAGGCCGCCATCGAGGCCCTGGGCTGGGACGAGCTGATGAAGACGCTGGCCAAGCGCCTGGAAGAGCAGAAGGAACGCCACGAGGGCGGCAACAAGTGGATCGGCACCGGCGGCACCAGCCCCTTCGGCCACGGCGGCTACAACCCGCGCGGCATCCGCATCGGCGGGCCGGGCCGGCAGCGCAGCGCCGTCAAGGTCTGGGACAAGCGCGAGTTCGCCGACTACGACGACAGCCGCGAGATCGGCACCCGCAACATCAAGGTGGCGCTGCGCCGGCTGCGCCGCTTCGCCCGCGAAGGCTCGGACCTGGAACTGGCGCTGGACGACACCATCCGTGCCACCGCGGCCAATGCCGGGATGCTGGACATCCAGATGGTGCCCGAGCGCCACAACAAGGTGAAGGTGCTGCTGCTGATGGACGTAGGCGGCACCATGGACGAGCACGTGGCCCAGGTGGAGGAGCTGTTCTCGGCCGCCAAGAGCGAGTTCAAGCACCTGGAGTTCTACTACTTCCACAACTGCGTGTACGACTTCCTCTGGAAGGAGAACCGGCGCCGCTACAACGAGAAGACCCCCACCTGGGAGGTGCTGCGCAAGTACAACAAGGACTGGCGGCTGATCTTCGTCGGCGACGCGACGATGAGCCCCTACGAGATCCTGCAGCGCGGCGGCAGCGTCGAGTACAACAACGAGGAGGCCGGCGCCGAGTGGCTGCAGCGCCTCACCCACGCCTTCCCCAAGTTCGTCTGGATCAACCCGGAGCCCACCGCGGTGTGGGAATACCGGCAGAGCATCGCCATCGTCCAGCGCCTGATGCAGCAGCGCATGTTCCCGCTGACGCTGGCCGGACTGGAAGGCGCGATGCGCATGCTCAGCAAGTGAGGAGCCGGCCCTGCTGACCCGCGCCCTCTTGCCTCCGCTCAGCCACTTCGGCCTGGCCCTGCTGCTGACCTGGGTCCTGGCGCCAGCCGTCGCCCGGGCAGAGGACGCCACCGTCGCGCCGCCCGCCCCCGCACTGGCTGCGGCTTCGGCCCCGGTGCCGGGGGTCCCGGGGCCCGAGGTGGCTGCGTCCGCCCCCGAAGAAGCGGCCTCGGCGCCCACCGAAGCGGCCCCCGCACCAGCCGCCGCCCTGCCCCGTCTGACCGTGCAAGCCCCAGGCGAGCTGCGGTCGCTGCTGGAGGGCAACCTGGATCTGGCCCGGGCCCTGAAACTGCCCGAAGCCGGCAGCCTCAGCGACGCCGAGTGGTCGCGCCTGATCGCCGCGGCCCCGGCCCAAGCCGAGGACCTGGCCCGCACGGCCGGGTATTTCAATGCCCAGGCCCGCATTGCCCAGCTGGAAGGCGGCGGTGGGCAGCCACTGCAGGTCACGCTGACGCTGGAGCCCGGCCCCTCCGTGCGCGTCGGGCGGGTCACCCTGCAGATCCAGGGGGAGCTCTACGACCTGGCCGAGGAAGGGCAGGCCGAGGCGAAAGCCCTGCGCCAGCGGCTCGAGCAGCAGTGGGCACTGCCGCCCGGCGCGCGCTTCAATGAAGACGCCTGGGGCAATGCCAAGACCGCTGTCATCGCTGCCCTGCGCTCGGCCGGCTACGGCGCCGCCAGCTGGGCCGGTACCGCCGCCGAGGTGGACCCGCAGACCAACCAGGTCCGCATCTTCGTGGTGGCCGACAGCGGCCCGCTCTACCGGGCTGGAGAAGTGCAGGTCAGCGGCTTGCAGCGTCATGACCCGGAGCGCATCCGCCGCCTCAGCGGCCTGCCGCCGGGCGCCCCCCTGACCGAGGCCAAGCTGCAGGACTACCAGGAACGCCTGCGCAAGACCGGCCTGTTCGACCAGGTCACGGTCAGCATGGACCCGGACCCCGACAAGGCGGCCCACGCGACCGTGCTGGTGCAGGTGAAGGAGTCGCAGCTGCAGACCGCCACCACCGCGTTGGGCATCAGCACCTCCACCGGCCCGCGGGCCAGCCTGGAGCATGTGCACCGCCAGCTGTTCGGCTACCCGTTGACGGCCACCAACAAGTTCGTCTGGGGCAAGAGCGAGCAGTCCTGGAACGGTGAGCTCTCCACCTACCTCAACGAGCACCTGCAGCGCGACCTCGTGGGCGGCCAGGTGGACCGCCAGTTCACCGACGATGACATGGTGATCTCGCAGCGCCTGCGCGTGGGCCGCTCCACCGAACACCCGGTGGTCGAGCGCCTGGACTACCTGGAACTCGACACCTCCAAGGAATGCACCCGCGATGGCGGGCTGTACATCAACTGCGACACCCTCAAGGCCATCTCGGCCGACACCGACCGCACCTGGCGCAAGGTCGACAGCGTGCTGCTGCCCACGACCGGCTACACGCTCAGCGCCCAGTTCGGCTCCGGCCTGGCCGATGGCAGCGCCACGCGCCGCGGCGTCTTCGGCCGCGCCTATGGCCGGCTGACCATGTACTGGCCGGTGGGCGGCTGGTACACCCAGGGCCGGCTGGAACTGGGCAAGGTGATCACCCCGGACGGCGTGCAGGTGCCCGACAGCCTGCGCTTTCGGGCCGGCGGCGACAACTCGGTGCGTGGCTACGCCTACCGCACCCTGGCCCCCAGCACCCCGGATGGCGGCATCACCGGCGGGCGCATGCTGTTCACCAGCAGCGTCGAAGTGGCCCACCCGATCTCGGACAGCCTGCCCTCGGTCTGGGGCGCCCTGTTCATTGACGCAGGCCGTGCGGCCGACAAGATCAGCGAGCTCAAGCCGGCCCTGGGCTACGGCCTGGGCTTGCGCTGGCGCAGCCCGGTCGGCCCGCTGGCGGTGGACTGGGCCTGGGGCCAGGAAGACCATCGCGGCCGCATCCACCTGAACGTGGGCATCGCCTTCTGAGCCAGACCATGTCCGAGCCGCGCATCGATCCTCCGCCCGCAGTGCCTCCCGAGGCTGCGCCGCCCGCCCCGCGCCGCCATGCCCGCGGCCTGGCCCTGGGCGCGGCCGCCATCGCCGCGGCCACCTTGCTCGGTCTGGGTGGGCTGGGCACCTGGGTCTGGCGCAGCGAGGCCGGTCTGGACTGGGCCCTGGCCCGCGTGCCCGGCTTGACGGTGACCGGGGCCCGGGGCTCGCTGGCCAGCGGCCAGTTCCAGGCCCGGCAGCTTCATCTGGCCCTGTCCAGCGGCACCCTGGACATCGAGAACCTGCGGCTGGAGGCCCTGCGCACGCGGCCCAGCGCGCATGCTGGCAGCTGGCTGCATCTGGCCGCCGACCGCGTGCAGGCCCAGACGCTGCGCTGGCAGTCCCACCCCGGCCAACCGCCCAGCCCGCCCCCCACCGACCTGGGGCTGCCGCTGGACATCGAGGTTCAGCAGTTGAGGATCGCGCGGCTGGACATCGACCAGCTTCCCCCCATGCTGGACCTGCAGGCCCAATTGGCCCTGGGTGCCGAGCAGGGGCAGCTGCACCGTGTGAACCTGCAACACCTGGCCACCGACCGCCTGAGTCTGCAAGGCCAGGCCCGCATCGGCACGCACGGGGACATGCGCGTGGACGCCCGTGTGCAGGCCCACAGCCTGGCCCAGGGCGAACAAACCCTGCCCTGGCAGGCCAGCCTGCAGCTGCAGGGGCCGCTCAAGGATCTGCAGGCCCAAGCGACGCTGGACGGGCTGCCCGGCCATGCGCAGGGCCCGGCGCCCCATGCGGCACTGAAGACCGAGCTCAAGCCCTTCGACGCCTGGCCGCTGGGCACCCTCACCCTCAGCACCCAGGCCCTGGATCTGGCCAGCCTGAGCAGCCTGGCCCCCCGCACCCGGCTGGATGCCGAAATCGTCGTGCACAGCGCAGGGCTGGACCGGCCGGCCGAGGCCACGCTGGACATCCGCAACCAGGCCCCGGGCCGCTGGGACCAGGGCCTGCTGCCCCTGCGCTCGGCCAGCCTGTCGCTGGCCGGCACCCCCCAGCCGCTGACCGCCCTGACCCTGAGCCACCTGACCCTGGAATGGGCCAATGCGCAGGGGCCCGCGGGACGCTGGACCGGTGAGGGCCGCTACCAGGTCGCCTCTGGCCAGGGACAGGCCGACCTCACGCTGCAAGTCAGCCAGTGGCTGCCGGCCGCCCTGGACCCGCGCCTGCCGGCCCTGAAGCTCAGCGGCCCGCTCACCGCCCACCTGGACGCGCTGCCCGCCCCCGGGCAGACGCCCGGCGCCGCCGTCGAGTCCCCACGCCTGACCCTGGCGCTGCAGCTCAAGGGCCCGCTGCAGACCGACGCGGGCAGCAGCCTGCCCGCCAGCCTGGTGCTGGACGGCCAGTTCGCCCGGGATGCCGTGACGCTGCGCACCGTGCAACTGTCGGCCGGTGAAGCCCAGGCTCGGTTGGCGGGCGAGGCCCGTCGCCAACCGTCCGCCCTGTGGCAATGGAAGGCCCAGGGCCATGTCCAGGACCTGGACCTGCGCACCTGGTGGCCCGGTGAACCCGACAGCGAATGGCGGCGCGCCCCCCAGCGCCTGCTGATGGACCTGGACACCCAGGGCAGCCTGCCGGAGGCACTGCCCTCCGGCGCCCTGGCCGTCTGGAACGCCCTGCGCGGGCAGGTGCAGCTGGTGGTGCACCCCAGCGTGATGGCCGGGGTGCCCGTGCAGGGGCGGCTGGACATCGACAAGCGGGGCGAGCAGCAGCAGGCCCAGGCCGACCTGCAGCTCGACGATGGCCGGCTGCAGGCCCAGTGGCAGGGTCAGTTGCAGGCCCCCGAGGCCTCGAATGCGCAAGTCGACCTGAAGCTGCCGCACCTCCAGGCCTTGGCACCCTGGGTCCAACTGCTGCCGGCACTGTCGGCCTGGGCACCCCAGGCCGGCCAGTTGGAGGCCCAGGCCCGCCTGACCCCGCCGAGCGCGGGATCCAGCCCGAACCGCGCCGCGGCCTGGCAGGGCCAGGCCAAGCTGACGGGGCTGCAGGCCGGAGCCCTGAAGCTCCAGCAACTCAAGCTCCAGGGCCAGGGGCAACTGCAAGCCACGGCACCGTTGGAAATCGGTCTGCAGCTGGAGGGACTGCAGCAGGACGAGCGACGCATCACCCATCTGGAGACACGGCTGGCGGGGTCGCTGAACGATCACCACCTGAGCCTGCGGGCCGACAGCAGCCTGCGGCCACCCGCCTGGCTGGAACGCCTGGCGGGCAACCGCGGCGGCGGTCGGGCCCAGCTGAGTGCCGAGCTGGACGGCCACTGGCGGGCCGACGCCGACGGCGGACGCTGGCAGGGCACCCTGGGCGAGGCCCTGCTGCGCAGCGCCGACGGCAGCGGCCAGCCCTGGCTGGCTCTGCGGGGCGTGCAGGCCGAGCTGCGCCGCTCGGCCCAGGGCGACTTGGCCCAGGCCACACTGTCACCCGGCGCCCTGGAACTGCCCGGTGGCGCCGCCCTGCGATGGTCCCAGGCCGAATGGCAGGTGGGCAGCGAAGCCCACCCGCCCCACCTGCTGCTGAAGGCGCGCCTGGACCCGCTGAACGTCGCGCCCCTGCTGGCCAAGGCCCAGCCCGACATGATGTGGGCCGGGGATCTGAAGCTTGGCGCCAACATCGACCTGGCCTGGGACCGGCAACTCAGCCTCGACCTGCTGCTCGAACGCCAGAGCGGCGACCTGAGCATCGACGAAGACGGTCTGCTGTCCACCCCCGGCCGCCTGCCCCTGGAGCTGAGCGACCTGCGGCTGGCCCTGAGCGCCCATGACGGGACCTGGCAGTTCACCCAGGGCCTGGCCGGTCGCCGCCTGGGGGTGCTGGGTGGCGCCCTGACCGCCCACACCTCGCCCGAGCGCCTGTGGCCCGACCCACAGGCCAGCCTGCAGGGCAGCTTCAGCCTGCAGGTGGCCAGCCTGGGCGCCTGGGCGTCCTGGGTGCCCGCGGGCTGGCGCCTGGGCGGCAATCTCCAGGCCCAGGGCCTGGTGACCGGCCGCTGGGGGGCGCCGGAGGTCTCCGGCCAGGCCACCGGCCAGGGCCTGGGCCTGCGCAATGCCCTGCAAGGGGTGGATCTCGGCGAAGGAACCCTGAAGCTGCGGCTGGAAGGCAGCCACGCCCATCTCGACACCCTGCGCCTGCGCGGAGGCGACGGCTGGATCGAAGCCACCGGCGAGGCCGAGCTGGGGGAACATCCCCAGGCCCAGATCGCCATCGCGGCGCAGCACTTCCGCGCCATCGGCCGGCTGGACCGCCGCATCGTCGCCAGCGGGCAGGCCAACCTGAAGCTGGACCGCGACCTGCTGGCCCTGGATGGGCAGATCGGCGTGGACGAGGGCCTGATCGACCTGAGCCATGGGGATGGGCCGTCCCTGTCGGACGACGTCGTCCTGGCCGGCAGCCAGACCGCCAGCGCCAGCAGCCAGGACGGCAATGGCAACGCCCCCAAGCGCACCACCCGGCTGAATCTGGCCCTGGACCTGGGCAAGCAGCTGCGCCTGAAGGGACGGGGCATCGACACCTCGCTGCAGGGCACGCTCAAGCTGAGCAACCCACAGGGCCGCCTGGCGCTCAATGGCACGGTGCGCACCGTGCGAGGCACCTACAAGGCCTATGGCCAGAACCTGCGCATCGAACGCGGCGAGATCATGTTCGGCGGCCCGCTGGACGACCCGCGGCTGGACATCTACGCCGTGCGGCCCAACCTGGACGTGAACGTCGGTGTGGCCATCACCGGCACGGCGCTCAACCCGCGGGTGCGGCTGGCCAGCGACACCGACATGAGCGACACCGAGCGCCTGAGCTGGCTGGTGATGGGCCGCGCGCCCGACAACCTGGGCGAAGCCGACACCGCCCTGCTGCAGCGCGCCGCCCTGGCCCTGCTGGCCGGCGACGGCGAGAGCCCCACCGACAAGGTGCTGGGCGCCATCGGTCTGACCGACTTCGGCATGCGCCACGACACCAGCACCACCAGTTCCGGTGCCACGGTGCAGTCCACCATCTTCAACGTGGGCAAGCAGCTCAGCAACCGCTGGTATGTGGGCTACGAACGCAGCATCAACGCCGCGGCCGGCAACTGGCAGCTCATCTACCGCGTGGCCCAGCGTTTCACCCTGCGGGCCCAGTCGGGTGAGGACAACGCCATCGACGCGATCTGGTCCTGGCGCTGGGACTGAGCCGCGCGCCGCCGCATGTCACAATCGCGGGCTGGCATGCCGCCGTAGTTCAATGGATAGAACGGGGACCTCCTAAGTCTCAGATGCAGGTTCGATTCCTGCCGGGGGCACCACCCGCTGGACACCTCGCTCCGGCCGGTGCTGCGCGTGAGTCCTCGCTTTCCCGCCAGGCCGCTTGAATGCATGCCGCAAGACCCCAATTCCCTGCAACTTTCCGGCCAAATCCGGGTCTGATCGCCAGTGGGCGGCTCTATACTGGCCGCCTGCGTGCATAGAAAGCGGGACGTCACACATGGGTGCCAAGTTGAAGATGGTGGGTCTGCTCACAATGGGAGCAGTGGCCGGCGCGCTGACCACCATCCAGTTCACGGCCGAGGCCCGGAACAGTTATGGCCCTCTGCCGCTGGAAGAAATGCAGCAGCTGGCGGCCGTGTTCGGCATGATCAAGACCGACTACGTCGAGCCGGTCGATGAGAAGAAGCTGATCACCGATGCCATCTCCGGCATGGTCGCCGGGCTGGATCCGCATTCCCAGTACTTCGACAAGAAGTCCTACAAGGAATTCCGCGAAGGCACCTCCGGCCGCTTCGTCGGCGTGGGCATCGAGATCGGCATGGAAGACGGCCTGGTCAAGATCGTCTCCCCGATCGAAGGCTCGCCCGCCTTCCGCGCCGGCCTGAAGTCCGGCGATCTGATCACCAAGATCGACGACACGGCCGTCAAGGGCCTGACCATGGACGAGGCCATCAAGCGCATGCGCGGTGAGCCCAACACCAAGGTCGTGCTGACCATCTTCCGCAAGAACGAGAACCGCAGCTTCCCGGTCACGATCACCCGCGAGGAAATCCACGTCCAGAGCGTGAAGGCCAAGATGATCGAGCCGGGCTACGGCTGGATCCGCATCACGCAGTTCCAGGACCGCACGGTGGACGACTTCGCCCGCAAGCTCGACGAGCTGTTCAAGCAGAACCCGCAGATGAAGGGCCTGGTGCTGGACCTGCGCAACGACCCGGGCGGCCTGCTGGAAAGCGCCGTGGCCGTGGCCGCGGCCTTCCTGCCGGCCAATGCCGTGGTGGTGAGCACCAACGGCCAGATCCCCGAATCCAAGGCCACCTTCCGCGCCACGCCGGACGACTACATGCGCCGCGGCGGCAGCGACCCGCTCAAGAAGCTGCCCGCCGCGCTGAAGACGGTGCCGATGGTGGTGCTGGTCAACGAAGGCTCGGCCTCGGCCAGCGAGATCGTCGCCGGTGCCCTGCAGGACCAGAAGCGCGCCACCCTGATGGGCGCCCAGACCTTCGGCAAGGGCTCGGTGCAGACGGTGCGTCCGCTCTCGGCCGACACCGCGCTGAAGATCACCACCGCCCGCTACTACACTCCCAGCGGTCGCTCCATCCAGGCCAAGGGCATCGTGCCCGATGTCTGGCTCGACGAGACCGCCGAGGGCAATGTGTTTGCCGCCCTGCGCACCCGCGAAGCCGACCTCGACAAGCATCTGGTCAACGGCCCTGAGGCCAAGGAAGATGCCGACCGCGAGAAGGCCCGCGAGCAAGCCCGGCAAAAGCTCGAGGAGCAGCTCGCCAAGGACAAGAACTCGGTCAAACCCCTGCCCGAGTTCGGCAGCAGCGACGACTTCCAGCTGACCCAGGCGCTCAACCAGCTCCAGGGCAAGCCGGTGCTGGTCAGCAAGAACATGTCCGAGCGCAAGGCCGACGCCAGCACCGCCCACTGACGTTTTCCGGGACCACGGCGACCCGCGCGTGACCGACGACGAGCTGCTGCGCTATTCGCGGCACATCCTGCTGGACGAGATCGGCATCGAGGGTCAGGACCGGCTCCTGGCCGCTCATGCGCTGGTCATCGGCGCCGGGGGCCTGGGCTCTCCGGTGGCGCTTTACCTGGGCAGCGCCGGCGTCGGCCGCATCACGCTGGTCGACCCCGACACGGTCGACCTGACCAATCTGCAGCGCCAGATTGCCCACCGTCAGGACCGCATCGGCCAGGCCAAGGTGGCTTCGGCCGCTGCGGCCATCCAGGCGCTCAACCCCGGGGCGCAGGTCGACGCGCTGGTGCAACGGGCCGATGCCGCCCTGCTCGACCAATGGGTGCCGCAGGCCGACGTGGTGCTCGACTGCAGCGACAACTTCGCGACCCGGCAGCTGGTGAACGCCGCCTGCGTGCGCCACCGGCGCCCGCTGGTCAGCGGCGCGGCCATCGGCTTCGATGGCCAGGTCAGCGTCTACGACCGCCGCCAGCCCGAGGCCCCCTGCTACGCCTGCCTGTTCCCGCCCGACGCCCCGCCTGAGGAGGTGCGCTGCGCCACCATGGGCGTGTTCGCGCCACTGGTGGGCATCATCGGCGCCACCCAGGCCGCCGAAGCCCTGAAGCTGCTGGCCGGCGTCGGCACCTCGCTGGCCGGCCGCCTGCAGATGCTCGACGCCCGCCGCATGCGCTGGGACGAGATCCGCATCCCCCGCCAACCGGGCTGCCCGGTGTGTGGCACCGCCCACTGACCCTTTTTCCTACGCTGTCCACCATGGCCCCCAAACTGACCGATCCCCGCTTCCCGTCGGCCGAAGAGGAAGCCGCGCTGCAGAAGACGCCCTCGCCCTACGGCGGGCCGGAGAGCAGCTACCAGCTGGCCTTCACCGACCACGAGTTCCTGCTGCGGCGCGACCTGCGCCCCGTGCGCATGCAGCTGGAGCTGCTCAAGCCCGAGCTGGTGCAGCAGGAACAGGGGGTGCAGAACACCATCGTCATCTTCGGCAGCGCCCGCATCCCTTCGCCCGAGCAGGCCCTGGCCCAGCTCGAGCAGGCCCGCGCCAGCGGCAACGAACAAGCGGTGCGCCAGGCCGAGACCCGCCAGCGCATGAGCGGCTTCTACGAGGAGGCCCGCCGCTTCGCGGCCCTGGTGACCGAACGCTCGCGCGAGCTGACCACCCCGATTTACGTCTGCACCGGCGGCGGGCCCGGCATCATGGAAGCCGGCAACCGCGGTGCCCACGAGGTGGGGGGCAAGAGCGTGGGCCTGAACATCGTGCTGCCCCACGAGCAGGAGCCCAACCCCTACATCACGCCGGAGCTGTGCTTCCAGTTCCACTACTTCGCGCTGCGCAAGATGCACTTCCTGATGCGTTCGGTGGCGCTGGCCTGCTTCCCCGGCGGCTTCGGCACGCTGGACGAGCTGTTCGAGACCCTGACGCTCACGCAGACCGGCAAGAGCCGGCGCCGTCCCATCCTGCTGTTCGGGCGCGAGTTCTGGACCCGGCTGATCGACTTCGACTGGCTGGTCGAGTCCGGCATGATCCACGCCGACGACCTGAAGCTCTTCCGCTACGTCGAGACCGCCGAAGAGGCCTGGGACGCCCTGGTGCAGGACTACGGCCTGCACCTCGACGGCCGCACGAACGTGGACAACAGCGGCCGCTGAGGGCCAGAGCCCACCCCAGGTCCAAGGGGGTGGGCGAAGCCCCACCTTGGTGAGACCGGGCATGGCAACGCACAATCGCGCCATGCTGAACAAAGTCACCCTCATTGGCGCGCCCACCGACATCGGTGCCGGCGCGCGGGGCGCCAGCATGGGGCCAGAAGCCCTGCGCGTGGCGAACATCGGCCCCATCCTCGAAGGCCATGGTCTGGAAGTGAAGGACCGGGGCAACCTCTCCGGCCCGGCCAACCCCTGGCTGCCCCCCACCGACGGCTACCGCCACCTGCCCGAGGTGGCGGCCTGGAACCGCCTGGTGCACGACGCCGTGTACGAGGAACTCAGCGACGGCCGCATGCCCATCCTGCTGGGCGGGGACCACTGCCTAGGCCTGGGGTCCATCAGCGCGGTGGCCCGCCACTGCCGCGACACCGGCAAGAAGCTGCGCGTGCTGTGGCTGGACGCCCACGCCGACTTCAACACCAGCGCCCTGACCCCCAGCGGCAACATCCACGGCATGCCGGTGGCCTGCCTGTGCGGCTTCGGGCCCCGGGAACTGATCGAGATCGGCGGCCAGGTGCCCGCCATCAGCCCCAAGTGGGTGCGGCAGATCGGCATCCGCAGTGTGGACCCGGGCGAAAAGCGCTTCGTCCACGAGCAGGGCCTGGAAGTGTTCGACATGCGTTACATCGACGAGATGGGCATGCGCCACGCCATGGAGCTGGCCCTGGCCACGCTGGACGCCAACACCCACCTGCATGTGAGCTTCGACGTGGACTTCCTGGACCCGGAGATCGCCCCCGGCGTGGGCACCACCGTGCCCGGCGGCCCGACCTACCGCGAGGCCCAGCTGTGCATGGAAATGATTGCCGACACCGGCCGCATGGGCAGCCTGGACGTGGTCGAGCTGAACCCGGCCCTGGATGTGCGCAACAAGACCGCCCAGGTCGCGGTGGACCTCATCGAAAGCCTGTTCGGCAAAAGTACCCTGATGCGGCCCAAGGTCTGAGGCATCCTGCAGCGCTAGCATCGGGCCTTCCTTGAACAGG
The DNA here is from genome assembly GCF_000333615.1 of Ideonella sp. B508-1. Classification (GTDB taxonomy): domain Bacteria; phylum Pseudomonadota; class Gammaproteobacteria; order Burkholderiales; family Burkholderiaceae_C; genus Ideonella. Next base: position 7,715 of record NZ_BADL01000338.1, on the reverse strand, counting down.
CGCCCAGGGAGGGCCCATGAAACATTTCTGCAGTTTGTCCTTGGCGGTGCTGAGCGCCGCTGTCCTGAGTGCCTGCGGCGGCGGCAGCAGCGAAGACGCTGGCTCCACCACCTCCTATGCGACGCAGGCCGCCTGGGCCAACCTCTACAGCGCGGGCCCCCACAACTGGGCGCTCAGCGGCACGACCACCTATCAAGCCGCGGCGGGCGGCAGCGCCAGCTACCCCACCACCGCCACGCTGAGCCTGCAGGCCGCAGCTGATGCCACCTTTCCGGCCAATGGCCTGAACGCCCATGTGCTCAAGAACACCATGAGCGTCACCGTGGCCGGCTCCCAAACCACCACGGTCACCAGCCAGTACCTGGATGCCAACCTGCTCTACATGGGCAGCGTGGACAGCGATGGCTACTGCCAGGTGGGCGCCCAGCCTGCGCTGCCGGTGGCCTACGCCAGGATCGGCAACCAAGGCTCACTGGCCAGCTACAGCGTCTATGCAAGCTGCACCGCAGGCGCGGCGCTGCTGGCCACGGGCACCCTCGGCTGGAGCCTGGAGTCCCAGAACGGTCAGGTCTATTTCTGCATGAACAATCAGGAGGGCTATGTCGGCGGTGGCAGCTATTCCGAGAAGGACTGCGTGGCCATCGACGCAAGCGGCGCCATCGGCAGCAGGGCCACGATCACGGCGAGCGAGGTCACCACAGACGGCATCGGCTCGATCAACCTGAGCACCAACTGAGCACCCACTGAGCCCGTCGCGGCCTCACAGGGCCGGCACGGCGCCGGCCCCCAGGATCCACCCTTCTAGGGCATCGGCATCCTCCGGCCAGCCGCCCCGCGGCTGGCCCGCCCCCCAGGCGGCCTGAAGCAGGCACAGCACCGCGTCCAGCGTGTCGCCGCGCGCATCCTCCACCAGGGCCTCGCGCTGGGCGTGCGACAGCCTCAACCGCAGGCCCCAGGGCTGGCGGCCCTGCTCCAGTGCATCCACCAGATCCTTGCGGGCGATCAGCCGCTCCGGCGTCTGCTTGGCCTTCTCGTCGCTCTTGTAGCTGCGCCGGCCCAGCACGGCCCGCGCCAGCAGGCCCGGGTAGGCCTCCAGCGCCAGCCGCGCCGGGTCCCCGGCGGCGTGGCCCACCAGGGTCACCCCCGCGGCGCGCAGCAGCGGCACGCCCGCGTGCATCATCCAGGCCACCGGCGGGTTCACCCATTTCATGCTGGGCGAGGCTCCCGCCGGCCCGTCACACACCCGGTGGGCGAACTTCTGCCCCACCGGCCGGGCCGCGCAGAAGGCCGCGAAGGCCGCTTGCAGCTCGGGCCGCGGCGTCCGGACATAGCGGCTCATCGCCTCGGCCCAGTCCAGCGGCCAGCCCCAGGCCTCCAGCAGGGGGCGCGGCAGACCGAAAGGCAGGTCGAGCCGCCCAGCCAGGGGCGGGGCGCGGACAGCCGCTCGGGCAAGGGCCGGCAAGGTGCTGAATCGCTCGATCGAATCGAGCTTCACCACGGCCCCGCTGCGTCGCCCCCCGGCCAGCACCACCGGCTTCTGACGGCTGGGGGCACTGGAAAAGTCCACCCCCAGCAGCGGCAGCGCCGCGAGCGCGCAGGGCAAGGGCGGGAACACGCTGCGAGCGGCAGCGGGGGTGGCGTTCAGTGAATCCATGCGGTCATTCTCGCGGCCGGCCCGGCCGGGTCCCCGGCTTGGGGACAATCGGCCCCATGCAGATGTCGAGGACAAAGCGCCGCGCCTGGGCGGCGGCCCTCATCGGGGTGGTGTTGATCGGAGTGGCGTGGGGGACCTGGCAACTGGCCTTGCAGCAGCTGCGGGCGCGGCTGATGGCCGCGCTGGGGCCACGGGCCGAGGTCCAGGCCATCACCGTGGGTTGGAGCGGGGTCACGGTGAGCGGCCTGCACCTGGCGGCCGAAGCGGGCTGGCCCGATGCCGAGGAGCTCTCGGCCCAGCGCATCTGGCTGCAGCCGGCGCTCGACAGCCTGTGGTCCGGCCCCTGGCGCATCCGCCGCATCGAGGTGGAAGATGGCCACATCAGCCTGCTGCGCAACCGCCAGGGCAAGCTGCGCCTGCTGCCCGGCCTGCTGGACACCCCGGCGGCCGAGCCCCCACCCGCCCACGCGGCCACCCGCAAGGTGTCCGCAACCCCGGCCTCGGCGGCGTCGGCCAACGCATCCGCAGGCCAGGCGGGCGTCAGGGGCCATGTGGGCGACGCGCTGGTGATCAACACCATCGTCCTGCGCCGGGTGCAGGTGGATCTGTACGACGACTCCTTCCGACCCGCGCTGCGCCAGCCCCACCATGTGCAGCTGGCCGATCTGGCGGCCCAGGTGGGCAACCTGCACCTGCCGGCGCTGGACCAGGCCATCGACCTGGAACTGCAGGCCAGCGTCCGCGGCGGAAATCAAAACAGCGGCGCCAAGGCCCCGGCGCCGCAGGACGGCACCCTGAACCTGCAGGGTGAATTCACCCCCGCCAGTCACGATGCCCGCATCCAGGCCCAGGTGAAGGGCGTGGACCTGCGGGTGCTGCAACCCTACCTGCTGACGGTGAACGCGGGCGGCGTGCGTCAGGGCCGGCTGGACCTGAACCTGCAGGCCACGGTGAAGGCCAACCACCTGCATGCCCCCGGCACCGTGACCCTGACCGGGCTGGAGCTGGGCCACGGCAGCGGCTGGTGGGACCGCTTTGGCGCCGCCGGCCGCCAGGCCATGCTCAACACCCTGGCCGACAAAGGCCGCATCGAGGTGCATTTCACGCTCGACGGCCGGCTGGACGACCCGAACTTCTCGGTCAATGACAGCCTGGCCCAACGCTTTGCCACCGGCCTGGCCCAGGCCCTGGGCGTGAGCGTGGGCGGCGTGGTGGAAGGCGTGGGGCAGATGATCAAGGGGCTGTTTGGACGCTGAACCCACGACACAGAATCCTCAGACAAGGTTCTATGACAGGCACCGATGGCCATGAAATTCGTCGCGGATCTGATGCGCAAACTCGCCAGATGGCAATTTCATTTGCGCGACCGCTCCACCCTTTATCCAATTGGGAATGAGGATTTCGCAAGCATCATCGTGCAGCTTGAGCGGATGGGTTGGGCAACTTATGCGCGCTACGGGGGCATGGATGCCGGAATTGATTACGACTGTATTCGACTGAAGCGCCAGGGAATCAAGCTCAAATGCGAATGGGACCCCTGGGACCAGTGGAGCATTGAAGGCCCCAAGATGGCGATTCATGAAATTGCGGAGCAACTCCATCTTGCCGCCAAAGAGGAGTGGCGATGGGACACATGGGGAACAATTCCAACCGGCAAGAGCGCAGCAATCACCAGGGAAGGCCCAAAACATCACCCCTGATTCCTTCGCAGCACCACAGTTCACGGTCTTCCCCGGCTTCGTGCTTGGACTGCCTGCTGGATCGCCCGTAGCAACGCTCCCCACAGACGAATGGCCGACCTGTCCACTGAGTACCGAATCGCCAAGCCCGAGGAATTTCCTGCCATCGCGCAGATGCTGGAGCTGTACCAATACGAGCTCTCTGACATCTGGGATCAGGACCTGGATTCCAGCGGCAGGTACGGATACGACCTCACGCGCCACCGGGAAGGCAGGCGTTCTCATGCGCACGTGGCGCTGGTCAATGGGCACTTCGCGGGTTTTGCGCTGGTGGCTCCAGCAGCGGTCACCCGGACCGATGGATGCTGGATGGAGCAGTTCTTCGTCCTCAAAAAACATCGGCGCACTGGAGTGGGGTCGGCGCTGGCGCGGCACGTCCTGTCCAGCCACCCTGGCCCATGGGAAGTCGGCCAGATGCCAGCCAATCTGCCCGCGCAAGCGTTTTGGCGCCGGGTCATCGGGCAGGTCACGGCCGACCAGTACGTCGAGCTTCAAGTCACTCAGGGTGGGTGGCTTGGCGTCGTGCAGCAGTTCGACATGGGTTGAGCCTGGTCCGTGACATCCTTCGCCGGACGCCCGGTGGGGTTATCGCGCGGCCGGCCATCAGCAGGGACAATAGGGGCTGTTTCGCCGGACGAGGCCTTGGGGCCCGCCCGGCTTTCGGCTTTTCCGCCCCGATTCCCGTTTTCCTGGTTTGTCCGGTCCCACCGTCCCGGGCCTGCACCCGCTGCCGCCGTGTCCATCACCCTCGACGCCCCCCCTGCCGGTTCCGTCCGCGCCCCCGTCAAGCCCAAGGCCCTGACGGCCTACCGGCCCTTCTGGGCCAAGCGCTTCGGCCCTGCGCCCTTCCTGCCCATGAGCCGCAAGGAGATGGAGCAGTTGGGCTGGGACAGCTGCGACATCATCATCGTCAGCGGCGATGCCTATGTGGACCACCCCAGCTTCGGCATGGCGGTGATCGGCCGGGTGCTGGAAGCGCAGGGCTTTCGCGTGGGCATCATCGCCCAGCCGGACTGGAGCTCGGCCGACGCCTTCCGTGCGCTGGGCCGGCCCAACCTGTTCTTCGGCGTGGCCGCCGGGAACATGGATTCGATGATCAACCACTACACCGCGGACCGGAAGATCCGCAGTGACGACGCCTACACGCCCGGTGGCGTGGCCGGCAAGCGGCCCGACCGCGCCACCCTGGTCTACACCCAGCGCTGCCGGGAGGCGTTCAAGGATGTGCCGGTGGTGATCGGCGGCATCGAGGCCTCGCTGCGCCGCATCGCCCACTACGACTACTGGAGCGACAAGGTGCGCCGCTCCATCCTGGTGGACAGCAAGGCCGACCTGCTGCTGTACGGCAACGCCGAGCGGGCCATCGTGGAGATCGCCCACCGCCTGGCCCAGCGCAAGCCCATCGAGAGCATCACCGACGTGCGCGGCACGGCCTTCCTGCGCAAGCCGGACGACCCGGCGCTGGCCGGCTGGTACGAGATCGACAGCAGCGAGGTGGACGCCCCGGGCAAGATCGACGCCCTGCTCAACCCCTACCTGACCTCCGAGGAGCAGGCCGCCGCCGAGGGCGTGGCCTGTGCCCAGGCCCAGGATGCGACGGCCACCTCGGACGCACCGACCCCGGCAGCGCAGCCCATCCGCATCGTGCGCCAGCCGCTGGCCAAGACCGAGGGCCGCGCCATCACCACCCCGCGCGAGCGCACCGTGATCCGCCTGCCAGCCTACGAGCAGGTCAAGAGCGACCCGGTGCTCTATGCCCACGCCAGCCGCGTGCTGCACCTGGAGACCAACCCCGGCAACGCCCGAGCCCTGGTGCAGCGCCACGGCGAAGGCCCGGCCCTGCGCGATGTGTGGATCAACCCGCCGCCGCTGCCGCTGGCCATGGCCGAGATGGACCATGTGTTCGACCTGCCCTATGCGCGCGGGCCGCACCCGGCCTATGCCGACGAACACGGCAGCCACGACGGCGCGACCAAGATCCCGGCCTGGGAGATGATCCGCTTCAGCGTGAACATCATGCGCGGCTGCTTCGGCGGCTGCACCTTCTGCTCCATCACCGAGCACGAAGGCCGCATCATCCAGAGCCGCTCGGAAGATTCGATCATCCACGAGGTCGAGGAGATCCGCGACAAGGTCAAGGGCTTCACCGGCGTCATCTCCGACCTGGGCGGCCCCACCGCCAACATGTACCGCCTGGGCTGCAAGAGCCCCGAGATCGAGGCCGCCTGCCGCAAGCCCAGCTGCGTCTACCCCGGCATCTGCCCCAACCTGAACACCGACCACGCCCCGCTGGTGAAGATCTACCGCCGGGCGCGGGCGCTCAAGGGCATCAAGAAGATCCTGATCGGCTCGGGCCTGCGCTACGACCTGGCGGTCAAGTCGCCCGAGTACGTCAAGGAGCTGGTGCAGCACCATGTGGGCGGCTACCTGAAGATCGCCCCGGAGCACACCGAAGGCGGCCCGCTGTCGAAGATGATGAAGCCCGGCATCGGCACCTACGATGCCTTCAAGGCCATGTTCGACCAGTACAGCGCCGAGGCGGGCAAGCAGCAGTTCCTGATCCCCTACTTCATCGCCGCCCACCCGGGCACCAGCGACGAGGACATGATGAACCTGGCGCTCTGGTTGAAGCGCAACGGCTTCCGCGCCGACCAGGTGCAGACCTTCTACCCCAGCCCCATGGCCACCGCCACGGCCATGTACCACTCCGGCCTGAACCCGCTCAAGGGCATCAGCCGCGACGCGCGCAAGGGCGAGAAGGTGGACATCGTGCGCGGCGAGAAACGCCGCCGCCTGCACAAGGCCTTCCTGCGCTACCACGACGCCAACAACTGGCCGCTGCTGCGCGAGGCCCTGAAGGCCATGGGCCGCGCCGACCTGATCGGCAACGGCAAGCACCACCTGATTCCGACCTGGCAGCCCAGCACCGACGGCAGCTACCAGAGCGCGCGGCGCAGCAACTCCACGCCCGGACCAGCCAAGGGCGGTGCCAAGCCGGCCGGCAAGCCGCCGGTGAAGGGCCAGATCCTGACCCAGCACACCGGCCTGCCCCCGCGTGAAACGGGCAGCCGACCCAACACCGGCCGCGGAGCGAGAGCCCGTCCGAGCGACCAGCGCCCCGGCCCGGCCCGGGGGCCCCGCGGCGGCGGGCGCTGAGTCCACAGGACCGTGGCTTAGGGAGGGTCAGCCGGGAGCCCGTGTCGTACCCTCGTCACCACTTTTCCTCCGACAGGACCGTGGCCAATGCCCGCTTCACTTGCCTTCTTTAAGTCCCTCTTTCGCCGCCTGACCGTGCTTCTGGTCACCACGAGCCTAGTGGCGTGCACCACTGTGCGACCGGTGCCGCTGGGCCAGTCCGAGAAGCCCTCGCTGTATGGCAGGCAGGACGATCTGCACCTCGGAGACAAGATCTCCGTGACGACGGTGGATGGGCGCGTGCTGGACATGCAGATCACCGAGCTGCATCCGGAAACCATCGAAGGCAAAATCCCGGGGCAGACATCGACAATCCAACTGAGGGATGAAGACGTACAGCACATCCAGCGCACCGAGATCTCCGGTGCGAAATCCACAGGGCTCGCTGTCGGCGTCGTGGCGCTGGTGATCTTGGTTCCGATGCTGCTGCTGATGCATGCGTTTGGCAGCATCGTCTGAGCGCACCGACAGCCCCCCGCAGAGGCATTCGAATTCCTGTGGGTAGCTGACTGAGGGCAAAATGTGGTCGGCCCTTCTCTCTGGATGCGTCCCATGCGTCACCCTGCCCTGCCCCGCCACACCCTGATCGCCCTGATCGGTGCCCTGGTGTGGACCCTCAGCCCGATCGCCCAGGCCCGGACCCTGCCTGCCCAAGCCTCGGCGGAAGCATCACCGCCGGTGCATCGGCACGCCAGCCATCCCACCTCCAAACATGCGGGTCAGCACGCCGTGGCCAAGCCGCACGGCCAGCAGCACCAGGTGGCCCAGGCCCACGTGCACAAGAGCGGCGTCAAGTCGCCCCATGCCAGCGGCCACAGCCACGTGGCGCAGGCCGGAACGGCCAAGGCCCACGGCAAGGCCGGCACGCAGACCCGCCACCCGGTCGCCGCCAGGAGCTCGGCCAAGGGCTCGACCCGCACCGCCTCCCACACCGGCAGCGCTCACCGCGCCTCCGCCCAGAAGGCCGGCACCCAGCATGTGGCCCGAGCCGGCAAGAGCCACCACCGCAAGGCCTCCTCCAGCGCCCACAGCGGCACGCCGCGGGCCTGAGGCGCGCCGCACCGGCGTCGCTCAGGCCTGCGGTGACCGTCCCCGGGCAAGCGGCGCAACCGCAGGCCGTTGCCCAC
>NZ_BADL01000339.1 GCF_000333615.1 Ideonella sp. B508-1 | reverse complement strand
GCCCCGGGCCTGCGCCTGGCTTCGTGGGTGGCGCCGCCTGCCCTGGCCCCCAAGCTGCTGCAGGCCAAGCAGGCCGCCGATCTGCACACCCCGGGCTTCAACCAGCGGGTGGTCTATGAGGTGGTCAAGGACGGCTTCCTGGAGCGCCACGTGCCGACCATCCGGGCCCAGTACAAGGCCCAGCGCGACGTGATGGCCGAGGCCCTGCGCGAAGCCATGCCCGCCGGCACCGAGTGGACTCAGCCCGAGGGCGGCATGTTCTTCTGGCTGCGCCTGCCGGCCGGCTGCCGCGCCATGGAGCTGCTGCCCAAGGCCGTGGCCGCCGGCGTGGCCTTCGTGCCGGGCGAGCCCTTCTACGCCCACCAGCCCGATGCCCGCACCCTGCGCCTGTCCTTCGTGACGCTGAGCCCCGACGAGATCCGCCAGGCCGTGGCGGCCCTGGGACGCGTGGTGCACCAGGCCCTGGACGAAGCCCTGCAGTCCGGCACGCCATGAGCACCCCACGCACCCGCCGCTTTCACCAGCTGGACGTCTTCACCGACACCGCCTTGCGGGGCAACCCGCTGGCGGTGATCCACGAGGCCGAGGGCCTGGACGACGCCACGCTGGCGGCCATGGCCCGCTGGACCAACCTCAGCGAGACCACCTTCCTGCTGCCGCCCACCGACCCGGCGGCGGACTACCAGGTGCGCATCTTCACCCCGGGTGGCGAGCTGCCATTTGCCGGCCACCCGACGCTGGGCAGCTGCCAGGCCTGGCTGCTGGCCGGCGGGCAGCCGAAGCAGCCCGGTGAGGTCGTCCAGCAATGCGGTGTGGGCCTGGTGCGGGTGCGGCGCGCCGGCCGCCGCCTGGCCTTTGCCGCGCCGCCCTGCCGAATGGGCGAGGTGGAAGCCCCGCTGCTGGCCAGCGTGCTGCAGGCCCTCGGCCTGGCCGACCATCAAGTGCGGCAGGCCCGCTGGCTGGACAACGGCCCGCGCTGGCTGGGGCTTCTGCTGGCAGATGGTGCCAGCGTGCGCGCCCTGCGGCCCGACCACGTCGCGCTCAAGACCCTCGCCAAGGTCGGTGTCGTCGGCCCCCAGGCCACCGGGGAAGACACGGACTTCGAGGTCCGCGGCTTCGTTGCCCCCATCGGCATCGACGAGGACCCGGTGACCGGCAGCCTCAATGCGAGCCTGGCCCAGTGGCTGATCGGCGAGGGGCTGGCACCGGCACGCTATGTGGCTGCGCAGGGCTCGCAGTTGGGCCGGGCCGGGCGGGTGCATGTGACGCAGGAGGGCGACACCGTCTGGATCGGTGGCGACGTGAGCAGCGTCATCGAAGGCACGCTCACGCTCTGAAGCCCTTCGGGCACGGGCGGGCGCCGTTGGGGCCAAAATCCGGCCATGTTCCAGCCTTCCCAACACGACGTCCGCCGCTTCTTCTGCGAGGTCCTGGCCAAGCAGCGCGCCGCTCAGGTGCTCACCCCGATCGAAACCCTGGCCGCCGGCTGGGTCGACCAGCACCCCGAGTACCACGGCGACCTGTCGGACGTGGATGCGGCGCTGGCCGCGGTCTACGAGGTGCAGGAAGGCCGCACCAACCCCTTTCTGCACCTGGCCATGCACCTGACGATCAGCGAGCAGGTGTCCATCGACCAGCCGCACGGCATCCGCCAGGCGGTGGAACTGCTGGCGGCGCGCCGCAACTCGCTGCACGAGGCCCACCACGAGGTGATGGATTGCCTGGGCGAGATGATCTGGGCCTCGCAGCGCAGCAGGCTGCCGCCCGATGGCCACGCCTACCTGGACGCGGTGCGGCAGCGGGCCACCCGCTGACAACACTGCGGCGGAAACAAGCGCCCTTTCAGCGCCTCAGGTCCCCCGCCCACAGGGCGTCCAGCTCCTTGAAGCCCCAGGCTTCGGGGCTCTCGCGGGAGACGATCTGATCGGCCGACTGTGAGAGATCCAGCAACGCAGGCGTGATGTGCAACTGCGACTTGCTGGAGAAGAACACCTTCACGATGGGCGAGACCAGGTTCTTCGGGTTCTGCTCCGTCACCACCGCCAGCTTGCCCGATTTCAGCTTGACCAGCGAGCCCACCGGGTAGATGCCCAGGCTCTTGACGAAGGCCTGGAAGACCACGGTGTCGAAATGCCCCTTCCAGCCCGCCATCTGGGCGATGGAATGGGCCGGGTCCCAACCCGCCTTGTAGGGCCGGTTGGACGTGATGGCGTCGTACACGTCGCACACCGCGCCCATGCGCGCCAGCAGGCTCATCTTCTCACCGGGCAGCTTGTGCGGATAACCGGTGCCGTCCGCCCGCTCATGGTGGTGCAGACAGACGTCCATCGCCCCCTCGGGCGCGCCGCGCGCCTCCTGCAGCATCTCGTAGCCACGCACCGGATGGCTCTTCATGATGACGAACTCGTCGTCGGTGAGCTTGCCGGGCTTGTTCAGCACATCCAGCGGCATCACCGCCTTGCCCAGGTCATGCAGCAGACCGGACAGGCCCGCTTCCCGACAGGCGGCCTCGTTCAGGCCCAGCTGCTTGCCCAGTGCCACCATGAGGGCGCAGACCGCCACCGAATGCATGTAGGTGTAGTCGTCCTGCGTCTTCAGCCGTGCCAGGCTGACCAGGGCACCGGGATTGCGGAACACGGAGTCGGCGATGTCGTTGACCAGGGGCAGGCACTGCTCGGCATCGATGGCCTTGCCCATGCGGGCCTCGGTGAACATCGACGTGACCTGCTCACGCGACTGGCGATAGATGGCCTTGGCCTGGCTGAGCTCCTCGGCCATCGCGCTGGAGGGCTCGGGCGGCGGACCATGCTGGTCGCGGGCCGCAGACGCAGGCGCGGCCACCACCACGGGTGCGGGGGGGGCGGGAGCCGGGGCAGGCGCCGCAGGCGCGGGTGCCGCCGCACGGGGGGCCACCGGCGCCTCGGTCTCTGTCAGCACATCCAAGCCCTTGGAGGTGTCGATGACCACGCCCGGCACACCGCTGTGCAGGAGCTTTTGCAAGTCGTCCGGATCGGTCAGCACGAACCGGGTCTTCCAGAAGGGGTGGCTGATCCAGGGCCCTTCCAGTGCATGGATGTGCATGCCCAGTCGCACCTGGGTCACCGGAATGGTTCTTTTGTGCATGGTGGTTGAATTGCGCCAACAGAGTGTCGGCGTGTCGAACTCACCCCACGCCTTCCCCGGAATATCGTCCCGACACCCTGGGACTTGAGGGGGAAGAGACCCAGATGCCGCGTTCAGTGCAGCATGGGCTGCGGTGCCGTGCGCAGGTCGCCGGGCAGGCCGGACAGGTAGTCGGCAATGGCGCGGGCTTGTGCGTCATCCAGCGTGGCCGCCATGCCCACCATGATGGCGTTGCCCCGCCCCACCAGCGCATGGTTCTGCGTCTGGTAGGCCTTCAGGGCCTGGTAGAGGTAGTCGCGGTGCTGGCCAGCCAGACGCGGGTAGCTGGCGTCCACGGTGTTGTTGAAGTTGGCCCCGTGACAGGCGGTGCAGGCGGTCAGCTTGTCCTTCAGTTCGGCCGGCAGCGCCACGGTGGCCGGCGGCTCGGTGGCCGGGGGTTTGCCCAGGGTGGCGTAGTAGGCGGCCAGGTCGGCAATGTCCTGGTCGGACAGCGAGCCGGCCACGCCGCGCATGGTGGGGTGCTTGCGTTCGCCCTTGCGGTAGGCCTCCAGGGCCGCGGACAGGTACTTGAGGTTCTGGCCGGCGATCATCGGCACGTGGTAGACCTGCGGAAAGCTCGCCCGGTAGCCCTCGATCCCGTGGCAGCCGATGCACATCGCATTGATGCGGGCACCGTTTTCGGCCCGCCCGGCCAGCGCCTGGGCGCTCGCAGGTGCCGTCACCACGATCAACGAGGCGGCCAGCAGCGCCGCCTTGAGTCTCCACGTCATGTCGCCTCCAGTCAGGGCCGCTGGGGCCCATGCCAATGCCTTGAACGGGACCGATCGGGGCCGAGCATATACTGGCCCGGCCCCCCTTCACCCCCCGGATTCCCCTATGAAATTCCAAGGTTCCGACCGCTACGTCGCCACCGACGATTTGATGCTGGCCGTCAATGCGGCGATGACCCTCAAGCGCCCGCTGCTGGTCAAGGGCGAGCCCGGCACCGGCAAGACGATGCTGGCCGAAGAGGCCGCCCAGGCCCTGGGCCTTCGCCTGCTGGAATGGCACATCAAGAGCACCACCAAGGCCCACCAGGGCCTCTATGAATACGACGCGGTGAGCCGGCTGCGCGACAGCCAGCTGGGCGACGAGAAGGTGCGCGACATCCGCAACTACATCGTCAAGGGTGTGCTGTGGCAGGCCTTCGAATCGGACGAGCCGGTGGCCCTGCTGATCGACGAGATCGACAAGGCCGACATCGAGTTTCCGAACGACCTGCTGCGCGAGCTCGACCGCATGGAGTTCCACTGCTACGAGACGCGCGAGACCATCCGCGCCAAGCACCGGCCGCTGGTCTTCATCACCTCCAACAACGAGAAGGAGCTGCCCGACGCCTTCCTGCGCCGCTGCTTCTTCCACTTCATCAAGTTCCCCGAGCCGGACACGATGAAGCGCATCGTCGACGTGCACTT
>NZ_BADL01000340.1 GCF_000333615.1 Ideonella sp. B508-1 | reverse complement strand
AATCATAATGGGGAAGGCCATCCAGCCTCGCGTCGCGAACGCCAGCAAGACGTAGCCCAGCGCGTCGGCCGCCATGCCGGCGATAATGGCCTGCTTCTCGCCGAAACGTTTGGTGGCGGGACCAGTGACGAAGGCTTGAGCGAGGGCGTGCAAGATT
>NZ_BADL01000341.1 GCF_000333615.1 Ideonella sp. B508-1 | reverse complement strand
ATCACCACGTCCGGGTGGTCGTGCAGGTTGCGGCCCACGCCGGGCATGGCATGGCGCACCGTGATGCCATGGCGTTGCAGCTCGGCCGGGTCGCCCACGCCCGAGAGCATCAGCAGCTGCGGCGACTGGAAGGCGCCGGCGCACAGGGCCACCTCCTGGCGGGCCATCAGCCGCAGGCGCTGGCCGCCCTGCAGCAGTTCCACACCGCGCACCTGCCGGCCTTCGAGGATGAGCCGCTCAGCCCGGGCCTCGGTGAAGACGTGCAGGTTGGGGCGACCCAGGTGGGGGCGCAGATAGCCCTTGGCGGCGCTGAAGCGCTCGCCGTTCTTGTGGGTGACCTGGTACATGCCCACGCCCTCGAAGGCGGCACCGTTGAAGTCCGGGTTCTCGGGCCAGCCGGCCTGGCGCCCCGCCTCGACGAAGCGGCGTGACAGCGGGTTGGGGTCGCACAGGTCCATCACATGCAGCGGGCCGCCCTGGCCGTGCCAGGCGTCGGCGCCGCGGGCATTGTCCTCGGCCCGCTTGAACCAGGGCAGCACGGCGTCCCACTCCCAGCCGGGGTTGCCGGCGGCGGCCCAGGCGTCGTAATCGCTGCGGTGGCCGCGGATGTAGATCATCGCGTTGATGGAGCTGGAGCCGCCCAGCACCTTGCCCCGGGGCTGGTAGCCGCGGCGGCCATTCAGACCGGGCTGGGGCGTGGTCTCGAAGCACCAGTTGGCCTGACCGGTGCGGGCCATCACGCCCAGGCCGGCGGGGCAGTGGATCAGCACGCTGCGGTCGGCCGGGCCGGCTTCGAGCAGGGCGACGGAGACGGCGGGGTCTTCGCTGAGCCGGCTGGCCAGCACCGAGCCGGCGCTGCCGCCGCCGACGATGACGTAATCGAAGGCCTGTGAGGGGAGGGAGGTGCTGGACATGCTCAAGCGGGGAGGTCGAGATGGGCGGCAGTGTCCGAAGGTCGGCTGCGTGCTTCCACCGATGGTTCTGACAGCGGATCGTCATAAAGTGACAGCCGCGGGTTTCTCCGGCCCACCTCCCTTTGGCTTTCGTCGTTCATGCCTGCCGCTGCCCGCCTGCCTGCCACCGATGCGCTCATCCACCCGGTCTACGCCCGGATGCTGCGCCGTCTGCTGGAACAGCTGGCGGTGGACACCGGGCCGGTGCTGGCGGCTGCAGGACTGGACGCCCAGGGCCTGGCGCAGGATGAACGACCGTTGTCCCTGGAGACGACCCGGCGCCTGGTGCTGGCGGCCATGGCCGCCTCCGGCCGCCCTTGGCTGGGCCTGGATCTGGGCGGGCAGACCCAGGTGTCCATGCATGGGCTGATCGGCTATGCAGCCGTCACGGCGCCCAATCTGGGCGAGGTGCTGCGGGTCTTCGCCCGCTACAGCACGGTGCGCAACGAGGCCTTGGTGTGGTCGCTGGAACAGGATGCTGTCTCGGCGCAGGCTCTGCTGATCGGGCGCGAGTGCGCCGACTGGGGGGCCGCGCGCGGCTTTTATCTGGACGCTGTGGTGGCCGCCACCCTGCGTCTGGTGGAGGCCGCTTTGGCGAGTGCCCGAGGGCTGAG
>NZ_BADL01000342.1 GCF_000333615.1 Ideonella sp. B508-1 | reverse complement strand
CGAGCGAATGCCCGGTGTGAGGTCGATCAGCCCTGGCAGGCCACCGGCGGCCTGGCGGGCCTGCAGCGCGGTCATCAGCACATGCACCCGCAGTCGCAGCTCGATGTCCAGCACCAGCGGTCCGAACTCGACCAGCAGGTAGCGGTCGCCGGCCTGGCGGATGACCATCGCGGGCACCTCGTCGCGCGCCGGGTCCTCCAGCACGATGGGGCTGGGGCAGGCGGTGGCGTCGTCCTGCGGGGCGGCGGGCAGCTGGGCCTGCTGGGGATCGGCGCCGGACCCGCTCAGGGTGGCCAGGGCCGCTTCCAGCTGGGCGCTGCGCTGGGCCGCCTGGTCCAGGCTCAGGCGGTGGAAGCGAACCGTGTCGCCCGGGCGCAGCTGGCCCAGCTTCCACAGCTCGGCGTCCACCACCACGGCCGGGCAGACGAAGCCGCCCAGGCTGGGGCCGTCGGGGCCCAGGATCACCGGCATGTCGCCGGTGAAGTCGATCGCGCCGATGGCGTAGGCGTTGTCGTGGATGTTGGACGGGTGCAGTCCCGCCTCGCCGCCATCGCGCCGGGCCCATTGCGGCCGCGGCCCGATCAGGCGCACGCCGGTGCGGCTGGAGTTGTAGTGCACCTGCCAGTCGGTGCCGAAGAACATGGCCACGTCGTCGGGCGTGAAGAAGTCCGGCGCGCCATGCGGGCCGTAGAGCACGCCCACGTCCCAGTGGTGGCCGATGGCGGGCTGCAGGCTGGCGGGCGTGCCGCGGCCGGCCCGGCCCTGGTCGAGCGCGGCCTGCGGTGCGGCCAGGTGGACCATGTCGCCCACCCGCAGGGTGCGGCCGGCGTGACCGCCGAACTGGCCCAGCGTGAAGGTGCTGCGGCTGCCCAGGTAGAGCGGCACATCCAGGCCGCCGCCGACGGCGATGGCCAGCCGGCAGCCGGTGTCGACCAGGCGGCCCACGGCCAGCACACCACCCGCGGGCACGGCGATGGCCTGCCACATGGGCATGGGCACGCCGTCCAGGGTGACGGGCGCGGGCGCGCCGGTGACGGCCACCACCGCCGCGGTGTGGAAGCGCAGCGTGGGGCCGGCCATCGTGCATTCCAGCGCGGCGGCGTCGGCGGCGTTGCCCACCAGCGCGTTGGCCACCCGGTGGGCGTAGGCGTCCATCGGGCCGGAGGGCGGCACGCCCACGTCCCAGTGGCCCTGGCGGCCGGGCCAGTCCTGCACGGTGGTCTGCACGCCGCCGTCCAGCACCTCGAAGGCCTGGGCCACATGGCGCAGCGTGCCCAGGAAGCGGGTGGTCTGCCGGCCTTGCTGGAAGGTGGGCTCGGCCAAGACCTGGCGCAGGTAAGCCAGGTTGGTCTCGATGCCGGCGATGCGGGTGGCGGCCAGGGCCTGCTGCAGCGCGGCCAGCGCCGCCTCGCGGGTGTCGGCGGTGACGATCAGCTTGGCCAGCATCGGGTCGTAGTGGGCGGGCACCTCGGTGCCGCGCTCGACCCAGGTGTCCAGCCGCAGCGGGTGGGCGCCGGGGCCGGCCTGGGCGCCGGCGGGCCAGCACACCTCGGTCAGCACCCCGGTGCTGGGCTGGAAGTTGCGCGCCGGGTCCTCGGCATAGAGGCACACCTGGATGGACGCGCCGCGCAGCGTGGGCTTCAGCGTGTGCAACGGCAGCAGCGTGCCCGCGGCCAGCTGCACCATCCAGGCCACCAGATCCACGCCGCTGACCTGCTCGGTCACGCCGTGCTCCACCTGCAGGCGGGTGTTCACAACCAGGAAGTA
>NZ_BADL01000343.1 GCF_000333615.1 Ideonella sp. B508-1 | reverse complement strand
GCGACGTGCTCCGGCGGGTTGACGATCCCAGGCTCTTGCCCAGCGTGGAGAGCGCGGTAGTCGGAGGTCGCGACCACCTCTGCTGCCTTCCCGCCGGGGTTGGCTCCGTTGATGAACGAATCGAGCGACCGCCCCGAGGTGGCCATCCGCTCGGCTGCGGTCTGGGTAAGACCATTCGGGCGGGCCGTGCCATCGCGGAGCATCTCCGCAATGCGAAGAGCATCTGCTCCGGGTGCCGCGATAGCTTGGGTCTGGTTGAGCGCCTCGGCGTAGATGCGGCCTTGATCCAGCACGCCTCGGTCGATCACAGCGCGGATCGTAACAGTGGGATGGACGACGTTCGCGGCAGCAGTGGTGGTTCCGGCCATGATCCCATCGACTTCTGCCTCTTTCCGCTCCGATTCGGTGGTCATCGTGTCCTCGCGTTCTGCAGGTGGGAAAAGTGCCAGGAACCAACAATGCGCGTTCTACTATCGCATATCAAGCATAATATACAAACGCTGGCTTCAGCGACGATGATGTCCGTGGTATTCAGGTCGTACTTCGTTCGGTGTCCCCTCCGTGCTGTTGGCGCCGACTGAAAATTGCCCCACGGGGATGCGGACAAAAACTTGGACTGGTTATGCGGCGATGCCCAGGCGCTGACGGTGCTGGGCAGGACTGCGAAAGCCAAGTGAACCCTTGATCCGAGCCTCGTTGTACCAGCGAATGTAGGCATCCAGCGCTGCGATGAAATCCTCGATGCTGGTCGAGAGCCAGTCGCGCGCGAAGAACATCTCGGTCTTGAGCCGACCGAAGAAGCCCTCGCACGCTGCGTTGTCCGGCGAGCATCCCTTGCGTGACATCGAGCGGACCAGCTTGGCGTCAGCAATTCGAGCCAGCCAGCCTGGCCATCGATAGTGGCCGCCTCGATCGGAATGCACCACTGGCCGCTCGCCACTGGCTGCGACCTTCTCGATCGCGGCGTCCAGCATCGTGTTGACCAACTCCGCATTCGGCCGGGTGCCGATCGACCAGCTCACGACCATGCCGTCAAAGCAATCGATCATCGGCGAGAGATACACCTTGCCAGCCGGAATCTGGAACTCCGTGATGTCGGTGAGCCACTTCTCGTTCGGCGCGCCAGCGCTGAAATCTCGGTTCAGCACGTTGTCGGGAGCTGGACTGATCTCGCCCATGTAGGAGCCGTACCGACGGCGTTTGCTCGTCGCGGCGACCAGGCGCTCCTGCTTCATCAGGCGGCGCACGACCTTCTCCGAGATGCGTACACACTGATCGCTCAGCGAGGCGTGGAGCCGCCGGTAGCCGTAGCAGCCATAGTTGCGCTCGAAGATGTCGGTCATGGCCTGGCGCACGCTGGCGTACTTGTCGGCCACCCCGAGACGGGCCCGATGGTAGAAGTAGGAACTGCGCGGCAGGTCCAATTCGCACAGCAGCTCCGTCACCGAGTAGGAGGACCTCAGGGCATCAACCAGCAGCGTCTTCTCCCGGTTCGTCAGGGGCTGCTGATCGATGCCCAGTTCTTTTTTTAGGAGCTCATTCGCCTTCTTCAGCACATCCTTCTCGAGCCGCAGCCGTCGGATGTCTTGTCGCAGCGTCTCGAGCTGCTGTTCCAGGTCGGCTCGATCTGAGCTTACGGGGGCGCCTTGCTTGCGCTTCATGGATGCGGGTGCGTCGTGGCCGAGTATTTGATTCTTCCACTTGTACAGCGAGCCCCGCGACACGCCGACCTGGTCGGCCACAGCCTGCGCGCTGGCCGGGCGCGTGCACAGAGCAATCACAGCGGACTGCTTGGCTTCCAGCGCCAGTTCTTGCGATCGACCGACAACGCGCGTGCGCTGCGGATGAAGCTCTTGCAACCACGCGGACAGCAATGACTGGCAGGGATATCCCAGCGCTTTGATGGTCACCGCGATGCACCGGCCGTGCTCAAGGCAATGCTCGACAGCGCGCTCCTTCTCCGCCTGGGAAAACTTCGCAGGCCGCGTGTAGCCTGCGCGCAGTGCCTGGCTCTGTTCGTACTCGCGGTACCAAGCCTTGAGAGCGTTCTTCGTCGGATATCCCAGCTGCCGAATGGTCAAGCCGATGCGCTTGTCCAGCTTGATGTACAGCTGCACGGCTCGAAGCCGGTCCTCGTATGAGTACATGAACTACCTCCAGGTAGTCCAAGAAATCGTCCGCATCCCCGACTGGTCGAAATCATCGGCTCGTCGCCCAACAGACGCAGCAACATCACCCCCCCATGTGCCAGCCATAGATCGTGCCACGGGCCGCCCATAGCTCGAGACCTACCCAAGCTACCCAAGCCCCTGCTACCGCCCCTCAACCGTCACCACGTTCTGCGCATCACCCACATACGGAAGCTTATAAGTCTGACCACCCTCATCAATCGTGAGGCACGCGGTGATCTTGGCCTCTCGGTCAAACTTGTTGGGACGCCTCGGCGCCGGGTACTCCAGGCGAATCGAGGCGCCAGTAGGTGGAACGACCACCAGGGGATACGGCTTCTCAGACTCATCGGGCATGAAGTCCGGGGGAATGGCCGCAATGGCATGACAGAGCTTCACCCACTCGTCAACCGCCTCCAACGGCACGACGCCCGATCCATTGCCGTCCGAGACGGGCAGCATCTTCGAACCGAGATTCCGCTCAACTACGTCGGCCAGCAGCTCCGACACGCGGTACAGCCACCACCAGTGGACCAAGATGTCCCGATTGAAGCTGAAGGCCGAGTTTTCGTCGTGGTGAACGGTTGGTGCCGGTCCGATGACGCCTCCGCGTTGCGGCCCATCAATGAAGTAGCCCAGCGTGAAAGCAAAGCGGGAACGAAACGCCAGGACTCGAAGTCTGGACTCGCCGTGCTTCAGCAAATTCACGGTTGGTCCCAGACTCAGGTTCTTGTACGCGATCACCTGGTCCTCGAACGCTCTGGCGCCAGGCACCTTTTGTGCGCGTACCGCCACCTGATGCCACTGAACGGGCTTAGCCGGCGCTGGCCCAACGCAACGCATGACGGCGTAGCAGGCGTCGATGTGCTCATAGAGCGCGTGCAGAAGGTTCCCGTACTTGGTCTCAACCGAGCCGACGTCGGGCTCCAAGCCGTCAAACCGAAGCTCGGCAGAGAGCACTGCCAAGGCCGGCATCACCGACTGCCACGCCACCGCCACCTTTGAGAACGCTCGCGTGTAGGCGACACGCGGGTGAAGCAGCCCCTGCTCGCCATAAGTCCACGCTTCATCTGGAACCCTGCGAATGACGTCGAGAGCCCGCGGAAGAATTGAGCCATCCCTGGCAACTGTTCTTGTGATTTGCATGAACCGTCAGTCCCTACCGCTGCAACTCCACGACGTTGACCTCTGACCCGAAGATCTGCCGCACGCGAGGCAGCAAGTGATCGTGGTGGCTCAGAAACAGCACTTGGGTGTGCCTGGACAGGTCGCGCAGCGCCTCCAGCCCGGCTGTCGACCGCTCGTCGTCGAAGTTGATGAACAGGTCGTCGGCAATGAACGGCAACGCCTTGGCCTTGGCCAGATGCAGCTCGAGCGCCGCGAGCCGCAGCGCCAGGTAAAGCTGGTCGCGGGTCCCTTCACTCAAACCCGGAACTTCCACCGGCCGACCATCTGCGCGCAGCGCGGTCAAGCGATACGGCGTGCTATCGAATTCCACTGACAACCGTGTAAATCGGCCCAGCGTCAGCTTTGCAAATATGGCTTCGGCCCGAGCCAGCATCGGGCCTTGGTTTTGCTCCCGATAGCGCTCGATTGCCCAGCTCAGCAGCTTCGCCGCTGCCGTCACCTTGATGTACCGCTCTGAGGCGTCGGCCATGCCGGCAAGAGCTTCCTGTCGGCGCGCCTCAGCTATCGCAGCGTCGCTTCCGCCACCGAACGCCTCAACGGCCAGCTTCGCCTTCGCATGTTCGGCGGCGAGGCTGGTCTGCTCGGCTTGAACCTGCTCGATGCTGTCTTCGGTGCCCGTCAGGTCGACAGCAACCTGGGCAAGGTCGCAGCCGGTGACCTCGGCTACGACCCCGTCAAAACCCAGGCCGTCGGAGCCCTGCGTCAAGGCTCGGCGCGCGGCCTCAATGTCCTGGACGAGCCTGCGCTTCGCATCCGACCTGGTGACCAACGGGGCAGCGTCTGCAAGAGACGTGACACCCGCGGCGGCCAGCAGCGGCGCCACCTTTGCCTTGACCTGCTCCGATTGCCGCTGCGCCTCGTCACGCTGGGCCATCGCCGCATTGAGTGCTTCGTCTGCGGCGATGCGGCGGGCTTCACCAGCTTCCGCCTCCTTGAGCTTTGGAGAAAGCGCTCGAACCACTTCCCGTGGGTCAACGCCCTTGAGCTCCTCGATACCCAGCGTCTCGACGGCCTCCCCAGCCAGGCGCTTGAACTCGTCGAGGTCGCGATTCATTGTGTCGATGCGGTCGCGTTTGATGCTCGCAGCCTTGTCCAGGCTCTGCTTCACCGCTTCTGCTTTTGAAAGCGCCTGTTCGGCGTCATCGACGGACTTGATGTATTCCGAAAGCCCAGCTGCCGCCACAGCGACGCTCCAGTTGCTCTCCCAGTCCGCATAGGCCGCGCTCGCGGCATCGGCATCAGCTTGGAGGCGGATTAGCGTGCTTGAGCTGCCGTCCCGCTGCTTGGTCAGCTGGGCTCTACGGGCCTTGGCTCGGTCAGCCTCAGCGACGAATTCCTCGGCCTGGGTCAACGCTGCAGGAAGCGTGCTCTGAGCCGGCACCATGGCCCCGGCCAGCTCCAACTGGGTGACCAAGCCTGCCAGAGCGCCTTGGGAAGCTCCGACCTCCTGCTGAAGGGCATCTTCCTTCTCCTGGACCGTGGCGCCGGCGGACAGCACCAGCTCGCGCTTGGACACCCAAGCCTGCGCGTCGACCAACGCGAGCCCTGGCAAGCCTATGGAGGCTGCGAGCTCTTGCCACTCTCGGTCGAACGTCGCCAGCTCGCCGGCCTTGCGGTCCTTGGTCTGAGCAGTTGCTGATGCATCCGCCTCCGCCCGCTCCACACGCTGCCTCAAGCTCTGCAGCTCTGCCGCTTCTGTTGCCGAGCCCAGCTGCGTGTCCACGAGTTCGTCAGCCAGGTCAATGGCCACATCCAGGCCGGCTGCGCCGGATGCGAGGGGGGTGGTGCCGTCCTTAATGGACTGCCAATCCGCATCCCGCTTCTCCCGCGCAGCGCGCACGTCGGAGCCGGTCACGATGTGGCGAGCCTCGGACAACTGCTTGACCTCCAGCTGCGCGTCGTCGAGCTCCCGCTGGGCCTCCTCAGCGCGGTCTGCGGCAGCATCGAGCTCCGACTCCAACCTTTGACGTTTCGCCACCAGGCTCGTCAGCCTCTCAGGCGATGGCACCGACATCTGCTGCAGAGCGTCCATCTCCCTCGCCCACTGGCCCAAGCCTGCATGCGCGGCGTCCAGCGCGCGCTGTGCTGCCGTCACAGCCGACTTCAGCTTTGCCTGCGCCGCGGCGGTGTTCCTGTACGCCTGGGCCTCCGCGAGGGCACTGCGAAGAGCCGCAGAAACCTCCGTGACTGCCATTCCCTTAAGGTCTTCCTCGGCCACGGCCAGCTCCGCCTTCTTGTCATCAACGTTCTTCAGCGCCGAGTTCTTGGTCTGCAGCAGGCCGCTGTGTTGGCTGACGAGACGCTGCACCTCACGCAACTTCAACGCAGCCGGCAGCCTGGCGCGCAACGTGGCCTCGTCTTCCGAATCGGGCCAGCCCAGCTCAACGGCGGCTGCCCGAGCCAACTCCAAGCTGCGCTCGAGCTCGGCTTTCCGCGTTACCAAGTCCGCGTAATGGTTTCGAACACTCTCACCGGATGCGGCGAGGCCGCGGATGTCGTCCTTCGCGGCCAGCACCTTCTCATCGAAGACCTCAGCGTTGCGCTGCCTGGTGAGCTTCTCGACGGCCTCCTCGCGCAGACGAAGCGTCGTTTCGGCGAGGGACAGCTCTCGCTCCCCTGAACTATGAGTCGCCGAGGCGTCCGGCGGCAGCTCCAGGACGTCCCCCAACTCATCCAGCTCGACAAGCCTCTGCCTAAATTCAACGACCGTAGGGGCGAGCCGTCGCACTCGCTCCAGCTTCAGCCTGGCTGCCTGCAGCGTGCCTTTGCGCTCCGTCGCCGCGGCGATCCGTGCTTCAACGTCGTCCAGGGCGGCTCGGGCTTCAGCCCAGCTCTTGGTGCGGACGGTTGCAGCCTTCAAGTCCTTGTTGGCTTGGTCGAGCTGGTCGCTTGCAAGGTAGTACGACCTGCCGCTTGAATGCCGAGGCCCCCAGAGCTTGTCGGCCTCTGCCACAAGGCCATCCTTCACCTTCCCCAATCCGGCGATGCCAGCCGCAGACTGAAACAGCACCTGGCTCACGTCCTTCGAGGCATCGAGGATTGCGTCGCCACCCGTCACCAGCTGGGTGTGGCTGAGCCCGAACATCGTCTCGAAGAAGCCGCGGTCCGTTTGCCCCATGAACGGCAAGAGCGCGTTGTCCGGCAAGGGCACGTCTTCCGCTGTCCGCAACGTGTTCTTGTTCCCCTTCGTCCGAATGAACGAAAGGTGCTCGTCGCCTTCCGAGACGGTTGCAGCCAGGCGCAGGTCCGCCTGCTGGTGGATGAACGCCATCGCGGGATAGCGCGCCGGGAAGCCGAACAGCAAGTCGGCGATGGCACCGCGCATCGTCGACTTACCCGCCTCGTTGTGACCGATGACGAGATGGAAGTCGTGCTCGGCCTTGGGCAGCGAGATGTCGGTGTCGGTGAACTTACCGAAGCGGACGAGGTGGAGGTTCTTGAGTCGCATGGCTCACTCCGCCTGAACCAAGTGCGCCAAAAGGCCGGGCGCAACTTCGTCGATGAGCTCCTTCAGCTCGCCCTTGCGGATTTGCTCGACGAGCGGCACAAACGGCTGGAGGTCCAACGGCACTTTCGCTGCGAACGGTGCCAAGGCGGCTTGCAGCTGGCCGCTGAAGTCGACATCGGTAGCCGCCTCCTCGAGGATCGCCTGCAGGTCTGTGAAGGCATCATTGCGCTCTTGGAGCTTTGCCGCATCGACCAGAGGCTGCGTCTCGAGCCGGACCTTCTCAAGCCAGAGCCGCTCATTCCCGATGGCCGCAATCTGCGCCAATACCTCCTGGCGCAGCTGCGCTTCCAGCCCGAAGAGGTCACCGTGCGCCTTCGTCTTGCCGGTGATGGTGATGCGAGCTGCCCGAGGCACCTCCCCGTCGATGTCCAGGAGGGCCTCCAAGCCCTGACCCGTCTTGCGGACCACCTCCTCCAGGGTCTCGCATTCAGAGACGTCCACCGTCAAATGCTCCCAACGAAGGACGTCAATGAAGATGCGCTCGACCCTGACGTCGCTCAGGTCGTCCACCGTGACCAGCACAGCTCCCCGTCGGCCTAGCTCCCGGACGTTGCGGCCCTGCAAGTTGCCCGGAAAGACCACGGTGGATGCACCCGTCCACTGCTCGAATTCATGGACATGGCCGAGCGCCCAATACTGGTAGCCCTTGGCGTGCAACTCGGCGAGCGTGCACGGCGCATAGCTGGCGTGGGATGCGTACCCTTCCAAGGCGGTGTGAAGGACACCGATGTTGAAGTGGTCCGCAACTGGAGCCGGGTAGCCCGTGACCATGTTCGTGGTGATGTCGCGTTGCTTGAAGCTCTGTCCGTGAAGGGATACGGGCAAACCGTCGACCTTGAGGGTCTGCGGCTTGTTGGAGCCGAAGGTGTGGACGTTATCCGGCAGCTCGAGCTTCTTCGTCATCTCGCTCTCGGCATCATGGTTGCCGAACAGCACATAGACGGGGATGCCAGCTCGCCTCAGGCGACCCATCTCCTTGCAGAAGAAGATGCCGGTGTTGTAGTCGCGCCAGGAGCCGTCGTACAGGTCGCCGGCGATGACCATGAAGTCGACGCCCTCTTCGATGGCGCAGTCGACCAGCACCGTGAACGCATCGCGCGTGGCGCTGCGCAGCTGTTCAGCGGGAGCGTCCGGGTATGCAGACAGCCCGTTCAGCGGGCTGTCGAGGTGGATGTCCGCTGCGTGGATGAACTTCATCGCGCCCCTCCCTGGGCAAGATTCTTTGAGTTCCCTGAATTTCGTATGGATCGGTAATGTAAGCAAGTCCGCCCGACCCTAACCCCAGGGTCAACCGACTGGCGTGTGCGGTCTCTGCTCAGAGTCCAATCGCTCTCCAGGGAGGCAATCAAGCATGGTGAACCGCCCCGTATACCGCGGCGGCCCGATGGCTTAGGTCAGACGCCGCCTGGACTCCTCTCTGAGTTCTAGGCGGAGCGACGTGCGTCACGACTTGAGGCGGGGAGAGCAGCTTAGGCGTCCCAGCCCACTGCTCGAGTCCATCCAGTTGGCCCGTTCCGGGCGTCGTCGACTGAAGCGTCAGGAGCTCAGTGCAAGCGGGTTGGTGAGCACATCGGGCTCGATACAGCGCTCCCTCAACCCGCTGACAGCCCCGCGTCCAGCCAGGTCAACTGCGTGGCTGAAAGCCATCACCACCAGGCAGGGCAGATGCAATCCGAGCGTTCGTGCGCTCCAGTTGTCTGCGCAGGAGCTCGTCGTACTCGGCCGCATGCTCCAAGAGCTCTTCAATCTTCCTGACCGTAGTTTGAATCACCGACAGATCGCCCTGGTCCGAGATGCACTGCGAGACGGAGAGCCGGTCGTGCAACAGCGCCATGACAGTTTGGGCTGCAGCGACCGTCTGCTCAATCTGGATGGACGAACGATCCATGGCTCTCTCTCCACATGTCTCCTTGCATCATAGGCATGTGCCTGCGGGACGCAGTCGAAGTGTCCCGCTGTCGGTGGTGCCCCAGTCAACATGCAGCCGGTGCGTCCACTCCCCAGGCTGACGGTGTACCTGCGGTACAGCGCGGCGTCGCATCGTGGCCAGCTGCGCTGGCAGGCGTTGCGGCACATCCAGGAGGAGCGCATGGGCTTGTTCCAATCGCCCCATGCACCGCCATTCGGTGCTGACTTGCGCTCAGAGACCTCTGCGATTCCCGATGCAGGACGGAGCGCCCGGCACGGCAAGTTCGGAGAGAGCTTCACTGACTTCCGGTAGGCTCGCGCCATGCCATCAGAAGCCCTTGCCGCATTTCTGCACCGCCAGTCGCCAGCAGTTCTCGCGGACGTCCTCATCGAGCTTGCGAACGATCACCCGGAAGTGCGCAAACGTCTTGAGCGCCTGCAACTTGCAGACAGCCCAAACAAGCTGGCTGCCGCGTTCAGGAAGACGCTTGCCGGCTGGCGGCGCACTCAGAAATACCAGGACTACAAGTCGGTCCGTTCATTTGCAGCCAAGCTGGAGCTCTGGCTGGATCAAGTGGCGCGGGAGCTCGCACCGAAGGATCCCGCTTCCGCCCTGGATCTGTTCGAAGCGTTCATCGAAACAGATGCGCATTTCTTTGAGAATGCCGACGACTCTGGCGGTGACATCGGTGACGCCGTTCGAGGGGCCTGCAGGCATTGGCTCCAGACGGCCGCCCAATGCGAAGCGCCCGAAGCCACCATGCGCGCGCGCCTGCTCAAGTTGGTGAATGCCGATGGCTACGGCGCGCGCGAGGGCCTGCTTCGAGAGGCCAATTTGCTGCTTTCCGAGCAAGGCATGCGGGAGTTGGTAGCAGAGCTGGAAGCAGAGATGGCCCTGCTGGTCGCCAAGCACAAGGGAGCGGGACAGGTGCCCTACGACGTCATCAAGGTGTCGGCGTCCCTGTCTCTCATCGGACAGGCACTCGGGGACCCGGACGTCAAGGCCCGTGCGATTCTGAGTTATCGCGCTGACCCGAACCCGATGCAACGGGAATCGATGGCCCAGGCCTACCTGGAGGCCAACCGACCGGAAGATGCCATGAGGTGGCTGCAAGGCGACTGGGGTCACCTGGATGACCGTCGGCAGCGATTGCTCGCCCAAGCCCATGGTCAGCGTGGCAATGCCGAGCTCAGCCATCACCTGCGGCAACAGCTATTCGAAGCCGCGCCATCGCTTGACGCCTTGCGCCTGTGGCTGGACGACCTGCCACCACACCAACAAAGCTCGGCATTGCAGCGTGCCGGGGAGATCGCCATGGCGTTGCCCAACCCGGGGCTATCAGCGCAGCTACTTGTCGAACTGCATCGCGAAGCCGATGCCGAGGCGACCCTGGTCGACAAGGCAACCGCCATCAACGGGGCAGACTATTTCGCTCTGCCGTCACTGGCGAAGACGCTGGCCGAGCGCGGGTGGTTCAAGGGAGCGACGGCCATCTACAGAGCCTTGCTGCTGAACATCCTGGAGCGTGCATATTCGCCGGCCTATCGGCATGCGGCTCGGCACCTTGAGCGGCTGCAACTGATGTCCTCGGCCGATCTTGCGCCATTGCCGTCGCATGACGACTTCCTGGCCCAGCTGCGAAGCAAGCACGGGCGCAAGACAGCGTTCTGGTCACTGGTTGCCGGTCAATCCTGATTCCGTTCGGGGCGCCTGGAGGACTGTCACCAACCATGCTGGAGCAGTCGCCTCCGTTGCCCCATCACCTGCGGGATGCCCTCAGGGTCGGCGAGCGGGCACCTTCACACGCTGTTGGAGACGCTTGAGCGATGCACGGGTGGCAATCCGCAGT
Source organism: Ideonella sp. B508-1 (assembly GCF_000333615.1). Lineage (GTDB taxonomy): Bacteria > Pseudomonadota > Gammaproteobacteria > Burkholderiales > Burkholderiaceae_C > Ideonella. The sequence goes on along the minus strand of NZ_BADL01000343.1, from coordinate 14,335 downwards.
TCGTAATCGAGCTGAAGATTTGCCCAGAATCGCGGCTCCATCCTGAAGAACAGCCCGAGGCGCAACGCCGTCTCCGGGGTGAGTCTCCGCTTCCCCCGAATCAGTCGTCGGACGCTTTGGACAGACAACCCGATGTCGGCCGCCAGCCGAGCTGCAGAGATTTCCAACGGTTTCATGAAGTCCTCGAGGAGGATTTCCCCAGGGTGCACTTCTTGAAGCATGTCGACGACCTGGACTGAGGCGATGCCGTAGCCTAGCAGCATGCCTTCGCGAGCGCTATCCATCGTCCTTGGAGTGCCCGTCGGCTTTGCCTTCCGCTCCCGCTCGACAGTGGCCGCTGGTGCCGACGAAGCCATCCTGATCGTTCGCGAGATGGCGAACAGCTTCTCCATTCAGTGCGCAACGATCCTATCGCGCGCACTTCTCGATTGGGCCCCATTGTGTCGACGATCAGGCTCACCACATGAGCCTTATAGACCAACTGGGACATAGATATCTTGCTTGTCCAGCGGAACTGCGACTTTTAGTCTGAGCGCCGTCGGGTGTTGATCCACGGTTTGGAACAGCCCCCTCCCGTTGCTCTCCGAAAGCCCCTCCTCCTCGGGGCCTGAACCGCAACATGACCTCACCGTCGGAGACGCTCATGTCTGCACCACTTCCCAAGGCCAAGACCGCTAGAGGTCCAGCCAAGCCCAGGCTGCCGCCGCGGATCACCGCGCAGTCCAAGGCCCCCAGTCTGCTGACCGCCGCCCTGAACCGCTACGACGTCGATGTTCCGGGGCTGGACGCCATGCGGCACCTGACCCTGATGCTATTGCTCGCGCCCAAGGTTCCTCGCCACTACGAAAACGTCGCGAGGTGCCTTCGCCAGGCCTATGCCGGCAAGCTCCCCCAGGCCCAGCGCGCCAAGCGCCTGCTCGAGGCCGCCAGCGAGATGCTGACCGACCCGGAGCGCAAGGCCGGGCAGTACATCGCCCTGATGCTGTACGAAGAGGTCTTGCGCTTCTCGGACACCCCCGTGGACCGGCTGCGCATCATCCAGCACGCCTTGTACCTCGCCGGCGCGGAAGGAGGTACTCAAGCCGACCCACTGCCGTCCCGCTTTCCCACGCGCAAGTTGGCCCCGGACTGCACGAGGGTGCTGCTCGAGAGTGCGCTGGAACATGCCCGCCATGTGTGTGAGGAAGCCCTGGCCGAAATCGCCGGCGGCGAAAGAGGCTTCGGGCGTTGGCTGACTGCAGACTTCGATGCCACCGTATTCGCGCTGCGGCTGGTCTACAGCCAGGAAGGCGGTGGATTGGCTGCCGCGCGCAAGGGCGCGCACGACCTGCCGCGGGACTTTGCCCAGATCGGGGAGCCCCTGTGGCGCGCCCTGATCAAGGCCTGCGCCCGACGATTCCCGGATTTCAGCCGCGCCGCCCCCAAATCTGGGCAGACCTGGCGACACCAGCAACTTCGGCTGTTGGGAAGGATGAAGGCGACACTGCAAAGCGGCCAGTTGCCACCCTGGTCATCGCTGGACGCCGAAGCAGCCCAGTCGGGCGAAGGGCCGGATCGCCTGGTGATCTGCCGGAACCCGATCTGGCCTGCCTCAGAGCGCGCGGACAAGGAAGAGGTGGAGCGACATAAGGTGCTGGAGACGGCTTTGCCGGTGGCGCAGCTGCCAGCGGCCCGGGTGTTGCGAGAGCGGCAGCAGGCTCTGATCCGGGAGTTCCCCTGGGCCGAGCGGGCCATCGGGCAGATGTTCTCGTCCCTGCTGGGGCGGGCCCGGCTCGGCGCCCTGAGCTTGCGGCTGCCTCCAACGTTGCTGGTGGGCGCCCCCGGCAGCGGCAAGTCGCGCCTGGCGCTGCGCTTTGCCGAGCGGATGGAAGTTCCGGTGCTGAACCTGTCACTGGCCGGTGCCCATGACGCGAAGATCCTCAATGGCACCTCCCGCGGCTGGGGCGGTGGCCGTCCCTCCACCCTGGCCACCTTCCTGGCCACGCGCCACTCGGCTTCGGCCCTGGTCATCCTGGACGAGCTGGACAAGGCCAGAGCGGGCAGCCGCAACGACTCGGATGCGCAGTCCTATCTGCTGGGATTGCTGGAGCCCCAGACCGCCCGGGCGCACCTGGACTGCTTCCTCAAGGTGGAATGCGACTACTCCGAGGTGTCCTGGCTGGCCACGGCCAACCGTCTCTCGGCCATAGAGGCCCCCTTGCTGAGCCGCCTCCAGGTCTACCTGGTGGAGCAACCGAGGCCGGAGCACTTCCCCGCCATCTGCGAGGGCGCGCTGGGCGACCTCGCCAAGCAGTGGGGCGTCGATCGCTGGACCCTGCCGCAGGTGGAGGAACTGGACATCCCCTGGGCCAGCCTCAACAGCGCCCGCGATGTGCGGTCGGTGACCGAGCAGGCGGTGATGCACTGGACCGAGCACCTGCAGAAGCACTGATCCCCAGGGACACCTCCACGGAGACTTCCATGAAGGCCACTGCCATGAGATCCCGAGCCCACCAGACCTCTCCGTCGTACCGAAGCATCCTGAAGAAGGGGCTTGTGGTGACGCTTCCCCCCGAGATCGAGACCTTCCGCCTGGGTCAGCGGGTGTACTTCCATGCCGATGCGCGTGGGATCGTCATCCAGGCCAAGCCTCGGCGGGTGAGGGGCGGGCGTCTGCTGTCTTCTCGGATTCGTCGGTGTATCCGGACTCTGGCGGCCTTTGGGCCCAGGTCCCGTGGAGCGCGTCGCCGAGTGCCGAGCCGAGCGAGGTGCGTCCGGCGATGAACAGCCACCTGGGTCAGAGGACAGGTCTCGGGATGGCACGCATCACACGAAGGGCTGTCGGGCCACTCTCCCCAGAACGGCTTGGGCGAATCTTAGCCAAAACGCCAAGCCGGAGCGTAAGCTCCCCTGTCAAGCAGACAGTTGATTCCTGGAGTCTGCGGCGGCACCTTGTAGTACGCCGCCCGCGACAAGACTGTGGCTCTGCAGGCTCGCTGAATCCACAGGCGGTGCTCGGTCACCATGACCGCCACCACCTGCCGCCTCGCGGACGGCGTCAGAATTTTTTTGTCAGCACGATCCTTGATCGCTGCGTTCTCCAGCGCCAGGTCGGCATACATACGCTTGAGCCGCGCGTTATCCGCCTCCAGCTCGCGCATGCGCGTCAGGTCGGACACCGTCGCACCTGCGTACTTGCTCTTCCAGTCGTAGTCCGTCGGCGAACGGATCCCGTGCTTGCGGCAAATCTCCGCCACCAGCACGCCTGCCTCGCCTTCCTTGAGGATCGCCACGATCTGGCTCTGCCGTGAACTTGCTCTTCCTCATTGGCCTCTTCCTTCAGGGGTTGGGCCGCATTCTCTGGTTTCAGCTGCCTACTTGGTGGGGGAGCGTACGGATTAACCAGCTCACGATCATGCCGTCGAGGCAATCGATCATCGGCGAGGGATACACCTTGCCAGCCGGTATCTGGAACTCCGTGATGTCGGTGAGCCACTTCTCGCTCGGCGCACGCCAGCGCTGAAATCTCGGTTCAGCACGTTGTCGGCCGCTGGACTGATCTCACCCAGGTAGAAGCCGTACCGGCGGCGTTTGCTCGTCGCGGCGACCAAGCACCCCCGCTTCATCATACTGCGCACGACCTACTCCGAGACGCGTACACACTGATCGCTTAGCGACGCGTGGAGCCGCCGGTAGCCGTAGGGCACTTCCTGAAACCCCTCGCGCAGCCGGAAAAGGCATGCGAGTGCGTCTGACCTGAGAGGGCATTCGAGGTGCGAGGCTCTTCGATGGTCGTTTCCACTCGCCGCAGCGTGCTGCGACAGGCATTTCAGCCCTCATGCGGGCCATGCGGACGGTCCTGCGCTCTTGACCAGCCACACCAGCCGGCGCGCGTTGTACGCCGCGCACTGCAGAGTGATGGCCAGCGCGTTGCGCGCCAAGGTCATCGCCCGAACACACTTGCCGCCTTGTTGGGCCAGGCTGGCGAAGACGTGCTCGACACGGGCCCGGGTCTTGTTGATGGTGCGGTTGCGCTGGTTCAACCTCACCTTGGCGGTCTGCCCTGGCTTGGCTCGGCGCGCTATGCCGTCTTGCAGTCCTCGCGCTTGCAGGACCTGGCGGTTGGACTGACTGTCATAGCCCCTGTCGGCCAGCAGTCGATCCCGCGTGTTGGCGGCCTGCAGCACGTCGGGTAGCTGTTGCCCGTCGTCGGCATTGGCCGGCGTGATCTTCAACTCCCGGATGAGCTTGTAGCGCGCATCCACGTTGCCGTGCAGCTTGTAGCCGTAGAAGGCCTTGCCGTGCTTGATCGTCCAGCGGGCGTCCCGGTCGGTGTGGGCCAGGCGCTTGGCGCTCCAGCCTTCGGGCGCATCGCCACGGTTGAGCGCCTCGCGCTCCTTGGCGTTGGCCTGCGTGATCGGGGCCTGCACGATGCTGGCGTCCACGATCTGCCCGCCACGCGGAATCAGGCCGTGCTGCTGCAGTTGTTGGCTCAGCGTCTCGAAGATGGCCTTGCCGCCCAGTCCACCTTGGGCCAGCCGCTGGCGAAACGCCCAGAGCGTGCGCGCATCGGGGATGTGCAGCGCGCCGTCAAGTCGACAGAAGCGCTGGAAGCTCAAGCGGTCGAGGATTTGGTGCTCGCACTGCTCGTCCGACAGGTTGTACAGGCCCTGCAGAAACACCATGCGCACCAGCGCTTCGGTGGGGTACGGCGGCCGACCACCCTTGCTGCGGTCGGCCCTCGGGCATGCGGCGTCCACCGCCGCGGCCATCGCCGAGAAGTCAATCAGCTTGTCCATCGCCGCGAGCGTCTGCACGTAGCCTTCGAGCTTGGCCTTGCGCTGGCGCACCAGGAACAGGTCGTCAGGGGCTTCTTCCGGGAAGAAGCTCGATGGCTTGATGCGCGGGGTGATCATCTTTGCATGTTGCCGCAGCCTGCGCCATTCAGGCGCGTGACGGTGCGGTTTCTAGAAGTGCCCCTCGGCACGGCAAATTGCCCGCTCCGCAGGCCTATTCGGGACTGTGAGCATGGAAACCAAGGCGAATTCGCCCTCAGTGGCATTACATTCCCATCGTCTCAGCGCACTACCGCGCCGGACTGCGAGTTATGCGGACCTTCTCCAGTAGTTATGCCCTGCGCGGCCAGAAATCGATTTCGCATATTCCATAAAATGGATATAAAGCGAAGAACCCAAATTCAAATCGTAGACAATAGAAAAGCAATGCGCGGGCTCTCAAAGGATTGGATTAATCCGCGACGATCAAATTTAATATGAAGCTCATCTCTGATGCTCGCTGGTAATTCCCAGGCAATATTTGATATTCGCGAAATTTCTTCATCGTCATGCCGCATAGATCTCATCCAACTTACGAAATTGATGGGGCGTGTGGAACGCTGGCTGAATCTTATCCGGAACCCGGCGTCCGTAATGTGCTTCTGCCACTCGAGTTGGCTAAGAGCCTTAACATGACTTGCGTCGTGAGTCTTCTCAAGCCAATTGAAAAACTCCCCAGAATCTGGAATATCAGATGCCAGCAAATCAATCAGAAGCAGTTGGCCATCCGATGTCAAAACATTCCTAGCGCCCCTCAGAAAGTCGGCCACGCTTGGGAAGTGGTGCGCAGCCAATCTACAAGTCACAAGTTCAAAACTTGCGGGGGGGAAACGCAAGTTGCACGCATCAGACACTTGAAATTTGGCATTACAGACCCCTCGAAACGCCAAGAAGGAGCGAGCCAAATCTACGACGGCGGGATCAAAATCTGTTATGGTCAGATCCAGAGCGTGTTGCGCCGTTAATAAGCCCATAACACCCATTCCGCATCCAACATCAAGCGCTCGAGCATACTTGCGCTGACCGAGCATTACTTCCGCTATGGGAAATTCGTGACATCTTATAATTTTGCCCGTGACTTGAGGTGGCCTACTATCTAGGCTGCCTCGCAGTCGCGCCATCAATTCCGCCGATGATCTGGTCATCCTGGCAATCTGTGCATAACTTGCCATTAAATGGATCGAAAGGTCAGCAGGAATCACGAGTATTGCGCTCGGGGAATCAAAGAAGATATTCCAACGGCAGCTATCCCCAGCGTCTTCTGTGCTGGGCGCTACAAGCAAATCTCCAACGCTGTACCGATGTAAGGTGTACTCAGTCCAGCTACTGTCGTAAGAGACGCCCCTAGCTTTTCCTGACAGGAGCACAGCCAAACATCTTTCAAACTGGCCTTCGAACGCGAAAAGCATGCCATTGTCGACACGATCTATCCAAGCCCGCTCAAGCAGGGTCGCCTTGTCTGTATCGCTAAGCAATTGATAAAGATCAGTATCTTCGATATTCATTAACCTCACCCCATTTCGTCTCTTCTTGGGCAAATATCCAATCCTATTAATCAGGGAAGTTCAGGCTGCCGCTGCAGGCAGCCTAGAAACACCAGCAGCTGTAGATACCAGAAAGGCTAAAATGATAAACGTCATTCTCAGCGACTCGCGGCTGGACTGATTAATTAGTATAGAGCCTATCTGCCAGGTCGCCAAGACGGGGGAATCATTAGCCTTTTCACACCAGAGAGCTTGGCACAGGCCAATAAGTCATTCTGTATGGCAGCAGAACGGCATATTCACCGCGCCGAAAGACGAGCTGGGTCTCCACTAATTCTTCCAGAAATTCAAATTCTATCGTCGATAGTGCATCCACCGAGCGCGCAGTCTGGAATGTACAAAATGTCTGAACAAGAGCCATCTCATCAAGGATAAACATCTTTCTCTCGCTTGGGTTTGCGCGACGATCCTTGATCATGACGAATCTTCCACCCTTACGCCAATAACACGTGCCGAATGCGAAGTTCGCCCGCCAAGCGGATGATTTTGAAACATTAGAGGGCGGAGGAAGATGGAAAAGCTCGTGACCGACTTCGTTCACGTCCAAGATCGACCAATCAATCTTGCGGCCTCTCCGCGCAAGCTCCCTCAAGAGGGAAATCGCACGTACCGTTCGTAGGTGTGTTGCCGCACTCGCAGAGTTTAGCTGCACCGGGTCTTTGAGCATCAAACCTATGCCCATATCATTACTTGTGCATAGATCGTCGATCTCGAGCATCAATTCCGAGTCATTCATGGCATCACCTCCTTCGAGGAAATCGAATCGAACCGCGACGCCAGACCTAACGGTTCACAATCAAGGTGACGGATGCGATGGGGCCGCACATTCATTGAAAGCCTGACGTACCAGCCAGCATCATCAAAAAGAAGACCCCTAAAGCACAAATCTTCAAGGCATCTCCTAAGCGAATGCGGGTCGCAGTTCCACCCGTCCGTCTCAAGCCGTCGCCGAATGCCGGTCACTCGTGAAGGCTCCTCAACTGCAGCAAAAATACTTGCCTCGATGCCCCGAAGGATATGCTCGATTTCAGATTTTCCTCGCCCATCTTGAATGTATACGACATCACCGTCAATCGTATGCGTCAGACGCGCACCGTCCCGATAAGCGGCTTGCCATTTCTCCACCTCAAGCTCTATCTCATGGATGATTGCATCAGAAACTCCAAGGCCATCCGACTCAAACATGTAGACCATATCGGTGAGCTCACTTGAAGAGAGTCCGTATATGAACTCATAACATTCTGCAGGACGCTTATTCTGGAATCCAAGCCAGGGCTTTGAAAAGTATGGGCTAAATCTTTGCAACATGATCCGCGTCGCCCCAAGTGGGGGCTGCAGATGGTAAAGATTCGGGAACGCCCTCAGCATCTTCCGATATTCCGATACATCCTCTCCAGGAAACCCAGCAAGGATATTCCATGAGACCGTCAGATTGTGTTGCTCCAGTTCCCGCAGCGAGTAGACATTTTGGGCGGCGGTAACACCCTTTTCCATGAGATTCAGTACATGGGTCGACAGACTCTCGATACCTGGCTGCACGTGCATCACCTTGGCCGACCGAAGCTGCTCAATTTGCTCTAATGTGAGGTTGGATTTGATCTCGTAGTGAAGCCGGACGTCCAAATCTAGCGAACTGAGTTGCGGCAGAAGGTCCTTGAAGGAGTCCATCGCGATGATGTTGTCGGCCATCATGATGTCTAGAACCTTATGTCTATCGGTTAGCAACATGATCTCCCTCATCACATCAGCGGCAGCCTTCGTTCGGAAGGTCATCGTGGTTCCGTTCAAGCCGCAGAAGGTGCAGTGGTGCTTAGCACCCCACCAACAACCTCGAGAGCTCTCTAGAACGAGGCTGGGTTCGACATGTTCAGCTATCTCACATTGCTCGAACTGGATGAAGTAATCGTCAAAATTCGGAGGAGGTAGCCGGGCCACCGCGACGTCGTTACGCTGCTCATTTGAGCGCGAGAAGAATGCAGGGTCCCTCCAACTCAGATTCCGAACGGTCCCCAAACCCCTTGCTCCGTCAAGGGCTTCGAGAAGCTCAACTAGCGCGTCTTCTCCCTCCCCAGAAATGACGTAATCGAGAAACGTGTAGCGCGAGTGCATCGCAGGCCCCATAACGCCGTCGCAGTTGGCTCCACCCATGACAATCACAGTGTCTGGCGATCGCAACTTCACTGCTTTGGCCAGCGCTAGCGAAGCTACGTTCTGCGCGAATGTGCTGGTTAAGCCAAGCACTTCGGGAGGAGATGCACAGATCTCGTCAGCTAGCTGAGAAATGAACCGCGGTGCTAGCCGATGCGCGGTGTAGGTCAAGGCGAAAAGCTCGTCTCCGTGTGGGAACTTCCCCTTATATTCATCTACCTTCCACTCAAGCACATCATGCAATGCGCTGCTGAACACCCATTCCCCAGGAGCCCAACGCTGTCGATTTTCACCGATATCGGTATATTGGGCAGCCGATATCACTCCGTCTGTCTCGCGTCGCAAAAAATCGGCCCATGCCAGATTTGCGTACCGCGTCGAGATTGACCATTGAGGGAGCCGCTGCCCGATGGTCGATGTGAGGATTCCCAGCCCGAGACTCGGATACTTCAAAGAATGCCAAGGCATGCATACAAATTGAAGGCGCTTGGATTCCAATTTCATGGTGATTTCCGTGGTAATTAGATTCCAGCGCTAGATTCGGCGCGCCTGATTCGCCGGAGGCAGATGTCATAAGTGGCGGCCTCCATGACCAAGTGATCCTCATGGAATATGCGATTAAGGAACATGTGGACAAAGCGGCCGGCTACATTCTGCAAGTCAGCCGGATCGAGATAAGTTACGAGTTGTTTTGTGGCGGCCGCGGAAGTCTCTAGGTACTCACATCCTTCGGATGGAATATCTGACGCCCTAACTTCTTCCAGCCGCCATAAGCGACTGAGCATATCTAGTACAGGACCACAATCGGAGAAGCGGGTAACGGCCCAGTGGTGAAGTGACTTCAATTCACTACTCAAAGATTTCTCACTCAAGCCAAACTGAAGAAGAATGATCGGGGCCAATCTTGCGGCTAGTCGAAGCAGATCCAATTGTGATCGCTGCTGCCGCAATAGCGTGAGAACGGCATGCGAATGATAGTATTGCAGATTAATCGCAGATTTTCTGGCGGGAGCTCCACCATATTCAATATCGTTCCAGTGCAGGGTATCGAAAGTGATCTTCCACGTGGCAGTGCAAGCAGCCTTGATGTCACGCATCAGTTCAATGTCGGTGTGCGACGACTGCTGCTCCCTGTTACACGCCGGCCCCCAGATTGATAGCCGTAGAAACGGGAAGTCATCGGCGAATCGATTGAAAAACCACCCCCTCAGGAGACCTTGATCCTTGTACCGCTCAATTACTGTGCCAGCCCTGATGAGCTCTTGATTTGAAAGGTGGCATGGACAATACAATATGATTGCAAAGCCATCGTCGATCAATTTCCATCCCTCTTGGGGGCGAGCTTCCATCTCCGGCTCGATGGGCGTAGCTTCGAAGGATTCGCCTCTAGTCCTGAGCGGTAGCAACAGCTCATGGATATAATGACCTGATGGAAAGGATACCGTCCCTGCAGTTGCAAAAACAAAGGATTCCTCTATTTCAAGCGGCACGATTCTTCTGCTAATAGTCCTCAGGTATGTGCAGTCTGCGACATCCGCCAGATCCAGATCAACTCGGGCACCACCGTCTACTACACAGACCATCTGAGGAATCCCAGTCAGCTGTCGCAGTTCCGCAGCCCAACTTAACGCATCTGCGTTATGGTCATACTCTCTCACCTTTAAGCGCCAACGCATGCAGCGAATCACGACGCGCCTGTGCACAATACGCTTAGCCCAGGTGCCATTATTAACCTCTAGGACCTTTCCGTGCCCTGGCCTAATGGCAGTCTCCCCTATATCGTCAGGCACCCCGTAAGTGTATTGGTTGTACTTCTGAAATACCGACAAAAATCTAAATATAGGGAGCGAGGCATGCTCGGTGTTAAGCGGGACGGAAAGAACGGGTACGACTTTCTTACCCAGGCGCTCGCACCACAGGAACATTCGCCCTGAGGAAGCGCGAAGCTCCAACTCGTCGCAGCGAATGGACGCGCCAGCATTGGCTGAACCTCTGTAGAAAAGCTCAATCTCGTAAGGTGTAACGCTTAGCCTCGTCGCGATCGACTCTGACTTCGAAGTCGGTGCATGTACCAACTCGGCGAATATCACCTCGGGATCAGACTCATCGAAGAGCGAAGACAGATGAGTCGTATGACCTAATGCCATTGCATGTCGTACAAGCAGCGAATATCCCGGGCTTGCCTCGACACCTCTCAGCCAAATGCGGCTCGAACAACCTTGTTCCACTAAGGAGGCCGATACGGTCAAAATAGGTGCATGCCGAAGCACAGAACGGGTCGACGCAAGGGGCGCTGTGCTCAAATCCAGTTCATCCTCCTCGGTTACGTCCGCGATGTCACCGCTTTGAACTGGAACGCAGGAAGCGCTCTCCCCCACGGAGGAAACGATCCTGGCTTCCAATTGCTGTCCCCCGATAAGCGCGGCCAGTGGTGATCGCTCCGCGAACCATATGCCAACTTCCGGGTCCAACGCCTCGAGCAAGCTTACTGAAGCATCTCGACCATAACGCTTTAAGAAGCGTCGCTCGACCCGAGCGCAAACGGGATCGCCTATCGGCCACTGCCTGACGATTGCTTCAAGCGCGTCGATTAGTTCGGCGGAAATCCGGGCATCCAGGGTCGGAACTTGAGCGCCAAAGTTTCGACTGAGTCCAAAGTCCCCCTCGTCGACATCGTCCCGAGCAAGATCGTCCTGACTAAAGACCAATTTATGCAACTGCTCTCGGCGGACAATCGCACCTGCGTCAATGAGCTCTCTCACGAGGCCTTCGTTATCCCCAGAATCCTGTCCAATGGCAGTATAGAGGTCATCTTCTGAAATTGGCCTGGCTGCAAGTTTAAACACAGTAGCGACATCTTCGTCTTGCTGAATAGCCACCATCTCATAGGGAACCCCACCCGCTTCCGCCTCAGGAAGTTGACGGTAGTATCTGTATTCGCCCGCTACTTCGTTAAAATACAAAGTTGGGTTCCTTTGGAGGCATTGGGAGACTGCCGGCCTTAGCATTGGCTTTCGCCAGACATAGAGGGACGGTTCGCGAATGCTGCTGAGTGAAGTCTCGTTCCCAATGACGCCACATGACTCAGCTGAAAATAGTCCGAAAGGAGTCGTGCGGCGAGAGGCCCGACGTAATAACTTGCTGATCACCGAGGGAGATGACGCTCCGTTACCCTGAGGCCATCTTGTCTTCAGGTCTGGAGCGCTCAGATCAATGGCTCGTAGAAGACGGGTCATCTCAGGAAACTCAGACTGAGAATTCGTCATCTTTACCCCGTCAGTAATGCGCGAGAGGCATTCAATTGACAGGAGTGGGGTCCGCAATATAAACCACCCTGCAGCACCCATCCGAGATCGAAGTGAGCGTGTCATTGCGACTTAAGAAAAGTCATATACGCCTCTGGTAATTCGCTGTCAGGCAATGCCAGAAGCTTTCGAGAGGGGCTGTCCAACCAGTACAGCATGAGTACAACTCCCATCAAGCCAACTGCGCAGGCAAGAGTCCATAGAAATCCAACATGCTGAAGGAGGGTGCCAGCTCCATAACTCCCAACTGGGATAGTTGCCGTGACTAGGGCTGAGTTTGCAGATATCAGCCTATTCCTGTACGAATCCGGGGTTGCGAGCGCGCGACTCTGAGATACGACGATATTAAGAATTGAGAATGCACCGCCAGCGCAAAGCAAGGCGAGGATGCTCATGATGTGCAGTTGGTGAGCGAGCTCGATGTACTTTGCGGCCATCACCTCAGTCGCCAAGACTGCGCACCACGAGGCAAAGAGTATTGAGCGCGAAATGGACGCGGCCGAGTAGCGCCCGGTGCTAATCAGTAATCTCTTGGCCAACCACGCACTTGAGGCCAGAGCACCCATACCAAACGACGCACTACAAAGGCCGATGCTCCAAATCGGTAGCCGCGGGTCGCTCTTGACTATAAATGGAACGAGTATTACAAAGATCGGGAAGGTGGCCATATTGCTAATCATTGATTGCAAACTGAGCCCCCTCTCGGCGGGGATCCGGAAGATCAAGCGGATACCACTAAACACCAGCTCCAGGCGACTGCGAAGCCCCGATGGCAGTGTTTCAACGGCATTTTGGCTATGAGACGCGCTCACTAGCGCACATCGAAGTAGAGTGAGCATGCAGGCGAATAAAACGACTGCGTGGAGTGCAATGACAACAATTGCGTCCAACCATGCGAGCAGGGCACTTGAGAGCAAGGGCCCTACAATCATGCTAGCAGTACTAATGCTCGCACGGTGGCGGATGAACGCCTGCTTCTCCGCGCTTTCGGCGCCTTCCATCGCAAGACTTGTGTGTACGGGCCCTCCGACGCTGTTCGCAATAGTCCCGAGCACCAACACGAGGGCGACTATCACAAGGTGGTGCGAATCTCTAGAAGCCATCAGCAGCAGTGATATTGCACAGGAAAAGTCGAGCGCATAACAAAAGCCTAGCACGATGCCACGTGGATATCGATCAGCGATCCAACCAAGGAAAGCATGTGAAAGTGTCATCGCAAGGTTGCTAATTGCAACCATCGAGCCAAATGCCTCCGGTGACTTCGTGACCCGCAGCAGCCACCAAGCCACCGCAAGCCGAAACGCGGCTTCCGAAAGCTGGGCCGCTCCCATGATCCACAGAATTAAGCTAGATTTCTTGACCGGCTTGCGGGTACAAGGCACTTGAACGTCTGCACTTGGCATTAGTCATTCCTTATCGATGGAACCGCCATTGCTGTCGCAGCGTTCTTCCAGGCAATTGCCTCTGCTTGGCTGGACTCTTCTCCCTCGAATAATCGAGCCAGTGCAATCGCAGCCGACGCTGACCGCAGCGTGCCGAGAGAGTACGCGTGTGAAAGACTTTGAATAGCTGCAGCGCGCTCACCTCGTGCAAGCTGCTTATACCCGATAAGGCAATGTACATCGGCACAGCCAGGATCTAACCTTTGCAGTCGATCCTCGAAAATATCGCTGCCGGAGCGAAGACGCTTAATGTTAACCTCCAAGACAAGCCGCTCGTTCATTTCGATGAGATGCTCCGTTTCTTCAGCTGTGTGACTTGAGTCAGCTTGACTAAATTTGGCGTGAAGGTGATGAATTCCCGCCTGCTCGACGGCGGCATCGCAAGCGTCCCAGCACTCGCGGGTTCTCTCCCCGAGTGCAATTGCCCTCCAGAGACGGCTCGCCCAGATTGCATCTAGAAACCGGTCTTCGCCCGATGCTTGTTCAAGCAGTGATTTTGCGTAGGATATCCACAACCCACAGCGCCCTGCAGACTGCACTGCTCGCGAGTACCAGACAATGAGCTGTGCCGTTGCTGCGCGGCGCTGCCAGACCAATGGAGCATACTTCGCAAGAGCCTTGAGCGCGGGCGCGGGTGAGCCATATACCCCACCGAATCTCTGCAACAGGCGGGCCACCTGAAATATATACCAAGCCTCGTACTCGTTACCTGGATCTCCCTCGGCGGTGTTTCCCTCTTCTAGTTCAAATGCGAGCCTATATAAAGCGGCGCACATGAGCGAGGAAAGCACTTCACAGCGCAACTTCGGAGAGAGCCGGTGGTAGGCTCGGATCCTCAGTGATAGCTCGATTCCCGCGGGCCCGCATAGCTCCAGTTTTCGATGAATGTCATCCGTTGTTTCTTGCTCCAGCCCCGCAATCGATGTCAACCGCTCACGCGTTCCAGGAGGAACGAAATACGCAAATTGGGGAAAGTTTGGCTGATCTCCGGCATGCCTGCCAATACTCTGGTCAATTGACCTGATGCGTATGGCATCGCCAAGCCGATAGCCAGAAAAGTTAATCTGCCCTCGCCAATGAGT
>NZ_BADL01000344.1 GCF_000333615.1 Ideonella sp. B508-1 | reverse complement strand
CTCATCAGCAGGCTGTTGCGGGAACGGACAAATGGCAATGACGCGGGGGCGTTTCGAGGCATCTTCCGCCGCATGCTGTTCTTGACTGCTACACCGTTCGAGCTCGGCCACGCAGAACTCATCGAGGTTCTAAGCCGCATGTCCGCTGTGCGCCCCCTGGATCCCGCACCGGCCACCCGGCTTGAAGACCGCCTGGATTCCTTGAAGAAGAAGCTCACGCACGCACAGACTACCGCTCTTACCTTGGACGCCGCATGGGGACAGCTCTCACGTGAAGACTTGACCACGTTCGACGCTTGGGGACCAGAAGCCCCAGCCCCAGAGAGCATCAGTTCCATCGCACGCGAGGCATGGGAGCACGCGAAGTTCGCAGTCCGCGCCCGCCAGGAGATGAACCGGGTGCTGAGACCCTGGGTGATCCGCCACGAACGGGCCCATCGCCGCAAGTACCGCGTTGGTGCGGCCATCGTCACTGGTGACATGAGCAATGGCGGTCTGACAATCGCAGATGAGGCTGCACTGCCCTTTCTCCTCGCGGCGCGTGCTCAGAGCATTGCCCTCGACAACAAGCACGCTCGACCGTTATTCGCCTACGGCATCGCGTCCTCCTATGAAGCGTTCCGGCGCTTGGGTACCGGACAGCCGGATGAGCACAGAGACTCTGATGTCCCTGCCGAGGATCGCCAATCAGATGCGCAGAGTTCTACAAGCCGCGAGATGGATATGGATGCTGTGAGGTGGTACCGCGATGAGATCGATAGGGCCTTGAGACACCCTGGCGCTCTCGCCGCTCATCCAAAGGTCAATGCAACCGTAGAGAAGGCGGCACAGCTGTGGCTTGCCGGCGAGAAGTGCCTGATCTTCTGCTGGTTCATCAAGACCGGCGAGGCAGTCGAACGCGAGCTGACTAGAAGGGTCGACAATCTCATTGTTCAGCGGGCGTGCGCAGCATTTCGCACGAACTCGGTTGATGACGCCCGCGCCGAGCTTGAGCGGATCTCTGAACGCCTCTTTCGACGGGATGGATCCACCTATGTCCGCCTGCGGGAGCGCTTAGTCAATGCACTGGCGGAGCCGGCTGGACGCCACCCGGATGTCATCAATCTCGTCGTCGACTCATCCATACGGCATCTGCGAACGCCGAGCTACCTCACCCGATTCACGCCGCTGAGCAGGAGCATGACCGATGAGGACGTCTGGAAGGGCATCAGCGAAGCCAATCCGCATGGGGTTGTCCTGCTAGACCGCTGGCGTTCGCTCGCGGAACGCCTCGCACGAGCCCGATTGCAGATCGAAATGGTCGGTCCCGCCGAGCTCCAGGACAGCGAGTTCGCTCGCGTCAGAGATGCCCTCCTGGGTGCCCAGGTCGAGGACGACGAAGTGCATCGTCGCGGTGCCAGCCTCCATCCCGTCAGAAGGGCGCATGGAGGCACTCAGCGCGATGTGCGCGAGCGGGTGATCGCGCTGTTCAACACGCCCTTGTCCCCAGACCTGCTGGTGGCCAGTTCGGTCATGGGAGAGGGAATCGACCTTCACCAGGAATGTAGGTTTGTCATTCACCATGACCTGGACTGGAACCCGAGCGTGCTTGAGCAGCGAACCGGTCGACTGGACCGTATCGGGGCGCTCGCGGAGCGCGAGGGAAAGGACATCGAGGTGTACGAGCCCTACCTCGCGGGCACCCACGATGAGAAGATGTTTCGCGTCGTCAAGGACCGAGCGCAATGGTTCGATATCGTGATGGGAAGGCCGTCGGGCGCTGACGAACATGCGACCGATGTTGAAGAGTCCCGAATTCCGCTTCACGCGGCGATTCGTGCGTCGCTCGCGATGGATCTGCGTAGCCCTGAGTGAAGCGCCAGCTCGTCGTATGCTGAAGAAGCATGTCTGGGCGTACCCGCGCAAGGCTTTCGCCAACGAGGTTGGCGTGCCCGATATATGGATCAGCAACCACTGCAGGTCAGCTGATAGACCGATGACGTTCTGAGCGAGCTCGGATGCACGTGATCGTCTCGGGCGCAGGGGCGTTCACTCCTCGTCCTTCCTCTTCTCGTCGATCATCTTCTTCGCGAGCCAGGTGCTGCCGATGACGGCGCCGATGGCCGTGCCGATGCCCGGCAATAGCGCCGTCCCGATCGCGGCCGCCGCGATCGCACCTGCAGTCATGCCTGTTGTAGCCGCCGCTTTAGCCCCCATCTCAACCGCCTTCGCTCGGTTCTTCGCCACGCCGGACCGAAGCAGCCGCCGCATCGTCTCCAACTCTTCGGCAGTGAGATGAGACCTAACGTCCTTCACCTCTTTGCTCTGGGGGGCCTCGGTGAACGCGTCGAGTTCGTCTCGCCCGAGTAGGAGGAAGACGGGAGAGATCCCGAGCGCGGCTGCGAGTAGCACCACGGTTGAGAGGCGCGGATCGCCCTTCGCTGTCGAACCGCCTTCAAGTTGATTGACGGTCGCGCGCGACACGCCAGCAGCGGCCGCAAGCTTGTCTTGGGACATGCCGAGGGCACTGCGCGCTGCCGACAGGTTGCGCGCGAGGGTGTCTTGCACGTCCTCGACCGGGAGCGAGAGGGCTACTGGGTCGGTGGAGCGCCCCGTCATGCCGAGCGCCTCAATTCACTTGCGGCATTCCGAAGCCGAACGACCTCGGCCGCGAGCAGTCGCACCTGCTCGTTCTTGTCGCCGAGCAACGCGTGGAGCGAGGTGAGTTGCTGCTCCTTCAGAGCGAGTTCAGCCTCGATTTGCTGGAGACGAGCTCGATTCGCGGCTTGCTCCTGCTTCCTCTTCTGGTGCTGGTCGACGCCGTAGGCCGCGCCACCAATTCCGAGAAGAGCTCCGACTGCTGCGACGATGCGCCAAATCACAAGGGGGTTCACGTCTCGTTCTCCTGGATGGGATTTCAGTTCACCAGACGCAACGTCCGGTCCGTCGAGGGCAGACCGCCGCCCATGACTTCCTTGAAAAGGGCATCGGTATCCGCGCATTCGGCTGTTACGTGAGCGGCTACTTCGGTGAACACAGCCATCCGGCTCGTGATGCTCACGGCGAGCGCAACGTCGGCTGCAATCGCCTGTGCGAGCACTCGGTCAGCCTCGCGCGCCTTCCCGATGAGCCAGCGGCCCCCGACCTGCGCGCCAACGAGGATGGGAAGACCGGCAAGGCCGAGCGGCGCCATCACGAGCGGCAGGAGATCGAGGGCCGTCTTTGCGGCCGTGCCCCCGACGGCGCCCGTCAGGCTCACATCGCCACGACGCGAGGCGTTGATCTCGGAGACGAGATCGGTTCCGATCGCGAGCACGCAGAAGGCGACTGCGACGCCTTGCTTGGCGAACTCCTTGGCAGCTTCAGGCGCCATCTCGAGGACTTTGGTGCCGAGGTGATACAGGCCTGCGTCAGCGACTGCACCGCCCGCTCCGAACAGCGCGCCGGTGCCGGCGGACTTGCCGAGGGTCTTCGCGTCCACCTTGCCCTCCGTCGCGAGTTGCACGACGAGGGAGACCACGGCGGCCGATGCGGCCGCGATCGCCGCGCCGCCACCAATGCGGCCGATGACACCGCGCGCGCGGTACGCGGCAGTGATGTCGTCGCGGAGTTGCTGCAACTCCTCGCGGGCGATCGGATCGAGGCCGTCGAGCTTGGCGGCCTTGATGTTTGCCATCAACTGGTCGGCGCGCTCCTCGAGGTTCGGAATCCCACGCAGGCGAACCTTGGCCTCCTGGAGGCGTCGCGCCTGCCCCGGAGTGAAGGCGTCTACCGCTACCCGAGGCGTGCCGTCCGGGTTGACGTAGCGAGCATCGACGTAGCCGACCCTCCCGTACCCAGGCGTCTTCGCCATCTCGATGAGCGAGTCCGAGACGTACTGCGCACCACCGGTCTTGACCTGGCCGTTGTACTTCCAGATCGCCTCGCCGCTCTTGGTGTC
>NZ_BADL01000345.1 GCF_000333615.1 Ideonella sp. B508-1 | reverse complement strand
CCGTTATGTGCGGCTGCAAGGGGTGGCCCGTGCGACGCAATATGGCTACTCGCTGTTCGAGGTGGAATTCAAGTCCCCCGGCAGTGACAACTCCATGCAGTTGGTGGTCACCGCGCTGCTGCTCATCTCGCTGGCCAGCTGGAGCGTGATCTTCTCGAAGGTGGTCGGCCTGTCCCGCACCCGCAAGCGCGACGGCACCTTCGAGCAGGAGTTCTGGTCCGGCCGCAACCTCA
>NZ_BADL01000346.1 GCF_000333615.1 Ideonella sp. B508-1 | reverse complement strand
TCCAGCTGGCCGTCTGCGCGGTGTCGGCGCCCAGGGCCTGGGCGGCCGCGAAGATGATGGCGATGGAGCTGGTGAAGCCGACCAGCACAGCGACAAAGCCGGCCACGACGGCCGACAGCGAGACATCTTTCCAGAACGAAGGCATCGGGCTCGGCGGGCGGAGAACAGTCAGATCTCGACCTTGGCACCCAACTCGACGATGCGGTTGGTGGGCAGGTTCAGGAAGTCGGCCATGTCGGTGGCGTTGCGGTGCATGCTGGCGAACAGCTTCTCGCGCCACATCGCCATGCCCGCGCCGCGGGTGGGCACCACCGTCTCGCGCGAGAGGAAGTAGCTGGTGTCCATGTCGTCCAGCGGCACGCCGCGGTCCTTGAGCAGCTTGATCGCCTCGGGCAGGTCCGGGTCGTTCTTGAAGCCGAAGTTGACGGTCACCTGCCAGCAGTCGTGAAAGCCGCCAGCACCGCTGGGCTGCGCCCGTAGCGCAGGGCCACGCCCACCACCACCAGCAGGAAGAGCATCACGGTGTTGCTCAGCTCCAGCCAGGGCCGCAGCGGCGTGCACAGCAGGGCGGTGAGGGCACAGGCCGCCAGCGCGGCGCCATGGCCGCGCCAGTCGGGGGCGGCCACGGCGGGCTGGCCGCCCCGCGGCGGTGGGCCCCCGGTGTCGCGCGGCGCGGGCAGGGCCACCTGCAGCAGGTCCAGGTCCTCGGCCAGGGCGGCCACCTGCTCGGCCAGGGGCCGGCCCCAGGGCCGCCAGGCCCGCCAGCCGTGCCGGGGCCGGCGGCCGATGACCAGGCGCGAGAGGTTGTGCTTGCGGGCATAGCGCACCAGGGCCGGGGCCAGCTCGGCCGCGGGCAGGGTGGCCACCTCGGCCCCCAGGTCCTGGGCCAGCTTGAGGCTGCGCTCCAGCCGGCGGCGCTGGGCCTCCGGCCGCCGGGCCGAGGCGGGCGTCTCCACATGCAGGGCGTGCCAGGGCAGGTCCAGCTGGGTGGCCAGGCGGGCGCAGCGGCGCAGCAGCTTCTCGGCCTCGGGGCTGTCGTCCACGCAGGCCAGCAGGGCTTCGCGGTTGGGCCACACCACCGGCACCGCGCTGCGCCGGCGCCAGTCAAGGATCTGCTCGTCCACCCGGTCGGCGGGCGCCGCAGGGCCAGTCGCG
>NZ_BADL01000347.1 GCF_000333615.1 Ideonella sp. B508-1 | reverse complement strand
CGCGGAAATGCCCCAAGGGCTGGACGTTTTAAATCGAGGCGGCCGAAGGAGTGCGGGAACACCCCTCCGGCCTAGGCAATTGCACTGTGTAGGAGCGCAAATGACTGCTATGATTCTTAGCCCCGTGGTGTGGGCTGTGCTGGGCGCATCGGTTGCGATGCTGTTGACGATGACTGCCGGCGCGTGGGCTTGGGCCTCGTCGGCCGAGGTTCGGCGTGGCGTGGGGAACATGGCGCGCGCGCGGCCCGCGCTGGGCGCGGCGCTGGTGGCTTCGGCCATCATGGTGCCGCCCGCGATCCTGGCCAGCCTGGTGGTCTGCTGCGCAGGCGTGATGCTGCTGGCCAGCTCGGTGATGACCGGAGCAATGCCGGTGCCGCAGATGCCGCCGCGCCAGGTGCAGGCACCACCCTCGGTGGTCCTAACCGTCGAGCGGCCCGTCGTTGGCCAGTGGTTCGACTTGGACGGCGGCCGCGGCGCTGTCGAGTTCCGCCAGGTCGGCGGGAAGCTGGTGAGCCGCTACCACCGACCAGCGCCTACACCGACTTGATACTGAGTGACTTTTGACCGGAGAGTGAGGCAAGGATGGCGACCACGCTGAAGCGGATCGACGCACGGGAATTCGACAAGCTGGCCGAGAAGACGGGCTTGCAGCCGGCAGCAAGAGAAATGGCCAGGCTTGTGCTGGTGGACGGCAAGACGCTCACCGAAGCGGCCGAACTGTGCGGGACGTACAAGCAACGTGTATCGCTGGCCGTGGGGTCCATCAGGCGCGTCCACCAAGGGGCTGCGACGCGCAGCGGCTGGGTTCGGATGGAAGTCGAAGTGCCGGAGCGGCTGTCGAAGCACCTGAGCGAGCTGCTGGAGGCGCTGAAGGAGTCCAAGTCGCGTGATGCGAAGGCGCTGGCCCTGGCGCAGATGGAACACGCGATGACGAAGGCCAGGAAGACCCTGGAAGGCGGGGAGTGAAGCAACCATGCGGATGACTGCTGATGTGCGCCTGGCTGTTGGCGCCCTTGCGTTGGTAATGGGCTCGGCCGCCGTGGGCGAGTCGTTCCAGTTCTTCGTCTACGACGGCAAGCAGTACGGCCCGAGTCAAATCGACGTGGCGGCCGTGACGCCGGCAGAAGTGCCGGCGCCGATCCGGCAAGCCAACGGCGATTACTTGGTGCCGCGAGCTGCGGACGGCCACTACTACATCGGGGGCGCCATCAACGGCTTCCCTGTCGTGTTCATGGTGGACACGGGGGCGAAGTTCACTTCGGTGGCCACCGCCACAGCGGCGAACGCCGGCATTCGAGCTGGGCGCGCAATTTCAGTGGCAACAGCGGGCGGCATTGAGCGTGCGGGGCTGTCAGGAGGGAACACCATCGTGGCGGGGCCGTTCGTGCTCCAGGGCGCTGGTGTCGCGGTCCTGGCCAAGCTGGACAGACCAGTGCTCGGGATGGACGTTCTCAACCGCTTCCAGATCATGTACGCCAACGGCTACATGACCATGCGGTCGAACCAGTAACGCGCCGCTTTCGCGCGCGAAACCCAGCAGGCGGCCTATGGCCGCTTTTTTATTCCTGAAGTGGACTAAGATGGAGGTTGTATACCGGAGCAAGCACATGAAGCGCGACATCAGCGGCATCGAGCTGGAGGCCTCGGCCGACACGGACAAGATGCGGATCAAGACGGCGCTGGCGGCGCAGATCGCCAGCGGGGTCAAGCGCCTGGGTTTGACACAAGAGGAAGCGGCAAAGCGCATGGGCTTGCCGCAGCCGAAGGTGTCGGCCGTGCTGCGGGGCGAGGTTGGGAATGTCTCCGAGCGCAAGCTGATGGAGTGCCTGACGGGCCTCGGCTACGACATCGAAATTCAGGTGCGGCTG
>NZ_BADL01000348.1 GCF_000333615.1 Ideonella sp. B508-1 | reverse complement strand
GGGTGTGAATGCGGTTCATCGGGTGGGGAACACTTGAAGGGGGACCGATGAGCAACGCTGAACATCCCGTGCAAACGCTGTGCGAGCAGTGCGCGCGCAAGCGTCCGAAGCTGGAATCGAATCTGGCCGAGCAGGGCCTGATCGAGTGCAAGCTGAAGGACGTAGATGCCGGCGATGTCATGCGGGCGTTCTTCGAGTTCGCTGCGAACAAGAAGGTCGTTGCACCGTTCGCGGTGGAAGCGGCGCCTGGTGCTGTTGCGGCCTGGCCGCTCCAGTTCCACCCGAAGGACATCCAGAGCTGCGGCGGTTTCATCCGCCAGGGCGAGGGGTCCGACTGATCCGACTTTCGCGCGCGAAAGCGGCCAAGACCTGTCAACGAGCACACACTTAGGAGCAATGAGCATGCAAGGCACCCTCTACAAGCGACTCTTTGAGCGCCTGACCGACCTGATCCCCAACCTGACCGCTCCGCGCGAAGGAACGAGCTTCTACGCCCCTCCCCGCGTGGAGGGTGACATCGCTTCGTACTGCACCGTCTCGAAGGTGCAGGGTTCGGTCTGCGAGGTGGAGATTGCGCAGGACACACTGGTCAACGGGCGTGAGCAGCCGGCGCCGTGGATGGTGTTTCGCGTGGACAGCGCGGCTGGCGTGGCCGAGCTGCTGGCCATGGAAGATCAATGGCGCTACGAGGTGGTCTACGCAGAAGACGACACTCCGAATCCCCGCCGCTCGCAGATGAACCTGTTTGCGGTCAACAACCTGACGGCCATGCTGAACCTGGGCGGTGCCTTCCGCCCCGTGGACGCCGTTGAACCCATCAACGCCTGAGCGAGAGGACGCGAGACTATGAAAACCATCGTGGTGGCCAACCAGAAGGGGGGCGTGGGCAAAACGACCGTGGCCCGACACCTTGCCTTCTACGGCTACGAAAAGGGTTTGCGTGTCCTGGCCGTGGACATGGACGTGCAGGGCAACTTCAGCACGACGTTCAAGATCATCGAGGAAGAAAACGGCCTGACGGCATTGCGCGAGTCGGTGGCTGCGCCGAAGCAAGGCCTGGTGGCCAGCGGCTTGTTCAGCGGCAAGGACCGTCGCCAGCCGGTGATGTGCGACAAGGAAGGCCGGTTGCACTACGTGGAGGCGGACTCGGGCATCGTGGAAGTCGAGCGGCGCGATCTGGAAGAGGTGATCAAGGCCGGGCAAAAGCGCTTCGCGGAGCTGGGCAAAGACTTCGACGTGTGCGTGCTGGACACCGGACCTGCGGTGAGCAATCTGCTGGTGGTCGCGCTGTCGGTGGGCGACTTCGCGGTGAGCCCGTGCAAGCCTGACCGCGACGCCATCGCTGGCCTGGCTGGGTTCTTCTCGAACGTGGTGCGGGTCCGGGATGAGACGGGCATCAATCCGAAGCTGGCGCCGCTGGGGATTCTGCCGAACCAGGTGAACAAGAGCCGGGCCTACCACCGCAGCGTGCTCAACCAGATGCGCGAGGCCTGGGGAGAAGGCGTGCTGCCGGTCGAGCTGTACGAGCGTGCGGCCATCGACGTTGCGAAGGATCGGGCGGTGTGGCGCACCGACCGGGGCGAGAGCAAGGGCCTGGCAGCTCAGGAAATGAAGGGCGTCTGCGCCTACATCTACAACCGCATGGGACTGTGAGGAACCCGACATGGCAAAACCGAAACTGAACCTGGCTTCCTTCACGGGCGTGGTGAGCACTGCATCGGGCACCACGACGGCGCCGGATGCCGAGATTGACGTGACGCTGATCGACGTGGAGCGCCAGGTCCGCACCGACCTGGGCGACCTGACCGAGCTGGCCGCGAGCATCAAGGACATCGGCGTTCTGGAGCCGATCATCCTGCTGGCCAAGGACGGCGGCCGCTTCCGCCTGATCGCCGGCGAGCGACGCTACCGCGCCTCGATCCTGGCGGAGAAGCCGAAGGTTCCGGCAATCATCAAGCGGGGCCTGACGGACTTCCAAGTGCGTCAGATCCAAGTCACGGAGAACAACGACCGCGAAGGGCTGTCGGCCTACGACGAGGCCATCGGGGTTGCCGAGGACGTGGAGAAGTTCGGCTTCAAGGAGGCCATGCGGATCTGGAACCGTTCCGAGGGCTGGGTGAGCAAGCGGATGGCTGTCAAGAAGTACGCCGAGCCCGTGCGCGAGCTGCTGCAAGCCAAGGTCTGCGGCGACTTGGAGGTGCTGCACAGCCTGAACCAGCTCTACGGGGTCAGCATCAACGAGTACAACGCACTGGTGGAGCGGATGCGCAGCGGCGTGACGGTGAGCCGCGACGACGCGCGCAACAAGGTGTCGTCGGCGAAGGTCTGGCAAAAGC
>NZ_BADL01000349.1 GCF_000333615.1 Ideonella sp. B508-1 | reverse complement strand
CGTGACCAATGTGCAGGACAGCGCCGAGTTCTTCGACCGCACCGGCGCCTCGGCCCTCAGGAGGGCAAGCGCCTGCCCTTCATCGTGATGCCGCTGCGCACCGACCAGATCACGCTGGGCGTGCTGGCGGCGCAGCGCGAGGTGGAGGGCATGGCCCGTCTCTCCGACGACCAGCGCCTGTTGACGATGGTGGCCACCTTGCTGGCCCAGTCGCTGGCCCTGCACCGCTCGGTGGCCGCCGAGCATGCCCGCCTGCAGCTGGAGACCACCCGGCTGCAGAAGGCGCTGAGCCAGGAGGCGCCGCGCCGGCGCTACTCGCTGGACAACGTGGTGGGCCACAGCAAGACCATGCAGCGCGTGTTCGCCGAGGTGCACCAGGCCGCACCCTCGCGCTCCACCGTGCTGCTGCGGGGCGAATCGGGCACCGGCAAGGAGGAGATCGCCCGCGCGATCCACTACCTCAGCCCGCGCAAGGAGGCCCCCTTCATCAAGGTCAACTGCGCGGCCCTGACCGAGTCGCTGCTGGAGTCCGAGCTGTTCGGCCACGAGAAGGGCGCCTTTACCGGCGCGGTGGGCGAGCGCAAGGGCCGCTTCGAGCTGGCCCACGGCGGCACGCTCTTCCTGGACGAGGTGGGCGACATCTCCCCGGGCTTCCAGGCCAAGCTGCTGCGGGTGCTGCAGGAGCGCGAGTTCGAGCGGGTGGGCGGCAGCCGGCCGGTCAAGGTGGACGTGCGCCTGATCTGCGCCACCAACCGCGACCTGGAGCGCATGGTGCAGCGCGGCGAGTACCGCGCCGACCTGTACTACCGCATCAACGTGGTCAGCATCTTCCTGCCGCCGCTGCGCGAGCGGCGTGACGACATCCCGCCGCTGGTGGCCCACTTCCTGGACCGCTACAACAAGGAGAACCACCGCCAGCTGAAGGTGACGCCCGAGGCCATGCAGGTGCTGTCCAACTGCTACTGGCCGGGCAATGTGCGCGAGCTGCAGAACTGCATCGAACGCACCGCCACCATGGTGCACGGCGAGGCCATCCGCGATCTGGCCTTCCCCTGCAAGAGCAACCGCTGCCTGACGCAGACGCTGCACCACATGGAGAAGGAAGACCCCGTGGCGCCGGTCTCATCGACCATCACGGTCAACAAGGTGCAGCGGCCCGATGGCAGCAGCATCCCGGTCGACAGCCGGCGCGCACCCGCAGTCAGCCGGTCCGGGCGATGCCTTCTTCGATGACGAGGACGACGAGGACACCGTGGTGCGCATCTGCTCCACCGAGCGCCTGACCGA
>NZ_BADL01000350.1 GCF_000333615.1 Ideonella sp. B508-1 | reverse complement strand
GGTGATCCAGCGTCTGCGCAGCGTCTCCACCTTCTCCACCCCCAGCACCTGGGCGGTGGACACCGACCGCGGCCCCGCCACCCTGGTGCTCAAGGTGGAGGAAGACATCCGCCGCCTGCCGCAGCGCGGCCGCCTGCTGATCACCAGCGGGCACGGCATCGTCTTCCTGGTGCCCGATCTCACGACCCTGGACCGCCATTCCAAGCGCCTGCTGGAACGGTTCCTCTAGCGAAACGGGGTTTTCCCTGTCATTCGCGGCCGACGGCTGCGTCGGACAGGGCTGCTTTTGCTTGACGGAATTCCGATGGGAGGAAAAGTGAGGGGGTTCTGCTCCTTTCTTTTTTCCTTGGTGTGCCGAAGTGACACAGCACACTGAGTGTGTTGCTCTGTTGTCATGCCTGTACCTGAGTGGGTATGTGGTGTGCGCTTCGGTCCCGGTGTCTACGCAGGGCGTCCCCAAAAAAGGAAGCAGTCATGTTTCGATCCCTGACCTTCAGGAAGAAGATCCTCGTTCTGGGCGGCACAGCGGTGCTGGCCATGGTGCTCATGGCGGTGCTGGCCCTCAACCTGGTCTCGCGCTACATCGAGGACGGCCGTCGCGCCGAACTGGTGAACGTCGTGCGTGCCGCGCAGACCCAGATCGAGGGCTTCCGCGCCAAGGCCCAGGCCGGCAAGATGAGCGAGGCCGATGCCCAGGAGGCCGCCAAGGAGGCCTTGCGGGCGATCCGCTATGGCGACAGTGGCAAGGACTACGTCTACATCTGGGACTACGAGGGGCGTTCGGTGATGCACCCCTTCAAGCCGGAATGGAAAGGCCAGTCCATGTTCGGCAAGATCCCCGACGGGACGGGCGGTGACCTGATCACCCGCATGGTGCAGGCCGGCAAGAGCAGCCCGGATGGGACGGCCTTCGTGTCCACCATGTTCCCTCGGCCGGGCCAGACCGTGGCGGTGGACAAACTGCAGTACCTGATCCGTGTCGACGGCTGGAACTGGGTCGTCGGCTCCGGCCTGTACATGGACGACCTGGCGGCCCAGGTCCGCACGGCCGCCCTGCAGGCCGGTGCCCTGCTGCTGGTTCTGCTGGCGGTGGTGGGCGGCGTGGCCTATGGCGTGGGCCGCAGCGTGCTCCACCAGATTGGCGGCGACCCGGCCGATGCCCAGCGCGCCATGGACGAGGTGGCCCAGGGCAATCTGGCGGTGGCCCTGCCGCCCGCGGCCCCGGGCAGCCTGATCGGTTCCCTGCACACCATGGTGGGTTCGCTGCGCGAGACGGTGACCCAGGTGCACCAGTCCGTCGAGAGCATCTCGGTGGCCTCCCGCGAGATCGCCACCGGCAATGCCGACCTGAGCGCCCGCACCGAGCAGACCGCCTCCAACCTGCAGGAGACGGCCAGCTCGATGGAACAGCTGACCGGCACGGTGCGCCAGAGCGCCGATGCCGCCCACACCGCCAACCAGCTGGCCTCCTCGGCCGCGGGCGTCGCCGAAGAGGGCGGCCGGGTGGTCAGCGATGTCGTGCACACCATGAATGACATCAACCACGCCAGCCAGAAGATCGCCGACATCATCGGCGTGATCGATGGCATCGCCTTCCAGACCAACATCCTGGCCCTGAACGCGGCGGTGGAAGCCGCCCGGGCCGGCGAGCAGGGCCGCGGTTTTGCCGTGGTGGCCGGCGAGGTGCGCAGCCTGGCCCAGCGCAGTGCCGAGGCGGCCAAGGAGATCAAGACCCTGATCGGCGCCAGCGTCGAGAAGGTGGAGGCCGGCGCCCGTCTGGTGGGCCAGGCCGGCAGCACCATGGGCGAGATCGTGTCCTCGGTGCGGCGCGTCACCGACGTGGTGGGCGAGATCACCGCGGCCGCGGCCGAGCAGAGCCAGGGCATCGGCGAGGTCAATCTGGCCGTCACCAACCTCGACCAGATGACGCAGCAGAACGCCGCGCTGGTGGAAGAGTCGGCGGCGGCGGCCGAGAGCCTGCGCGAGCAGGCCCAGCGCCTCAACGAGGTCGTCAGCCGCTTCCGCCTGGGCCATGAGACCGCAACGCGGCCCGCTGCGCTGGCGTCTGCGCCGGCCAAGCCCCAGCCGCCGCGCGCGCCGCAAAAGCCGGTGGCCACGGCCCACAAGCCGGCGGCCCGGCCCGCGGGCAAGCCTGTCGCCAAGTCGGTGTCGGCTCCCGCCCCGAGCGTGGCCGCCCGGCCGGCCGAGACGCCCGCGGTGGCCGCGGCCGGCGACGACGACTGGACCTCGTTCTGACCTGAGCGGGGCCGGCGGGCCCCGCGTCCCTGCCCGTGGGGCCGGGGTATGCTGGCTGCGGATCGTCACGATGCCGCAGCCATGACCCCTTCTGACCCCGCCGCATCTCCTCCCGCAGCCGCCCGTCCGGTGGATGCGCTGCTGGCCCGCCTGGGCCGCCCCGACGAGGGCTTGCGCCGCCGCCTCTACACCATCATCTTCGAGGCCGACACCCGGGCCGGGCGGGCCTTCGACCTGACGCTGATCGGCCTGATCGTGCTGAGCATCGGCGTGGTGATGGCCGACAGCGTGGTGGCGGTCCAGGCCCGTTTCGGCACCCTGCTGACGGTGCTGGAGTGGAGCCTGACCCTGCTGTTCACCGCCGAGTACGTGGCCCGCCTGCTGTGCGTGCGCCACCCCCTGCGCTACGCGCGCAGCGTCTACGGGGTGATCGACCTGCTGGCGGTGCTGCCCACCTACCTGGCGGTGCTGGTGCCGGGGCTGCACGCGCTGATCGACGTGCGGGTGCTGCGCCTCTTGCGCATCTTCCGGATCCTCAAGCTCGGCGCCTATGTGGCCGAGTACGGCGCGCTGGGGGCGGCGCTGTGGGCCACCCGGCGCAAGATCCTGGTCTTCCTGACCTTCGTGCTGATGGTGGCCGTGGTGCTGGGTACCCTGATGTACGTCGTCGAGGGGCCGGCCAACGGCTTCACCAGCATCCCGGTGTCGATCTACTGGGCCATCACCACGGTCACCACGGTGGGCTTCGGCGACATCACGCCCAGGACCGACCTGGGCCGGCTGATCTCATCGATGATGATGCTGCTGGGCTGGGGCACGCTGGCGGTGCCCACCGGCATCGTCAGCGCGGAATTCGCGGCGCGCCGCGGCCAGGAGCCGACCACGCGCCACTGCCCCGACTGCCTCAGCGAGGGCCACCTGCCTTCGGCCCGTTATTGCCGCGATTGCGGGGCCCGCCTGCCCCCCTGGCAGCGCGATCCTGGTTGAAGGGGCGGTCCGGGCGGCCACCCTCGCGGCGGCCTTCCCGCGGGCCCCGGCCGTCCGGGCGCGGGCCACGGCCTTCATGGCGCATCTCGCGCGGCGGGGCTTCGGCCGCTTCCTGGCGGGCCTGGGCCAGCGTGGCCTGCAGCTGCTCGGGCGTCAGGCCCTTGAGGGCGCAGAAATTGGCCTCGGTCAGCGTGGTCTTCTCGAAGTCGCGCAGCAGGTGGGCGCGGTCACGCCGGGCCTGGTCCTCTTCGGCGCGCCGGGCCTGGGTGATGGCGCGGCGCCGCGCCAGTTCGTCCAGGGCGGCCTGACGGTGCTCGTCGCTGACCGGGTCGGTGGGCTGGCCGTCCAGGTCCAGCCGGTGGCTGGCGCGGCTCAGGGCGATCAGGTAGCCGGTGCCACCGGTGTGGCGGCGCAGGAAGGCCGAGAGCACGGCCTTGGTGAACACGCCGGGGGCGCGGGCCTGGATGTCGGCCTGCACGCGCAGCTTGATCGGCTTGGGCGCGCCCGCGAACAGCGCCGGAAAGCGCTGCTTGAGCTGCTCGGCGCATTCGGCGGCACTCATCGCCGGCGCGGCGGCCACCGGAGCCCCTGGGGCGGGCGCCGCCTCGGGCGTGGCCGCAGCAGCCGGGGTGTCCGCGACCGTGTCGCTGGGGGCCGGGGCGGCGGCAGAAAGGGCCAGGGCATCGGCCTCGGGCGGGGTCGGCTGGTCCGCCGCGGGCGGCGTGGGCATCGAGGTCATGGACATCGGGAAATGAGGGACGAAGGCGTGATTGTGCCCATCCCGCCGGGCGCGGTCGAATGGGCCGGTCCCGGCCGGGGCCTCAAGGGGCCTTGGCGACGCCCAGGCGGGCCAGCTTGGCCGCGTAGAGCGAACGGTCTGCCGGGGTGTCGCCCAGCTCCGCGGCGCGCTGCAGATGGCGTCTGGCTTCGGGCAGGTCGCCCAGGGCCAGGTAGGCCTGGGCCAGCCAGGCCTGTGCCTCCAGGAAGTTGGGGTTGCGGTCGATCTCCTGCTGCATCTCGTCGCGGGTGCGGGGCCAGTTGCCTGCG
The DNA here is from genome assembly GCF_000333615.1 of Ideonella sp. B508-1. Classification (GTDB taxonomy): domain Bacteria; phylum Pseudomonadota; class Gammaproteobacteria; order Burkholderiales; family Burkholderiaceae_C; genus Ideonella. The sequence goes on along the minus strand of NZ_BADL01000350.1, from coordinate 14,233 downwards.
CGGGCGGCCAGCAGGCCCTCCCGGTAATGGGTGAAGGGGGCCTGGCTCTGCAGCCGGGCCAACTGCGTCGACAGGGCGTGGGCCTCCTGCGGCCGGTCCTGGGCCTGCAGCAGCGCCACCAGGTTGCCCATCACCCGGGTGTCCTCGGGGGCCAGGGCCAGCGCCAGACGCCAGGTCTGTTCCGCGGCGGCAGGCAGCCCCCGGCGCTCATAGACCACGCCCAGGGTGTTGAGGCTGGCGGCGCGTTGAGGCGCGCTGCGCACCGCCGCCTGGGCCCAGGCGTAGGCCTCGTCCAGCCGGCCCTCCACCAGGGCCTCGGCCGCCCGGTTGTTCTGGTACATCGCCACCAGGGTGGTCTCGCCCACCCGGCGGGTGCGGTAGCCGCGTGCCCGGTCGCTGGGCAGGAAGTCCACCACCCGGGCCTGGCTCTCGTCGCCCAGCATCACGCCACTGCGCTGGCCGAGCACCAGGTTCACATGGCCGCTGGCCACGATGAAGTCGCCCGACAGGCCCCAGCTGTCCTCACCCAGCACCTCCTGGAAGCTGACCGACAGGCCCAGGTCGCGTGCCAGCGTGGCCGAGAGGATGACCAGGGACAGGCAGTTGCCGGCCCGGTCGCGGAAGGACTCGGCCGCGGTCCGGGTGTGGGCGGCGTCGTAGTCGAGCTTCAGGTAGCGCGGGTTGCGCAGCGCCCGGTAAAGGCCTTCCTGCCGCCCCTCCATGTGCAGCAGCAGGCTCAGATCGCTGCGCAGAAAGTGGCGCATCTCCGGCGTCAGGGCGAAGAGGTCGCGAGCGCTGGTGTCCACGGCCACCGGGGCGAAGGCAGCGTCCTCCCAGGGCGGCGAGGGGGGCGGCGCGGGCGGCAAGGGCGCGCAGCCGGCCAGTGCGATGCCCCCCGCCAGGGCCACGGCCCGGGCGGTCTGCACGGTGGCGCCGCGGGCCATCCCGGCCGCGACAGCGTTCTGGGCGCGATGGCCCAGGCAGGTCCAGAACAGCCGCATGGTGTGCTCCTGCCGCGCCCGCCCTGTGCGGGCCGGACCATCGTAGGCGCCTGTCCGCGGCGCTGCAATCGGGACCGCCGGCCCGGGAGGTGCCTTCAGCGGAAGGTGACCAGCACCGCGCTGTCGGTGGCGAACGTGGCCCAGGCCGGCGCCCCAAGGCTCAGACCGGCGGCCTCGGTGTTCGGCACCGTGGCCTCCAGCACCAGGCCCCCGGCCAGTTGCAGGGTGCAGGCGGTGTGGGTGCGGCCGGGCTGCAAGGCCATCAGCGTGCCGGCCAGCCGGTTGCGGCCGGCCTGGCGCCGGGGCGCCTTGGCCGCCACCTGCACCCAGGGCGCCTTGATCAGGGCGTAGAGCTCGTCACCGGCCTGCAGTGCCATCGACTGGGCCGAGGCCGGGGTGATGGTGGCCACGAAGACATCGCCCTGGCCCAGGTCCAGGGACACATCCACCAGGCCGCCGCGGTCCGACAGGCTCTGCACCCGGCAGGCCAGCTGGTTGCGCGCGCTGGTGCGCATGCTCATGCGGCGGATCAGCGTGCGCAGGGCCGGTGCATCGCCCTGGGCCGGCACGCCCGGCAGGCGGTTGAGGATGTCCTGCTGCGAGCTCTCCATGGCCCGGTACAGGGCCACCAGCTGGCGGGCGTAGTCGGTCAGCTGGGTGCCGCCGCCGCCCGCGCCGCCGGTGGCGCGCAGCACCAGGGGTTCGGGCGCATGCTGGTTCATGGTGTCCAGCGCATCCCAGGCGGCCTTGTAGGACAGCGGCACTTCGCGCGCCGCCCGGTTGAGCGAGCCCACCCGGTCGATGGCCTCGAGCAGGCGGATGCGGCTCTCGCTGAGCACCGCGCCCAGCGGCGTCTGCAGCGAGATGCTGCCCTTGAGGGCCGGCTTGGCGGCGGGGCGGGCGGAACGTCGGGAAGTGGCCATGGACGGGGAGCAATCTGCGCTGGCGCGCTCAGGGTTGGTCCGGCTGGTGAGGGGCAGGGCCTGGGCGCAGTCTAGCGGGCTGGGCCTGGCATCAAACCTGCTCGGCCTGTCGACAGCACCAGACAGGAGGCACACATGATCACCGCCGCGATGTTGGGGTCCATCGAAGAGGCCGGCGCGGCTGTGCTGACGCTGACCGACGGGCTGGAAGAGGGCGAGCTGCTGGGCTCGCGCCTGACCCGGGGCGAGGTGACGCGCCAGCTGGGCGTGCTGGCCGCCATGCTGCGCGACCTGCCCGGCAGCGCCACCCAGGCCATGCCGGAGATCGACTGGGCGGGCTGGCGCGGCATGGGCATCGCATTGCGCGAGGAGGGGCCGGCGCGCGACGAGGCCCTGTGGTTCGGCGTGCGCTCGCTGGTGCCGGCCACGCTGAGCTGGCTGCGGGTGTACCGCCAGTCCCAGCCGGAGCTGTTCCGCTTCGCGGCCTGAGCCCGCGCCAGGGGGCGCCCGCGCGTCATGCGGCGCCGGTCCCCGCCACGCTGGCCAGCAGGCTGGCGATCACCTCGCCGCCCACGCTGGCCTGCGGGTCCAGCCGGGCGATCTGGTCCAGCAGGGCGCGGGCCTCGTCCTGGCGGCCGCTGCGCACCGCGATGAAAGCCAGGGCCTTGAGCGTGAACAGCCAGAAGCGCTGCGGGCCGGTCCCCGCGAAGTCGCTCGCGCCGGGCGCCACCGCCTGCCAGTCGCCGGGCAGGCCGGCCTGCCGCGCCGCCTCGGCCAGGCCCAGCCGCGCGGCCTTCTCGGCCAGTGCGAATTCCCGCCGGCCGGCGTGGCATTTGTAGAGCAGGTAGTAGACCGAGAGGGCTTGCGGCGCGCTGGCCTGCGCGGCCCACAGCAGCGGAGGAATCTCTTCGCGCGGGGCCTGCTGGGCCTGGGCCAGCAGCGGTCGCACGGTGGCGGGGGGCTCGCCGCCGAACAACTCGTCGGCCGCCTCGCCGGTGAACAGGTTCATGACGTTCTCCTGGGGTGCCCCGCCACCAAGCAGATTGGGTGCCATGGCGGCCCGCCCCGGGGCGGGCCCGCGCGGGCGTGCGACACGCCGCGTCGAATAGCCGACAAACCACACAGCGTCTCCCGCAGCCGCCGCCAGGTGCGCTGACATCAAGGCCCTGATGACCAAATGGTTTTGTCGGAAATCCGTATCAGATCAAGGACTTGCGAAATTCTCGCGGGGAGGCGCCAGGTTGGCACGCGGGTTGCGATTTGGGGCATGAACAGACCACGGGAGTCGCAACGATGGAAACCGCCAAGCCGATCTATCTGGACTACGCAGCCACCACGCCGGTGGACCCGCGGGTGGTCCAGGCCATGGTCCCCTACCTGTACGAACAGTTCGGCAACCCGGCCTCGCGCAGCCATGCCTACGGCTGGGCCGCCGAAGAGGCGGTGGAGATCGCCCGCGAACATGTGGCCGCGCTGATCGGGGCCGACCCCCGCGAGATCGTCTGGACCAGCGGCGCCACCGAGTCCGACAACCTGGCCATCAAGGGCGTGGCCCAGTTCCACCAGGCCAAGGGCAAGCATCTGATCACGGTGCAGACCGAACACAAGGCCGTGCTGGACACCATGCGCGAATTGGAGCGCGAGGGCTTCGAGGTCAGCTACCTGCCGGTGCAGTCCAACGGCCTGCTGGACCTGTCGGTGCTGGAGGCGGCGATGCGCCCGGACACCATCCTCGTCTCCGTGATGGCCGTCAACAACGAGATCGGCGTGGTGCAGGACATCGACGCCATCGGCCGGCTCTGCCGCAGCAAGGGCGTGCTGTTCCATGTGGATGCGGCCCAGGCCACCGGCAAGATCCCGCTGGACATGCACAGCCAGTGCGTGGACCTGATGAGCCTGTCGGCCCACAAGAGCTACGGCCCCAAGGGCATCGGTGCGCTGTACGTGCGGCGCAAGCCCCGGGTGCGCATCGAGGCCCAGATGCACGGCGGCGGCCACGAGCGCGGCATGCGCTCGGGCACCCTGCCCACGCACCAGATCGTCGGCATGGGCGAGGCCTACCGCCTGGCCAAGGAGCACATGGCCAGCGAGAACGAGCGCATCCGTGTGCTGCGCGACCGGCTGCTGGCCAGGCTGGCCGACATCCCCGAGGTCATCGTCAATGGCGACCTGACCCGGCGCATCCCGCACAACCTGAACATGAGCTTCACCTTCGTCGAAGGCGAGTCGCTGCTGATGGGCATCAAGGGCGTGGCGGTGTCCTCGGGCTCGGCCTGCACCTCGGCCAGCCTGGAGCCCAGCTATGTGCTGCGCGCCCTGGGCCTGTCCGACGAGGTGGCCCACAGCTCCATCCGCTTCTCGATGGGCCGCTTCACCACCGAACAGGACATCGACCGTGCCGCTGCCCAGGTGCGCGAGACGGTGGAGCGCCTGCGCGGCCTGAGCCCCCTGTGGGACATGCACCAGGCCGGCATCGATCTGAATTCCGTCCAGTGGGCTGAACACTGAACGCCCCACCCTTCAGGAGCACACCATGGCATACAGCGACAAGGTCATCGACCACTACGAGAACCCGCGCAATGTGGGCGGCTTCGAAACCGCCGATGAAGGCGTCGGCACCGGCATGGTCGGTGCGCCGGCCTGCGGCGACGTGATGAAGCTGCAGATCAAGGTCAACCCCAGCACCGGCGTGATCGAGGATGCTCGCTTCAAGACCTACGGCTGCGGCTCGGCCATCGCCTCGAGCTCGCTGGTGACCGAGTGGGTCAAGGGCAAGACGCTGGACCAGGCGCTGGAGATCAAGAACACCCAGATCGCCGAGGAGCTGGCGCTGCCGCCGGTGAAGATCCACTGCTCCATCCTGGCCGAGGACGCCATCAAGGCCGCGGTCAACGACTACCGCAGCAAGAGCGGAACCGGCACGCTGGAACAACCCGCCTGCGCCCCGGCCAACGCCTGAGGCCCGCCGTCCCCGGCTCGCTCCCCCGAACACACCCCACCCGACACGGAGATTTCCCCATGGCCTGCCAATCCCAGCCCAACGGCGCCGCCAGCAGCTGCAGCAGCACCCCGGCCACGCCGCCGGTGATGCCCGTCTTCGCCGATGGCCAGCCGCCCATCCACATCAGCGACGCCGTCGTCAGCAAGGTCGGCGAGCTGCTGGCCGAAGAGAACGACCCCAATCTGCGCCTGCGCATCTTCGTGACCGGCGGCGGTTGCTCGGGCTTCCAGTACGGCTTCTCCTTCGACGACACCGCCAAGGAAGACGACCTGGAGGTGGCGCGCGGCGCGATCAAGGTGTTGGTCGACGCGATGAGCCTGCAGTACCTGGCCGGCGCGGAGATCGACTACGAGGACAGCCTGGAAGGCTCGCGCTTCGTGATCCGCAACCCGAACGCCACCAGCACCTGCGGCTGCGGCAGCTCGTTCTCGGTCTGAAGGAGACGGCCATGACGCTCAGCGTGACGCCCAAGGCGGCCAAGCAGATCCAGAAGGCGCTGACGCAGCGTGGTGGCGGCATCGGCCTGCGCGTGGCCGTCAAGACCAGCGGCTGCTCCGGCTATGCCTACGCGCTGGAGTTCGCCGACGCGGCCAACCCCGAGGACCAGGTCTTCGAGACCGAAGGTGTGAAGGTGCTGGTCGACGCCCAGAGCCTGCCCCTGGTCGACGGCACCGAGCTGGACTGGGTGCGCGAAGGCCTCAACGAGGGCTTCAAGTTCCACAACCCCAACGCCACCGCCAACTGCGGCTGTGGCGAGTCCTTCGCAGTCTGACAGACCACCCCGTACCGCCTTCGGCGGCCCCCTCAAGGGGGCGCCACCAGCGGCCCGGCCAAGCCGGTTCCGCGGCGGCCGCTGGACGGGGAGGCGAACCACCAGGAGTGCTTGACCATGGCTCTGTTGCAAATCGCTGAACCCGGTCGCGCGGCGGCGCCGCACCAGCACAGGCTGGCGGTGGGCATCGACCTGGGCACCACCAATTCGCTGGTGGCCACGGTCCGCAGCGCGGTGCCGGTGGTGCTGAGCGACGAGGCCGGGCGCAGCCTGCTGCCCTCGGTGGTGCACTACGCGGCCGATGGCACGGTGACGGTGGGCGACGCCGCCCGCGCGCTGGCCGCGCAGGATCCCTTCAACACCATCGCCTCGGCCAAGCGCTTGATCGGGCGCGGGCCGGGTGACATCGCCCCGGGCGTGGTGCCCTACGCGCTGGAAGCCCTGGGCGAGAGCGCCGTGGGGGTGCGCACCGTGGCCGGCGTGAAGAGTCCGGTGGCGGTGGGCGCCGAGGTGCTGCGGGCGCTGAAGGACCGGGCCGAGGCCGCCCTGGGCGGCCCGCTGGTGGGCGCCGTCATCACCGTGCCGGCCTATTTCGACGACGCGCAGCGCCAGGCCACCAAGGACGCCGCCCAGGCCGCCGGCCTCACCGTGCTGCGCCTGCTCAACGAGCCCACCGCGGCGGCCGTGGCCTATGGCCTGGACACCGCCAGCGAGGGCGTCTACGTGGTCTACGACCTGGGCGGCGGCACCTTCGACGTGAGCGTGCTGCGCCTGTCGCGTGGCGTCTTCGAGGTGCTGGCCACCAACGGCGACGTCCAGCTGGGCGGTGACGACTTCGACCAGACCCTGGTGGACTGGTTCGTGGCCCAGTGCCCGGCGCCCTGGGGCCCGGCCGATGCTGGCGCACTGCGCGCCGCGGCCCGCCAGGCCAAGGAGGCCTTCTCCGACCAGGAGAGCGCCACCATGACCGCCACCTGCGCGGCGCAGGGGCAGGCCTTCGCCGCCTCGCTGGACCGGGCGGCCTTCGACGCCCTGACCCGTCCGCTGGTGGAGCGCACCCTGGGCCCGGTCAAGCGCGCGCTGCGCGACGCCGGCCTGAAGGCGCCGGAGGTCGATGGCGTGGTGATGGTGGGCGGCTCGACGCGTCTCTTGCAGGTGCGCTGCGCGGTGGCCGAGCTGTTCGGCCGCGAGCCTTACACCGGCATCGACCCCGACCAGGCGGTGGCCCTGGGTGCGGCCATCCAGGCCGACCAGCTGGCCGGCAACAAGGCGGTGGGCGACAACGGTCTGCTGCTGCTCGATGTCTGCCCGCTGTCCCTGGGCGTGGAGACCATGGGCGGTCTGGTCGAGAAGATCATTCCGCGCAACTCCACCGTGCCCACCGCGCGGGCCCAGGACTTCACCACCTTCAAGGACGGCCAGACCGCGATGGCCCTGCATGTGGTGCAGGGCGAGCGCGAGCTGGTCAGTGAATGCCGTTCGCTGGCGCGCTTCACGCTGCGTGGCATCCCGCCGATGGTGGCGGGGGCGGCGCGCATCCGCGTGACCTTCCAGATCGATGCCGACGGCCTGCTGAGCGTGACCGCGCAGGAGCAGACCACCGGCGTGCAGGCCCATGTCGAGGTCAAGCCCAGCTACGGTCTGGCCAACGACGAGGTGGCCGGCATGTTGCAGTCGGCCATCCAGAGCGCCGAGGCCGATGCTGCCGCCCGCATGCTGCGCGAGGCCGAGGTCGAAGCCCGCCGCCTGCTGGACGCGGTGGACGCCGCCCTGCATGCCGACGGCCACCTGCTGGTGGCGCGCGAGCAGTTCGTCATCCTGCGGGCCATGCAGGATGTGGCCGATGGCCTGGCCGAATGCGCCGAGGGCGAGGGCCCGTCGCTGGAGGCGCACCGCACGATGCGCGAGCGCCTGCGCCAGGCCACCGAAGGCCTGAACCAGGCCACCACACCCTTTGCCGGGCGCCGCATGGATGCCCGGGTGCGCGAGGCCCTGTCCGGCCAGCGTCTGGACACCCTGGCCGGCGCGCTGGGCAGCTCACCCTCGACCTCCGCCGAGCACGGGCTGGCGGCCTGACCGATCCTCTCTTCAGTTCCGGAGCCAACCATGACCGCCCCCACCGACGCCCTGGCTGCCTCCCCCTCTGCCAAGGCCAGCAAGCCCCCCACGCCGGTGACGGTGCGGCCGCACCCGGAGCTGTGCCCCGACGGCCTGTCCTTCGAGGCGCGCACCGGGCAGAAGCTGGTGGACGCGCTGCTGGAGCATGGCGTGGCGATCGAACATGCCTGCGAGAAGGTCTGCGCCTGCGCGACCTGCCATGTGCACATCCGCGAGGGTCTGGCCGGCTTGCCGGCGGCTGACGAGGAAGAGGAAGACCAGCTCGACGACGCCTGGGGGCTGGACGCCCAGTCGCGCCTGTCCTGCTGCGTCAAACTCAACGGCACACCGCTGGTGGTGGAACTGCCCAAGTACTCGAAGAACCACGCGAGGGAGTGAATCCTCCCGGTGGGTTGCGTCGTTGAGGGCACTCTGCTGAGGGGGGTCCCCGCGGCGGACGCCTGCCCGCGGCCGGGGGCGATCGGGTGGTCCTCGCCTGCGCTCGGACGACCCTCGGGCTGGATGCGCCAGGCCGGCACCGTGGAACTCGCTGCGCGCGCCTGGCGCGCTTCGCTCAGACACCCACGGTGAGTCGGACAGGAAGGGCGCGCCTGGCGCGCCCCGGCCCACCACACCCATCCCTCGGCACCCTCCACGCCCCCGGCCACGGGCCAGCGCCCACCGCTGCCCACCGTGGTTGGCTGTCGCACAGGCTCTCTGCCTGAGCCTGGGCCCAGGCTGTCGGCAACGTGACAAAACCCACAGCGCCCTCTGTTGCCCGAAGCGGCACAGAAAATCCAATCAAATCAAGCAATTAGGGGCGCACAAACAGGTGGCACACCGCTTGCGTTGACAGGTCCATCCAACGAGGACGCCGACATGGACACCTTCGACCGGACCTGGCCTTTCACGATCAACGACACCACGCTGCGCGACGGTGAGCAGACCGCTGGCGTGGCCTTCACCGACGAGGAGAAGCTGGCCATCGCCCAGGCGCTGGACGCCGCCGGCGTGCCGGAGATGGAGATCGGCATCCCCGCCATGGGCGAGCACGAGGTCGAGCTGATCCAGGCCATCGTGGGCCTGCGGCTGAAGGCCCGCACCATGGTCTGGGCCCGCATGTGCGAGGCCGATCTGCAGGGCGCGCTGCGCTGCGGGGCCGATCTGGTCCACCTGTCCATTCCCGTGTCCGATCTGCAGATCGAGCGCAAGCTGGGCCGGGACCGGGCCTGGGTGCTGTCCAGTGTCATCCGCCATGTGCACCGCGCCACCGACGCCGGGGCCCTGGTCAGCGTGGGCCTGGAGGACGCCTCGCGCGCCGACGACGGCTTCCTGGCCAAGGTGGCCGCGGCCGCCCAGAGCGCCGGCGCGGTGCGGGTGCGCTATGCCGATACCCTGGGCATCCTCGATCCCTTCGAGACCGCCCGCCGCATCGGTGCGCTGCGCCGCGAGGTGGACATTGCCATCGAGATGCACGCCCACAACGACCTGGGCCTGGCCACCGCCAACACCCTGGCCGCCTGGCGTGCCGGGGCCACCCATGTGAGCACCACCGTCAACGGCCTGGGCGAGCGTGCCGGCAATGCCGCGCTGGAGGAGGTGGTGATGGCCATGCGCCACCTCCACGGCGTGGAAAGCGGTGTGGACGGCCTGGCGCTGGCCGGCATCTCGGCCCTGGTGGCCCGGGCTTCGGGCCGGCCGGTGGCGCAGAACAAGAGCATCGTCGGCGAGGCGGTCTTCACCCACGAGTCGGGCATCCATGTGGACGGCCTGCTCAAGGATCCGCGCAACTACCAGGGCTTCGACCCCGCCGAACTGGGCCGCCACCACACCCTGGTGCTGGGCAAGCACAGCGGCTCGCATGCGGTCATCGCGGCCTATGCCCAACTGGGGCAGACGCTGGAAGCCGCCGAGGTGCCAGCGCTGCTGGAGCGCATCCGCGCCCATGTGCTGGCCACCAAGCGCCCGCCCGACAACACCGACCTGCTGCGCTTCCGCTCGGAAGGCAGCGCTGACCTGACCCCCTTGCTGGCCCCCCACCCGGCCACCCGTTTGGCTGCCTGACGGACTGGAGACCCACCCATGAGCGACTTCATCCAACAACTCAAGGCCTTGTCCAGTGCCAACGAGTTTCTCGACTTCTTCGGCGTCTCGTACGACGAGCGCGTCGTCAACGTGAACCGCCTGCACATCCTCAAGCGCTTCTACCAGTACCTGCACAAGGCCGAGGGCCTGGCCGGGCTGGACGAGCTGGCCATGTTCCAGCGCTACCGCGAACTGCTGGCGCAGGCCTACCAGGACTTCGTGCAGTCCGACGCCGCCACCGAGAAGGTCTTCAAGGTCTTCCAGGACGCCGGCGGTCAGCAGCACGTCTCGCTGTCCAAGCTGCGCGACAGCCTGGCCGAGCGCCGCGAGTCCGCGCCCGCCGCCACCCCTTCCGCCAACCTGCGCGCCGCCTGAGCCGCACCACCTCCACCGGAGACTTCCATGCACATCGTCGTCTGCATCAAGCAGGTGCCGGATTCGGCGCAGATCCGCGTCCACCCGGTGACCAACACCATCATGCGCCAGGGTGTGCCGGCCATCGTGAACCCCTACGACCTGTTTGCGCTGGAAGAGGCCCTGCGCCTGAAGGACCAGTTCGGCGGTCGGGTGACGATGCTGTGCATGGGCCCGCCCCAGGCCGAGGAAGCGCTGCGCAAGTGCATCAGCTTCGGTGCCACCGACGCCATCCTGGTGACCGACCGCGCCTTTGCCGGCGCCGACACCCTGGCCACCTCCTACGCGCTGACCTCGGCGATCAAGAAGATCCACGAAGAGCAGGCGGTGGACCTGGTCTTCACCGGCAAGCAGACCATCGATGGCGACACCGCCCAGGTCGGCCCCGGCATTGCCAAGCGCCTGGGCTGGAACCTGCTGACCTATGTCAGCCGCATCGTCAAGGTGGATCTGGAGAACCGCCGCATCCAGGTGGAGCGCCGGGCCGAGGGCGGCGTGCAGCTGCTCGACACCACGCTGCCCAGCCTGATCACCATGCTCGAAGGCACCAACGAGATGCGCTTCGCCACCATGGACGACATGCTGCGCGCCGCGCGCTTCCAGGTGCGCAAGTGGAACAAGGACGATGCCGGCATCGAGGACGTCACCAAGATCGGCCTGAAGGGCTCGCCCACCGTGGTGAGCAAGGTCTTCGGCCCGACGCCGCGCAGCGAGAAGGCCGACATGATGACCGTGGCCGACACCAGCCTGAACGACGTCACGATCAACCTGCTCGACAAGATCTTCACCCAGCACCCGATGCTGGAGCAGGAGATCGTGGACCACCTTTCCGCCTGACCCGCCGCCCCAAGGAGCACCTGCCATGAGCAATGCAAACGCCCCCCTGAAGCCGGCCGGCCGCGGCCGCAACCTGGAACTGCCCGAACACCTCAAGAGCTACAAGGGCGTCTGGGTCTTCATCGAACACGACCGAGGCCAGGTTCACTCCGTGAGCTGGGAGCTGATGGGCGAGGCCCGCAAGCTGGCCGACAAGCTGGGCGTGTCGGTGGCCGGCGTGGTCATGGGCGGCCCCGACGAGAAGCTCGACGACTTCGCCAAGGAAGCCTACGCCTACGGCGCCGACAGCTGCTATGTGATGCGCGACCCGGTGCTCAAGGGCTACCGCAACGAGCCCTTCACCAAGGGCATGACCGACCTGGTCAACCAGTACCAGCCCGAGATCCTGCTGCTGGGCGCCACCACCATGGGCCGCGACCTGGCCGGCTCGGTGGCCACCACGCTGGGCACCGGCCTGACGGCCGACTGCACCGAGCTGAACATCGACGGCACCACCCGGGCCCTGGCCGCCACGCGGCCAACCTTCGGCGGCAGCCTGCTGTGCACCATCATGACCCTGGCCTACCGGCCGCAGATGGCCACCATGCGCCCGCGCACCGCGCCCATGCCGCGCCGCGACGACAGCCGCACCGGCAGCATCACCGAGGCCACGCTGGGCATGGTGGAGACCGACATCGTCACCAAGCTGCTGGACTTCATCCCCGACGCCAACCGCAACACGGTCAACCTGGCCTATGCCGACGTGATTGTCTCGGGGGGCAAGGGCCTGAAGAACCCGGACAACTTCAAGCTGGTGTGGGACCTGGCCCGGGTGCTGGGCGCCGAGGTGGGCGCCACCCGCCCGGTGGTGCAGGCCGGCTGGGTGGAGGCCGAGCGCCAGGTCGGCCAGACCGGCAAGACGGTGCGGCCCAAGCTCTACATCGCCGCCGGCATCTCCGGCGCCATCCAGCACCGGGTGGGCATGGAGAGCTCGGACGTGATCGTGGCCATCAACACCGATGCCAACGCGCCCATCTTCGACTTCGCCCATTTCGGCATCGTCGGCAACGCCCTGCAGGTGCTGCCGGCCCTCACCAAGGCCTTCGAGGCCCGCCTGGCCAAGCAGATCCGCAAGGTGGCTTGAACCTCATCCCTCAGGAGAACAGCGATGTCCGCTACCAAAGAGAAGTTTGACGCCATCGTCGTCGGCGCCGGGGCCTCGGGCAATGCCGCCGCCTACACCATGGCCAAGGCTGGCCTGAAGGTGTTGCAGATCGAGCGCGGCGAGTACCCGGGCTCGAAGAACGTGCAGGGCGCCATCCTCTACAGCGATGCGCTGGAGAAGATCATCCCCGACTTCCGCGAGGACGCCCCGCTGGAGCGCCACATCATCGAGCAGCGCATCTGGGTGATGGATGACGACAGCTTCATCGGCACCCACTACCGCAGCGACGACTACAACAAGCCGCCTTACAACCGCTACACCATCATCCGCGCCCAGTTCGACAAGTGGTTCTCGAGCAAGGTGCGCGAGGCCGGTGCGCTGCTGGTCTGCGAGACCACGGTGGACGAGCTGCTGCTGGACAAGGACCGCGTGATCGGCGTGCGCTGCGACCGCCTGGGCGGCGAGGTCTATGCCGACGTGGTGGTGCTGGCCGATGGCGTCAACAGCACGCTGGCGCGCAAGGCGGGCTTCCACCCCGAACTGCAGGCCAAGAACGTGGCCCTGGCGGTCAAGGAAATCCTCTTCCTGCCCGAGGAAGTCATCCAGCAGCGCTTCAACATCAAGGACGAAGAGGGCGTGGTGATCGAGCTGATGGGCAAGGTCACCGAGGGCATGGTCGGCACCGGCTTCCTCTACACCAACAAGGACTCGCTGACCATCGGCATCGGCTGCCTGCTGTCGGACTTCAAGGCCAACCCGAACCGCACCAGCCCCTACGCCCTGCTGGAGAAGCTCAAGGCCCACCCCAGCATCGCCCCGCTGATCGAAGGCGGCGAGATGAAGGAGTACGCCGCGCACCTGATCCCCGAGGGCGGCTACAACGCCGTGCCCAAGATCTACGGCAACGGCTGGATCATCGTGGGTGACTCCGGCGGCTTCGTCAACGCGGTGCACCGCGAGGGCTCCAACCTGGCCATGACCAGCGGCCGCCTGGCCGGCGAGACCATCGTGGCGCTCAAGCAGGGCAACAAGGCGCCCACCGAGGCCAACCTCAAGCTCTACAAGACCAAGATGGACGAGTCCTTCGTGATGAAGGACCTGAAGAAGTACAAGGCGATGCCGGATGTGCTGCACACCACGCCGCAGTTCTTCACCACCTACCCCGAGCTGATCAACCGCGCGGCCAAGACCATGTTCACCGTCGATGGCGTGGACAAGAAGACCAAGGAGCGCGAGATCCTCGGCAGCTTCAAGGGCGCCCGCCGCCTCACCGGCCTGGTGAGCGACGCCTTCAAGTTCTGGCGCGCCTTCCGCTGAACCGTCCCCCACCCCCTGACCGGAGAGCGCCATGAGCACTGCTGCTGTCAACGTCGAGAACAAGCTGTTCCAGAACCGCTACAAGGTCGACCACGGTCGGCCGCACATCCAGATCAAGGCCCCCGAGGTCTGCGCCAACGACTGCCAGTCCCAGGCCTGCACCTACGTCTGCCCGGCCTCCTGCTACAAGACCGAGGGCAACCGCACGGTGACGCTGATCACCGACGGCTGCCTGGAATGCGGCAGCTGCCGCGTCATCTGCACCGAGCACAGCAACGTCGCCTGGGAATACCCGCGCGGCGGCCACGGCATCCTCTTCAAGTTCGGTTGATCCATCCATGCAGGACGTTGAAATCTTCCTCGCGCACGCCATCACCCTGGAGCGCGAGGCGGCCCGCCGCTACGAAGAGCTGGCGGCGGCCATGGGCACCGAAGGCAATGCCGAGCTGCGCCGCTTCTTCACCGAAATGGCCGGCTACTCCCGCAAGCACCTGGCCGAGGCCGTGGCCCGCGGCGGCTTCCGCGAGGTGCCCGAGCTGGCGCCGGGCGACTTCCAGTGGCCCGACGGCGTCTCGCCCGAGGTGGCTGACTGGGTGGGCGTCGACGCCTCGCTCGATGCCCGCGGCGCCCTGAAGCTGCCCT
>NZ_BADL01000351.1 GCF_000333615.1 Ideonella sp. B508-1 | reverse complement strand
TACACCTACAAGGCCGGTCAGAAGACGGCCCTGGGCGTGGTGCACTGACCGACTTGCGCGTGCCAGAAACCTGGCATCGACAGCCCCTCAAAGAGGGCCACCTTCGGGTTGCCTTTTTTTCGCCCAGCTCTTCCTGTGGTCTTGCCCCTCGGGTGACCTGTGGGGCATGCCGTTTGGGGTATCTGGCGGCATTGTTAATCAGAGGTAAATCAGGTGGCCAAAGCTTGGCACAGAACGATCAAAGCCCCTAACATGAGGGATTGGAATACGAATTTAAAAAAAGCAAGGAACATCCTCTTTTAAATCATCGAGGCACGTGTTTCTGGCTTGACCCCTCTGAATGAAAACGCAGTCTCGTCCTGAGACGTCGACCTCCCTGCGCGAACTTCACCTGCGCGGTGGGCGCCACGGCATCTTGCTGTTTCATGGGCTCAGCAGCAGCCCCCTGGAGCTGCAATTCATTGCCAGAGGCTTGCACCGGGCTGACTACACGGTGAAAGTGCCTGTGATGCCGGGCTATACCTACGGCACCTTCAGCGAGGCACCACTGCGCTCCGCCCAGGCCTGGGTGGCCGGTGCGCTCAAGGCCTGTGATGCCATGCTGGCCGAGTGCGACACCGTGTCGATCGGTGGGCTGTGTCTGGGGGCTGTTCTGGCGGCCCGTGTTGCTGCGCTCAGGTCGGACCGTCTGGCCTCTTTGCTGTGCCTGTCGGCCGCCTTGCACTACGATGGCTGGGGCAACCCCTGGTACACCCATTTGCTGCCCTTGGCCCGTGTGACGCCTTTTGCCAGGCGCATCCGCGTCAAGGAGCGCGAGCCCTTCGGCTTGAAGGATCTGCGCATGCGTGCCTGGGTGGCCAGGCAGATGCAGGAGTTGGGTGAATCGGATGCCGGTGCAGCCTCGCTGTGCGTGGCCGATCTGCTTCGGGCCCGTGACCTGATCCGGCTGACCCGCCGCTCGCTCGGGGATGTGACCGTCCCGACACTGTTGATCCATGCACGGGAGGACGAATGCGCCACACCGCGCAGCGCCTATGAACTCGCCAGCAAGGTCAGTGCGGCCTGCACGCGGGTTGTCCTGCTCAACGACAGCTACCACATGATCAGCATCGACCGAGAGAAGGAGACGGTGCTGTCCGAACTGCGCCAGTTCCTCTCGCACACGCAGGAATGCGCTCAACGGCAGGATGCTCTTCGTGATCGGGCCAAT
>NZ_BADL01000352.1 GCF_000333615.1 Ideonella sp. B508-1 | reverse complement strand
CCTTCTCTTCGGGATCCGGCGCAGGGGGCGACCACCATCAGCCCGGACGGCCGGTGGCTGGTTTCGTCGACCAGCGCCGGGGGCGTGATGAACTTGTGGGTGAGGCCACGGGACGGCTCGGCCGAACCGCGCCAACTGACCTTCGATCAGCGTCGCGGGGTCTCGGGCCACCAATGGACACGCGATTCGAGCCGGCTTCTGTTCAGCCAGGACAGGGACGGGGACGAGCATTTCCGCCTCTACACGGTGGACGTGGCGACCGGAGAGCAGCGCTGCCTGAGCCCAGATGCGCAGGCCACCACCCATGTGGTCTCGGTCAGCCGCAAGCACCCGGGCTCCATCCTGGTCCAGATCAACGCGCGCGATCCGCGCCACTTCGACCTCTACACCATCGACCTGTCCAGTGGTGAGCGCACCCTGGTGCTGGAGAACCCGGGGTTCACCGGCTTCCTCGTCGATTTGGACTACCAGGTCCACTTTGCCATTGGCCGGACCCGGGATGGCGGCCGCCAGCTTCTGGCCCGCGATGGCCAGACGGGCTGGAAGGTCGTCAGCACCATCGAGGCTGACGATGCCCGCACCTCGATGTGGCTCCATCTCAGCGCGGATGGCCGCTCCATCTACGGGCTGGACAGCCGTGGGCGCGACAAGGCTGCGCTGGTCGTGACCGATGTGGCCACCGCGGCGGTGCGCGTCATGGCAGAGGATGCGCATGCGGACATCGGCGGCACGCTCACCGATGCCGACACCTTCGAGCCCGTGGCCTGCTCGGTGAACTGGCTGCGGCCCACTTGGAAGGTGCTGCACGAGTCGGTTCGGGCGGACATCGAGTTCCTCGAAAGCCGGTTCGAAGGCCAATGGTCGCTGGCGAGCCGCACCGCCGACAACCGTACCTGGCTGATCGGCAGCGCCTCCGACACCTCGCCAGCCACCACCTATCTCTATGATCGGGATGCGCGGACGCTGGAGACGCTCGTCGTCCATCGGCCCGATCTGGCCGGTGTGGCCTTGGCCCGCATGCAGCCCGTCGTCGTCAAGGCGCGGGACGGCTTGCCGCTGGTCTCCTACCTGACCTTGCCGCGGGCGGTCGACACGGGCGAGCCGCTCAAGGCCTTGCATCCGGTGCCGCTGGTGCTGCTGGTGCACGGTGGCCCCTGGTCGCGCGACGCCCTCGGCCTGAATGCCATGCACCAGTGGATGGCCGACAGGGGCTATGCGGTGCTTTCGGTGAATTTCCGCGGCTCTACCGGGTTCGGCAAGCGCTTCATCAACGCGGCCGACGGGCAATGGGGTCGCCAGATGAGCGATGACCTGGAGGTCGCGGTCGACTGGGCCATCGCCCAGGGCATTGCCGATGCCCGGCGCCTGGCCATCGTAGGCGGCAGCTATGGCGGCTTTGCCGTGCTCTCCGCCCTGACCCAGCACCCGGGCCGCTACGCATGCGGCATCGACATGTTCGGGCCGACCGACCTGGAGACGCTGCTGCACGCGATTCCTCCCCATTGGGAGCATGAGCGCAAGATGCTGCACCGCTCCGTCGGAGACCCGACCACGCCGGACGGGCAGGCCGCACTGCGGGCCGTGTCCCCCATCCACCAGGCCCAGGCCATTGTTGATCCTCTGCTCATCGCGCAGGGGGCGAACGACCCGCGCGTCAAACAGTCGGAGTCGGACCGGATGGTCGAGCAGCTGGTGCAGCGCGGCATCCCGGTGACCTACCTGCTGTTCCCGGACGAGGGGCATGGTTTCGCACGCGAACCCAACCGCTTGTTGTTCAATGCCAAGATGGAGGCCTTCCTCGCACGGCATCTGGGCGGACGCCTTGAGCCATTCGAGCTGGGCGATTTCCCGGGCAACAGCATGCAGGCCATCCACGAAGCGTGATGGCCTCGCTGGGGGTGGGTTGTCATGCCATAGTGGCCGGCGTTCTGATTTGCCACAATCGCGCGCAGGTTTCCCCATGGCTGTCCGCGCAACCCCCTTCCTGCTGTCCTTCTTCTTCCTGGCCATGGCCCTCGGGCCAGGGGGGGGGCAGGCCGCGGCTGCTGAAGAGCCGCCGCTCCTCAGGGCCTCCTCCACGCTGCGCAAGATCCATGACACCGGCCTGATCACGGTGGGCTACCGGCTCTCCTCGCCGCCGTTCTCCTACCTGGACCTGGATCGGCAGCCGGTGGGCTACAGCGTGGATTTGTGTCTCAAGGTGGTTCAGGCGGTGCGCCAGCGCTTGGAGATGCCCGATCTGGAGGTGCGGATGATGGGGGTCAGCTCGGCCACCCGCCTGCCGCTGGTGGCCAACGGCACGGCCGATCTGGAGTGCGGGGTCACCACGCACAACGTCGAACGCGAGCGTCAGGTGGCCTTTTCGCTGACCATCTTCGTGGCCAGCAGCAAGCTGCTGTCCCGCAAGGACGCGCCGGTGCTCAGCCTGGACGATCTGCGGGGCCGCCCCGTGGCCACCACCCTGGCCACCACCAGCATCCAGTTCCTGCAGGCCGAGAACCGCCGCCGTGGGCTGGACATGAAGATCCTGGCCGGGCTCTACGACATCGAGGGCTTTCGCATGGTCACGGCGCGTCAGGCAGTCGCCTACGCCATGGACGACGTGCTGCTGCAGAGCCTGATGGCCGAGGCGCCCGATTCGGCCGAGTACATGATCGCCCCGACCCCGCTGACCAGCGAGCCCTACGCCCTGGTGCTGCGCAAGGGCGACCCGGTGTTCAAGCGCCTGGTGGACGAGGTGCTGGCGGGCCTGTACCGCAGCGGCGAGATCCAGGCCATCTACGCCAAGTGGTTCCTGCAGCCCATTCCGCCACGGCACATCAACCTGCAGCTGCCGATGAGCCCGGCGCTGCAGCGGGTGATCGCGCACCCGACCGATTCGCCGGACCCAACGGTGTACCGCTAGAACCTCAGCGAAAGCGGCCGGGGTCGATCCCGTGCCGGTGCAGCTTGTCGTACAGCGTCTTCTTGGGCGTGCCCAGCTGCTGCATCACGTCCTGCATGCGGCCCTGGCAGCGCTGCAGGGCCTGCTCGATCAGGGCCTTCTCCACCTTGTCCATCTGCTGGGCCAGCGGCACGGGCTCGCTGCCGGCATCCGCCAGCAGCTCGCCCAGGTCGCCTTCGAGCACGAAGCGGTCAGCGGCGTTGCGGATCTCCCGCACATTGCCCGGCCAGTCGTGGGCCATCAGGTCGCGCAGGCGCTCGGGGCTGAGTTCCGGCGCGCTCAGTTCGTAGCGTTCGGCGGCCTGGCCGACGAAGTACTCGAACAGCAGCGGAATGTCCTCGCGCCGCTCGCGCAGCGGCGGCAGCTGCACCTGGGCCACGTTCAGCCGGTAGTAGAGGTCGGCGCGGAATTTCTGCTGCTCGCTGAGCTCGCGCAGGTCGCACTTGGT
The DNA here is from genome assembly GCF_000333615.1 of Ideonella sp. B508-1. Lineage (GTDB taxonomy): Bacteria > Pseudomonadota > Gammaproteobacteria > Burkholderiales > Burkholderiaceae_C > Ideonella. Next base: position 7,008 of record NZ_BADL01000352.1, on the reverse strand, counting down.
GGCCGCCACCACGCGCAGATTGATCGGCAGCTCCTCGTTGGAGCCCAGGCGCTCGAGCTTGCGTTCCTGCAGCACCCGCAGCAGCTTGATCTGCATCTGGATCGGCATGGATTCGATCTCGTCGAGCAGCAGGGTGCCGCCGTTGGCGTGCTCGATCTTGCCGATGCGGCGCTTGCCCGCCGAGGTGAAGGCACCCGGCTCGTGGCCGAACAGCTCGCTCTCGAACAGGGTTTCAGGCAGGCCGCCGCAGTTGATGGCCACGAAGTTGCGATCGCGCCGGTTGCTCTGGTCGTGCAGGCAGCGGGCCACCAGCTCCTTGCCGGTGCCCGTTTCGCCCAGGATCATCACGTCGGCCGAGGTGGCCGCCAGCCGCAGCACCTTGCGCCGCACCTCCTGCATGGCCGCCGAATGGCCCAGCAGCACCGACTCGATGCCGATGCGCTGCTGCAGCTGGGCCCGCAGGTCCTCCAGCGCCATGCGCATGACCCGCTTGTCCAGCGCGCGGATGGCGGTCTCGACGAAGCGCTCGGGGTCGAAGGGCTTCTCCAGGAAGTCGTAGGCCCCGGCCCGCATGGCCCGCACCGCCATGGAGATGTCGCCGTGCGCCGTCACCACCACCACCGGCAGGCCGGCGTCGATCTCCTGCACCTTTTCCAGCAGCGTCATGCCGTCCATGCGCGGCAGGCGCACGTCCGTGATGACGATGGCCTGCGCCCCTTCGGTGATGTGGGGCAGGGCGTCCTCGGCGGTGCCGAAGGCCTTGACCGCCAGGCCGGAGAGCTCCAGCGTCTGCGCCACGCTGGAACGCACCGGGGGGTCGTCCTCGATGTAGATCACGTGGTAGCCGTCAAACATGTTCATCCTCGGAAGGGCCGGCAGGCCCGTGTTCGGTCGCAGGGGAGGGGGCCTCGGCGGCCAGATCGAATTCGAAGCGCATGCCCTGGGCGGTGCGCTGCGCCCGCAGGGTGCCGCCGAATTCCCGCACGATCTTGGCCGAGATCACCAGGCCCAGGCCCAGGCCCTGGCCCGCCGGTTTGGTGGTGTAGAAGGGCTCGAAGAGGCGATCCATCTGGGCCTCGTCGATGCCCGGGCCGTTGTCCTCCACCGCCACCCACACCCGTTCGCCTTCGCGCCAGGCCTGGAAGGTGAGCACCGCGCCATCGGTGCTGGCCATGGCGTCCAGCGCATTGCCGGCCAGGTTCAGCAGCACCTGTTCCAGCCGGTTGGCGTCGCCCTGGGCGCTCAGCTCCTCGGGCAGGTTCTGCACCACCTTCACGTCCTGGTGGCGCAGCCGGTGGTCCAGCATCAGCAGCACGTTGCGCACGGCCAGGGCCAGCGACACCGGCTGCTGGCGCAAGCTGTCCTTGCGGGCGAAGGACTTGAGCTGGGTGACGATGCGGCCCATGCGCTCGGACATCTCGTCGATGGTGCGCAGGTTGCTGGCCACGTCGTCGTGGCGGCCGGCCTCCAGCAGGCGCAGGCTGTTGCGTGAGAGCACCCGCAGCGCGGTCAGCGGCTGGTTGATCTCGTGCGAGATGCCGGTGGACATCTGGCCCAGCACCGCCAGCTTGCTGGCCTGCTGCAGCTCGTCCTCGGCCAGCACGCGCTGCGCGATCTGGCGTTTGAGCTCCTCGTTGGCGGTGCGCAGCTGGGTCGTGCGCAGATCCACCTGGCGTTCCAGCTGGTCGTGGGTCTGCTGCAGCGCATTGCGGGCCTGCAGCAGCTGGCGCTCGGCCCGGCGGCGGAAGAAAAGGTAGAGCAGCAGGCTGGCCACCAGAGCGCCAGCGGCCGCGCCGCCCCAGGCAGCGGTGCGGGCCTGGCGCCACACCTCGGACGGGTCGGACAGGCTCAGCAGCCGTCCACCCAGGGCCCACAGCGCGCGCTCCTGGCGCAGCAGGCGGGGAGGCAGGGCACCATCTTCGGTGGGCACCCGCACCAGGCTGACCGAGGGGCTGAGCTGGCGCTCCACCGCCAGTTGGAGCTGACCGTTGGCCTGGGGCGGCGGGCCCAGAGGACCGATCTCGCCCGGGTTGGGGGCCAGCCAGCGGTACTTCCAGCGGGGCACCGAGGTGATGACCACGGTGTCGCTTTCGTCGAGCACCAGCAGGCGTTCGCTCTGCGAGCGGGCGCCCAGGTCCACCCAGGTGGCTTCCAGCGGGGCCAGATTGAGCTTGAGCACCACGCGGCCCCGGTTGCTGCCTTCCAGCACCACCGGGTGGACGAAGAGATAGTCGGTGCTGCCATCCCCGGGGTTGCGGGCAAAGTGGTCGGCCGGTTTGGCCAGCTCTGCGGCCGGGGTGTTCCCGCCGTTGGGGTCGCTGCTGACCAGCAGGCGACCCTCGGCATCGGTCAGCATCACTTCCGAGGCCCCGGCGCGCACGCCGATGCGGGCCAGGGTCAGGCGGGCGGCTTCCCGCGCGGCGTCGGACTGGGGGTGCAGCAGCAGGGCGCGGACATCGGTGTCGGCCGCGATCAGGCTGGGCAGATAGGCATAGCGGGCCAGCTCCGATTCCAGCGTGGCCGCATAGAGCTCCAGCCGCTCGTTGGCCACGGCGGACAGGTTCTCCAGCCCCGCCCGCTCGTTCCAGCGGTAGCCCACCCAGCTGCCCAGCGCGACCCAGGCCAGCACCCCCAGCAGCAGCAGGCCTGAACGCAGCAGCCGCTGACGCAGCGGTTGGGCATCTGGCGGGGACAGAACGGTTAAGGACGCGGGCATCAGGGTGCGTAGTGTGCCCAAAGCCGACGCTCCCGGACCGGCCTGGCGGCGGGTTCTGTGGGGTGTTTCGGCGCGCTGCGGAGGTGGTGGTGTGGAAAACCGCACTTGCCGCTGAAAGTGGGGTGCGGATCATCGCCCCATGCCCGCACGGCTGACGTGCATGGCAGGGCACCGGGGCGGGGCAAACAGGTGTTTTTGGCCCGAAAGCGGCGGGGTAATCCCTGACCCATCTTGGTGCTTACCCCAGCTGGCACAGCCTGTGCGATAGGGGGTGTCATTGTCTGGACGCGGTTCGCCGCACAACCACAAGGTTATTGAATGGACATCTTCGTTCAACAGATCATCAACGGGCTGGTGCTGGGGAGCATGTACGCTCTGGTGGCGCTGGGCTACACGATGGTGTACGGGATCATCAGCCTGATCAATTTCGCGCACGGCGAGGTGCTGATGGTGGGCGCGATGGTGTCGTGGTCGGTGGTCACGGCGCTGGCGGACACGGGGCTGCCGGGCTGGGCGCTGCTGCTGATCTCGCTGCCCATTGCGATCGTGGCCTGCTCGGTGCTGAACTTCCTGGTGGAGAAGATCGCCTACCGGCCGCTGCGCAACGCGCCGCGCCTGGCGCCGCTGATCACCGCCATGGGCATGAGCCTGCTGCTGCAGACCCTGGCCATGATGATCTGGAAGCCCAATCCCAAGCCCTTCCCGCCGCTCTTGCCCACGAACGTGTTCTTCCTGTGGGCCGACGGGCCGGTGATCACGGTCACCCAGATCCTGATCCTGGGCACCACGGTGGCGGTGCTGGCTGCGCTCCTGTGGCTGGTCAACAAGACCAAGCTGGGCCGGGCCATGCGCGCCACGGCCGAGAACCCGCGGGTGGCCGGCCTGATGGGGGTCAAGCCCGACTTCATCATCTCGCTGACCTTTGTCATTGGCGCCTCGCTGGCGGCCATTGCCGGGATCATGTGGGCGCTCAACTACGGCACCGTGCAGCACACCATGGGCTTCCTGCCGGGCCTGAAGGCCTTCACCGCGGCCGTGTTCGGCGGCATCGGCAACCTCACCGGGGCGATGGTCGGCGGCGTGCTGCTGGGCCTGATCGAAGCCATCGGCGCGGGCTACCTGGGCGACCTCACCAACGGCGTCTTCGGCAGCCAGTACGTGGACATCTTCGCCTTCCTCGTGCTGATCCTGGTGCTCACCCTGCGCCCCTCGGGCCTGATGGGCGAACGCGTGGCCGACCGCGCCTGACGCAGAGGAACCCCAGACCATGTTTGCAGAGATGAACAAGACAACCAAGATCGTGGTGTTCCTGGTGGCCGGCGTGCTGCTGCTGGTGCTGCCGCTGTGGGCCGCGCAATTCGGCCAGGGCTGGGTGCGCATCATGGCGCTGGCCCTGCTGTACGTGATGCTGGCCCTGGGCCTGAACATCGTGGTGGGCTACGCCGGCCTGCTGGACCTGGGCTACGTGGCCTTCTACGCCGTGGGCGCCTACATGTACGCGCTGCTGGCCAGCCCGCAGCTCACCGACAACTTCGAGTGGATCAAGGCGATCTTCCCCAACGGCCTGCACACGCCCATCTGGGCGGTCATCCCGCTGGCGGCGCTGCTGGCGGCCGGCGCGGGCATGCTGCTGGGCGCGCCCACCCTGAAGCTGCGCGGGGACTACCTGGCCATCGTCACCCTGGGCTTCGGCGAGATCATCCGGGTGTTCATGAACAACCTGGAATACCCGATCAACATCACCAACGGCCCGCGCGGCATCGGCCAGATCGAGCCGATGAAGATCGGCTCCCTGGACTTCAGCGAACCGCTGCACGTCCTGGGCCACGAGATCCCCTCGGTCACCCTGTACTACTACCTGTTCCTGGCCCTGGTGATCGTCACCGTCATCATCTGCCAGCGCCTGGCGGACTCGCGCATCGGCCGGGCCTGGATGGCCATCCGCGAAGACGAGATCGCGGCCAAGGCCATGGGCCTGAACACCCGCAACTTGAAGCTGCTGGCCTTCGGCATGGGCGCCACCTTCGGCGGCATCTCGGGCTCCATGTTCGCGGCCTTCCAGAGCTTCGTCTCGCCCGAATCCTTCTCGCTGATGGAATCGGAAATGATCGTGGCCATGGTCGTGCTCGGCGGCATGGGCCACATCCCCGGGGTCATCCTGGGGGCGGTGCTGCTGGCGGCCATGCCCGAAGTGCTGCGCTACGTGGCCGGCCCGCTGCAGACCCTGACCGACGGGCGGCTGGACGCGGCCATCCTGCGCCAGCTGCTCATCGCTCTGGCCATGATCGCCATCATGCTGCTGCGCCCGCGCGGCCTGTGGCCCGCCCCGGAACACGGCAAGGCCGCCCCGGCCCCGGCCAAGTGAGCCCGACAAGAACAAGAAGGACACACCACACCATGAGCCAAGAAGTCTTCAAGGTCCAGGGCGCCTCCAAGCGCTTCGGCGGCCTGCAGGCCCTCAGCGACGTCAGCCTGAGCATCCACGCTGGCCAGGTCTACGGCCTGATCGGCCCCAACGGCGCGGGCAAGACCACCTTCTTCAACGTCATCACCGGGCTGTACACCCCCGACGGCGGCAGCTTCATGCTCGGCGGCCAGGCCTACACCCCGCAGGCCGTGCACCAGGTGGCCAAGGCCGGCATCGCGCGCACCTTCCAGAACATCCGGCTGTTCGCCGAGATGACCGCGCTGGAGAACGTGATGGTGGGCCGCCACGTGCGCAGTGGCTCGGGCCTGCTGGGCGCGGTGCTGCGCACCCCCGGCTTCAAGGCCGAGGAAGCCGCCATCCGCCAGCGCGCGCAGGAGCTGCTGGACTACGTGGGCATCGGCAAGTACGCCCCCTACAAGGCCCGCACCCTGAGCTACGGCGACCAGCGCCGCCTGGAGATCGCCCGGGCCCTGGCCACCGACCCCAAGCTCATCGCGCTGGACGAGCCCGCTGCGGGCATGAACGCCACCGAGAAGGTCGTGCTGCGAGAGCTGATCGACCGCATCCGCAAGGACGGGCGCACCATCCTGTTGATCGAACACGACGTCAAGCTGGTCATGGGCCTGTGCGACCGCGTGACGGTGCTGGACTACGGCAAGCAGATCGCCGAAGGCACGCCGGCGGAAGTGCAGAAGAACGAGAAGGTGATCGAAGCCTACCTGGGCGCCGGCCACCACTGACCCGCACAAGACAAGAGCACACAGACATGACAGCACACACCTTGCTGAAGGTCAGCGGCCTCAAAGTGGCCTACGGCGGCATCCAGGCGGTCAAGGGCATCGACTTCGAAGTCCGCGAGGGCGAACTGGTCAGCCTGATCGGGGCCAACGGCGCGGGCAAGACCACCACGCTCAAGGCCATCACCGGGCTGCAGCCGGTGGCCGCGGGCGACATCGAATTCCTGGGCAAGAGCATCAAGGGCCAGGGCGCCTGGGACCTGGCGCGCCAGGGCCTGGTGATGATCCCCGAAGGGCGGGGCACCTTCACGCGCATGACCATCGTGGAGAACCTGCAGATGGGCGCCTATGTGCGCCAGGACGACGAGGTCGAGGCCGACATCGAGAAGGTCTTCGGCATCTTCCCGCGCTTGAAGGAGCGGGCCCACCAACTGGCCGGCACGATGAGCGGCGGTGAGCAGCAGATGCTGGCCATGGGCCGGGCGCTGATGGCGCGGCCCAAGGTGCTGCTGCTCGACGAGCCGAGCATGGGCCTGTCCCCGATCATGGTGGACAAGATCTTCGAGGTGGTGCAGACCATCCACGCGCAGGGCACGACGATGCTGCTGGTCGAGCAGAACGCCAGCCGGGCGCTGGCCCTGGCCGACCGGGGCTATGTGCTGGACTCCGGCGAGGTCAGCATGACCGGCCCGGCGCAAGAGCTGCTGAGCGACCCCAAGGTGCGGGCTGCTTACCTCGGCGAGTGAGTCTCACTCGCTCCTGTTTTCCTGCAGGCCGTGTTTCCAGCGGAGAAGTGGTGTCCGCCTGCACACCCTGGCTGCCATTCCGGCGGCTTCCCGCGTGCCTTTCTCAACCCTCGGAGAACTGAGTTCATGAAGATTCAAATGAATCTGGTCGCGGCCGCTGCGGTGGCTCTGCTGGCGGGTGCTGTGCACGCTGAAGACCTGGTGGTCAAGATCGGTCACGTCGGGCCGACCAGCGGCGGCATTGCGCACCTGGGCAAGGACAACGAGAACGGTGCGCGCATGGCCATCGACGAGTTTGAACGCAAGGGCGTGATGATCGGCGGCAAGAAAGCCAGTTTGAACTGCTGGCGAAGACGACGCANCGACCCCAAGCAGGGCACG
>NZ_BADL01000353.1 GCF_000333615.1 Ideonella sp. B508-1 | reverse complement strand
TCCTACGAGCGGTCGCACAAGCCCATTCCGCTCTACACCTTCGCACGCAAGGATGGGGTCATCATGCCGGTGCCGAGCATGGCCATGAGCAATCCGGCGGATGGGTTCGATGTCACCGACAAGAAGATGTGGTACGACCTGCAGCAGAAGGTCACCCCCTGGGCCACGTTCATCAGCCGCGTGCAGTGGACCCGCGACATGTTGGACCTGCACCTCTGGTCACCGTTCGGCCTGAACTACGCCCGCGGTGCCGCGCCCGGCCAGCCTGACGGCACGGTGACGTTCTTCCCCACCCGCAACATTCAGCAATCCACCCAGGTCAGCGGGGACCAATACTTCCGTTTCGACTTCGAAACCGGCCCGGTCCAGCACAAGCTGTCCGTCGGCTTCGGGCATGACGACTACACGCTGCACGCGACCGAGTTCGACGGGAAGACGCAGCGCATCAAGGTCTACCCGGCTTCGGGCTTTGCCTTCCCCGAGGTGCGCTCCCTCTCGTCCGTCGTCTCCTCGCTGGACTACGTCAAGGACAGTCAGCGTTCGGAGTACATCCAGGAGTTTATGACCTATGACGACTGGAGCGCGCTGCTGAATTTCCGACACACGGCTTACACGGTGCAGACTTCGACGAACTTTGTCGAAATGGGTGTGGTGTCCAACCCGCCGACCGCGAACATCAAGTCGAACACGCCCGGTGCGGGTGTCGTGTACCGCGTGAGCGAAGACACATCGCTCTATGCCAGCTACTCGAAGGGCTTCGAACCCCAAACTGCCCTCAATTGCGGTGGCGGCATCGTCCCACCCATGATCGCGGCCAACAAGGAGGTCGGGGCCAAGTTCCAGTTCATGGACAACCTGATGTCGCTGACCACGTCGGCCTTCGAGATCAATCAGTCCAACTCCATGTACTACGACTCGATTCATCGCTGTACCAGTGTCGGGCCGGGCGTGACCAGCAAGGGGATCGAGATGGATGCCCAGGGCCAGCTGGCCCAGGGCTGGAACGCGATCATGAACTACACCTACTCCAAGCTGCACAATGACAAGGACCCGACGACGCCGAACCCGGGCCATCCGATGCACAAGATCAACTTGTGGACCACCTATGACCTTCCGTTCGAGGCCACCCAAGGCCTGGGCGTTGGCATGGGCATCACGGCCAACAGCAGCCAGCTGGGCAGCAGGAGCAAGGTGACCCAGTTCACCGAGCCGGGGCAGGTCCAGGTCGACGCAAGCCTGTTCTACAAGCAGCCCAACTGGCGTGCCACGCTGGGTGTGAAGAACATCGCCAACCATCGCCTCTATGGCATCTCGACCAGCAACTCGTTCATCCCAGTGCTTCCGGGCCGCACGGTGATGTTCACCTTGGTCCGCGACTTCAACTGACGGCAGCAAAGGCTGCACGGCATCGAAGAAGGATTGGGCATTGGCGTGCCCAATCCTTTCTGCATTCCAGGCATCGCACCCACATGAACCTCCCATCGAACGACCCAGACCAGGTTGTGCCGCCCAAGGCACCCGACCACCCCGCGGACCTCACCGAACCCGACAGCCCTGAGGCGGGTCATGGCAGCACGCATGCTGGGTTTCGCCGCGAGTCCTTTTTCCGCTTCCTCCTTCAGTACTGGATCGGCAAGGACCGGTGGGTGGCCCTGGCGCTGTTCTCCGTCATCCTCGTGGTGACCTTTGGCTCCACGGGCCTCATGGTGTACACCACCAAGCTGCATGCCCAGGTCATTGATGCCCTGGTCGATCGGAAGTGGGATGTCTTCCGCTCCGTCATGCTGACGAGCGTCATCGTCGCCGTGGTGTCGCAGACCACCGTGATTTCGAACGCGGCGCTCACGGACTACCTGAAGCTGCGGTGGCGCACCTGGCTGACCGAGCAGTTGCAGGAGCGGTGGACCTCGCGCAATGCCTTCTACGACATCGAGCGCGAGGGCATTCTCCAGAACGCCGATCAGCGCATTGCAGAGGATGTCCGGATCTTCGTGGAGGATTCGCTCAGGATGTTCACGAGCATCGTCGGCGTCTTCCTGCAGCTTGTGACCTTTGCCGTCCTGCTTTGGCATCTTTCGCAGTTGCTGAGCTTCGACATCGGCCCATGGCATGTCGAGATCCATGGCTATCTGGTCTACATCGCCATCATCTACTCGCTGGGGAGTTTCCTGGTCACACACCTGTTCGGCCGCCGCATGCTGCCGCTGAACATGGAGAAGCAGGGCGTCGAGGCCGACTACCGCTTCCTGGCCATGCAGCTGCGTGAGAACGCGGAGCAGGTGGCCTTCTACGGTGGCGGCCTCCGCGAGCAAAGCCGCCTTGTGGAACGGTTCGCCTTCGTGCGCGACAACGTGATCGCCTNGCTCGTCCGGACTGGAAGGGTCTCGTTCTTCCAGACCGTGTACGGGAGCATGCTTTCGCCTCTGCCAACGGTTGCCGCCCTGCCCCTGTACTTCGCGGGCAAGGTGACCTACGGCGGCCTGACGCAGGTGGTCGCGGTGTTCGGCAGCGTGGTGAACGCGCTCGCTTTCTTCTCCCAGGCCTACACCAACGTGATGGCCTGGATTGCCGTTGCCAACCGTGTGCGCGACCTCTCCGCCGCACTGGACGAGGCACAGAACCGCCCCAGCGGCATCTCCGTCACCCGGGAGGCCGGCGCATCGCTGGTGAGCGGCCCCATCGCCTTGCGCACGCCGCAGGGCCGCATGCTCACGCATGTGCCGCCCCTGCGTGTCGAGCCGGGCACGCGGCTGTTGATCCGGGGGACCTCCGGCACAGGCAAGAGCACCTTGCTGCGGGCGCTGGCGGGCCTGTGGCCGCACGGCGAAGGGGTGGTCAGGCTGCCAGGGGCGGGCACGATGCTCTTCCTGCCGCAACGCAGCTACATCCCGAGCGGCTCGCTGCGCGCGGCACTGTGCTACCCGCAGGGGCCGCAGGCCTTCTCCGAGGAGCAGTGTGTCCGTGCCCTGGGCCAGGTCGGCCTGGAGCACATGGCCTTTCAGATCAACCAGGTTGAGCGCTGGCAGCAAAGGCTGTCCGGCGGCGAGCAGCAGCGCATCGCGTTTGCGCGGGTGCTGCTGCACAAGCCGAGCTTCGTCTTCCTGGACGAGGCCACCAGTGCGCTCGACCCGGCCGGCGAACAGCGGCTCTACGAACTGCTGTCCGCGGAACTCGGTTCCGGGGCCATCGTCAGCGTGGCCCATCGCGAGTCGCTGGCGCGCTTCCACGCCACGGTGCTGGAACTCACCCCAGTAGCACGGGCCGCCGCCTGAATTGTCATGAGACAGTTGTCGGTACAGATTGACGGGGTATCGCCAAACCGTACTGAGTTTTTCCCCGTCGAATCCATACACTTTAGCTTTCGTTTTTCCGTCCCCCATCGCGCAGCCCGCAGGCCCGATGGCCGGACGCCCACAGGAACGCCTCACATGTCAGAGCTCGTCACCATCGCCACCGATGCCTCCTACACCGCTGAACTTCTCGATGCCAAGGGCGTCGTGCTGGTCGATTTCTGGGCCGAATGGTGCGGTCCCTGCAAGATGCTGATGCCGGCGGTGGAAGAGATCGCGAAGCTGTACGCGGGGGAAGTCAAGGTCGCGAAGATCAATGCCGACGACAACAAGGCGGCGGCCGCGAAGTTCGAGATCCGTGGCCTGCCGACGCTGCTGGTGCTGCAGGACGGCGTGGAGAAGGAGCGCATTCTTGGCGTCATCTCCAAGAGCCGCATCGCCGCCGCGCTGGACAAAGTCCTGGGGAATTGAGCATGACGCAAGTGACTTCTCTCCAGGCCTTCCAGGGCGATGTGGCGGTTCGCGAATCGGCGCTGCAGCGCCTGGCCAGGCGCCAAGTGGCCAAGGAACTGACGCCGGGGCTTCTGTTCATGGGGGGCGGGGGCAAGTGCAGCCTCGCAGCGGCGCTTGTCGATGTGGCAGATCCCGCCGAGTGGGAACGGCGCACCGGTTTGGCCGCATGGGTGGCGTACGCCCTCGACGCGCTGGCGTCCAATGACGCCATGGCAGAGGCCACCGAGGTGCTGGGCGCCATCCAGCCCGGTGCGGACACGACCCATCTGGGCAGTGCGGTCATCGCGGCCGCGCTGGCCTCGCTCGCATGCACGTCGCCCAGCCTGGCCCAGGCCCGCGGCACCGTGCTGGCGCTCCACCAGGCGGCCGCGAACGGCGAGGCGCCATCCAATGCCCAGTGGCGTGCGGCTCGCCAACAGGCGGCCGAGGCCCTGGCCAACGCGGCGGACGATGCTCAGAAGCGTGAGGCGGGTTGCATCGAGTCTGCCGCGTGGAGCCCGGTGGTGGCGCCCACCTCGGTCGCCGAGGTGCTGCGCAGCTGGACCCAGCTCGTTGACGCGGAAACGGTCCTGGGCTGGAGCCCGGAGCGCCATGAAAGGACGAAGGCCCGTCTNCACGAGATGCACCAGCTCTACATCGCCCCCAACCCCG
>NZ_BADL01000354.1 GCF_000333615.1 Ideonella sp. B508-1 | reverse complement strand
CCCGAACCTGGGTCGCAAGTCGCTCAAGAAAATCAAGGAAGTGCTGGCATCGCGCGGCCTGACCCTGGGCGCCCGTCTGAAAAACTGGCCGCCCCAAGGTCTGGACAAGCGCTGATCTGTTGTTTGGGAGCCGGCGAACGCCGGCCCCGTTTAGCCGCCCTCAAGGGCACTGTGCACACCCCGGTACNTGATCCGGCCGGGGTTCCATAAAGAGAAAGGAAAGCACCATGCGTCACCGTAACGGTCTCCGCAAGCTCAACCGCACCAGCGAACACCGCGCCGCCATGCTGCGCAACATGTCCGTGTCGCTGCTGCAGCACGAAGCCATCAAGACCACCCTGCCCAAGGCCAAGGAACTGCGTCGCGTCGTCGAGCCGCTGATCACCCTGGCCAAGGTCGACACCGTCGCCAACCGCCGCCTGGCCTTCGCCCGCCTGCGTGACCGCGACATCGTCACCAAGCTGTTCAACGCCGCTTCGGCCTGAACCCGCCGCAGCACCCGGGCGACTTCGGTCTGGTGGTGGAGGGCGGCATGGCCTGGCTGGTGCGCGCCATGCCGGCCGATGAGACCGTCAAGCGTCGCAAGGACGAGCCCGAGGAGATCATCCTGCAGCGCCTGATGCCGGCCGATGCGCTGCGCATCCGGGGCCGCCACAACGCGGCCAACGCGTTGGCCGCCCTGGCGCTGGCCACCGCCATCGGCTGCCCGCTGGCACCGATGCTGCACGGCCTGCGCGAGTACCGCGGCGAGCCGCACCGGGTCGAATCGGTGGGCGTGGTCGGCGGCATCGAGGCCTTCGACGACAGCAAGGGCACCAATGTGGGCGCCACCGTGGCCGCGCTGGACGGCCTGGGCGCCGACCGCCACGGCAAGCTGGTGGTCA
>NZ_BADL01000355.1 GCF_000333615.1 Ideonella sp. B508-1 | reverse complement strand
CCCTTCAGACCTGCGCCCGAAACACGCCATGGAAAACACCACGGCCCTCATGGCCCCGCCCGCCCCGGGCATCGGACACTTCATCGCCCAGAGCGATGCGGTGGGCCACACCCTGCTGGTGCTGCTGGTGGGCATGTCCATCGCTTCCTGGGCCATCATCGTGGCCAAGGGCGTGGCCCAGGCCCTGCGGGCTCGCCGCAGCCGGGCCTTTCTGGACCAGTTCTGGAACGCCAGCACGCTCGACGAGGTGCGCGCCGAACTGCAGACCCACGGCGCGCGCGACCCCTTCTCGCACCTGTCGGCCCATGCCCTGCATGCCCAGGCCCACCATGCCCGCCACGGCGCGGCCAAGCTGGCCGAGGCCGGCAGCGCCAGCGAGTTCGTCACCCGCACCATCAAAAAGGTGCTGGACGAGGAGACCACCCGCCTGGAGGCCGGCCTGACCACGCTGGCCACGGTGGGCGCCACCGCCCCCTTCGTCGGCCTCTTCGGCACGGTCTGGGGCGTCTACCACGCGCTGCTGGCCATCGGCAGCGGCGGCGCGGGCAGCCTGGACCAGGTGGCCGGCCCGGTGGGCGAGGCGCTGATCATGACCGGCATCGGCCTGGCCGTGGCCATCCCCGCCGTGGTGGCCTACAACGCCTTCACCCGCGGCAACCGGGTGCTGACCGGCCGGCTGGACGCCTTCGCCTTCGAGCTGCACAGCTTCCTGACCATGGGCGAAGCCCTGGGCGCCGACACCCAGACCCCCGCCCGCCAGACCCAGCCGGCGCTGCGCCCGGTGGCCGCCGGCCACATGGCCTGAGCCACCGCACAGGAGACCGACATGGCTTTTGCCTCGTTCGAACGCAAGGGCGGCGCCGCCCCGGTGGCGGAGATCAACATGGTCCCGCTGATCGACGTGATGCTGGTGCTGCTGGTGATCTTCATCGTCACCGCCC
>NZ_BADL01000356.1 GCF_000333615.1 Ideonella sp. B508-1 | reverse complement strand
GTGCTGCACCCCAGTGCCATGTGGGCCGATGCCTGGGCCACCGCCCTGATGGTGCTGGGCCCCGGCGCGGGCCGACCCCTGGCCGAGGCCGAGGGCCTGCCCGTGCTCTGGACCGAGCGCCCCTCCCCCGAGCACCCCGCCTGGCGGGAGACCCTGAGCACCGCCTTGCGCGGCCTGCTGGCCTGAGCACGCCCATGGACGCCCTGGCCCTGACCCACACGCCGCCCCACCGCCTGGCCCAGGCCGCCGCCCTGCTGCTGGCCTGGATCGGTCTGTGCCTGTGGCAATGGCGCCGCCACCGCCTTCGCCAGCACGCCCCACAGGCCACGGCCCTCGTACCCGGTGCGCCCGGCCCCGTCGCCCTGGTGACCTGGGCCAGCCAGACCGGCGCGGCCGAGGCCCTGGCCTGGGACACGGCCCGCCTGCTGGAGTCCGGTGGCCTGCCCGCCCGGGTGGCCCCGCTGGACCAGCTGGATCCGGGCCAACTGCGCCAGCACCAGCCGGTGTTCTTCGTCGCCAGCACCGCCGGTGACGGTCAGGCCCCGGACCACGCCGAGCGCTTCGTCGACCGCTGGATGGACCGACCGGCCGAACTGGCCGGCCTGCCCTGCGGCCTGCTGGCCCTGGGCGACCGCGAGTACCGCCACTTCTGCGGCTTTGGCCAGCAGCTGCAGCGCTGGCTGCAGGCCAGCGGCGCACAAGCCCTGTTCGAGCCGGTGCTGATGGACCGCGGCGATCCGCAGGCCATGCACCACTGGCTGGCGGCGGTGGCGGCACTCACCCCCACGCCGGCCACGGTGTCGGCCCCGCGCCAGGCCGCCTCCGCGGCCCCGGCGGACACCGCCTTCGCCCCCTGGATCCTGCTGGGACGGCGCCACCTGAACCCGGGCAGTCTGGGCGAGCCGGTGTGGCTGATCGACATGGCGCCCCCCCTGGACGGCCCCCCGCCCGCCGCCTGGGAGGCGGGCGACCTGGTGCAGCTGCGCCTGCCGGGCACCGACCGCACGCCCCGCAGCTACTCCATCGCCAGCCTGCCCGAGCCCGGGTCGGGCGGCGGCCTGCAGTTGCTGGTGCGGCGCCACCGGCGCGAGGACGGCTCGGTCGGCGCGGCCTCCGGCTGGCTGAGCGGCGACTGCCCCCGCGGCGGCGCGCTGTCCCTGCGCATCCAGCCCAACCCGGCCTTTCGCCTGCCCCCTGCGCTGGCCGACCGCCCGCTGGTGCTGATCGGCAACGGCACCGGCCTGGCCGGCCTGCGCGCCCATCTGCAGGCCGCCGAGCGCCGCCTGGCCACGCCGGCCTCCCCCCGCCAGGCCCTGGTGCGGCAGGGCCTGCATGCCTGGCTGCTGCTGGGCGAGCGGCAGGCCGCCCATGACGCCTTGTGCGATGCCCAGATCACCCATTG
>NZ_BADL01000357.1 GCF_000333615.1 Ideonella sp. B508-1 | reverse complement strand
AAGCTTCGGTGGATTTCACGCCCGAAGGCCAGACCCTGGCCAGCGACCCGCTGCTGCTGTACTTCACTTCGGGCACCACCTCCAAGCCCAAGCTGGTGTTGCACAGCCACCAGAGCTACCCGGTGGGGCATCTGTCGACCATGTACTGGATCGGCCTGAAGCCGGGCGACATCCACCTGAACATCTCCTCGCCGGGCTGGGCCAAGCATGCCTGGAGCTGTTTCTTCGCGCCCTGGAATGCCGGGGCCTGCGTGTTCATCTACAACTACAGCCGCTTCCAGGCGCCGGCCCTGCTGGACGTGCTGCAGGCCAAGGGCGTGACCTCGCTGTGCGCCCCGCCCACCGTCTGGCGCATGCTGATCCAGCAGGATCTGGCGGCCTGGAAGGTGCGCCTGCGCGAACTGGTGGGCGCGGGTGAGCCGCTCAATCCGGAAGTGATCGATCAGGTGCGCCGGGCCTGGGGCCTGACCATCCGCGACGGCTTCGGCCAGTCGGAGACCACCTGCCAGATCGGCAACACCCCCGGCCAACCGGTGAAGGAAGGCAGCATGGGCCGGCCGCTGCCGGGCTACAAGGTGGTGCTGCTGGACATCGACGACCAGGCGGTGGAAGAGGGCGAGGTGAGCCTGGAGCTGGGCGATGCGCGGCCCCTGGGCCTGATGCTGGGCTATGCGGGCGACCCGGAGAAGACCGAGCAGGTGATGCGCAACGGCCGCTACCGCACCGGCGACGTGGCCCAGCGCGATGCCCAGGGCTACATCACCTATGTCGGCCGGGCCGACGACGTGTTCAAGTCCTCGGACTACCGGCTCAGCCCCTTCGAGCTGGAATCGGTGCTGATCGAGCATCCGGATGTGGTCGAGGCTGCGGTCATTCCCAGCCCGGATCCGCTGCGCCTGTCGGTGCCCAAGGCGGTGATCGTGCTGCGCGATGGCGTGGAGGAGGGGCCGGAGGCCGCGCTGTCGATCTTCAGCTTCTGCCGCGAGCACCTGGCCCCGTACAAGCGCATCCGGCGCATCGAGTTCGCCACCTTGCCCAAGACCATTTCCGGCAAGATCCAGCGCGCGGTGTTGCGCAAGGGCGAGGCCCAGCGCGTGGCCGAGGGCCAACGTGGCGAGCGCGAGTACTGGGAGGAGGATTTCCCCGCATTGGCGAAACGCTGACAGCCGTTAGGCTGGCGGCCGTGCTTGCCGCAGTGCAGCACGCGCCTGTCCATGACCTCTTCGCTGCCTCGCGCCCAGGGCCTCACCGCCGGCCCCTTCTTCTCCACCCCGGAACAACGCCTGGCGCTGGCGCGCGAGCGCTTCTTCGGCTCGGGCGAGCGTCCGACGGGGCTGGTGCCGGAGCCGGTGCTGGC
>NZ_BADL01000358.1 GCF_000333615.1 Ideonella sp. B508-1 | reverse complement strand
ATGCCCGCCATCCGCTGGAGCTGGACGTGCTGATCGTGGACGAGGCCTCCATGGTCCACCTGGAGATGATGGCCGCGGTGCTGGCCGCGCTGCCGCCCGGCGCCCGGCTGGTGCTGCTGGGCGACAAGGACCAGCTGGCGTCGGTCGAGGCCGGGGCGGTGCTGGGCGACCTGTGCCGCGATGCGGTGGCCGGCCGTTACGACGCGGCCACCCGCGCCCACCTGGCCGTCAGCGCCGGCGTGCAACTTCCCACCGAGTACGCCGACGATGCCGGCCCGCGTCTGGCCCAGCACACCGTGATGCTGCGGGAGAGCCGGCGCTTCGGCGGCGCCATCGGCCAGTTGGCACAGGCCGTCAACGCCGGGGACCGGGCGGCCGTGCAGGCCTTGCTGACCACGCACCCCCGGGCCGAGGACCCGGCGATCCGCACCCTGCAGGGCGGGCAGCCCGAGGCGCTGCTGTCACTGGCCTGTGCCGGCCGTGATGGCGCACCGGGGGGCTATGGCGCCTATGTGGCCCTGTTGAAGGATCGGCCCGCCCCCGGTGAGGGCGAGCCGGCGCAGCGGGCGCATGAAGACTGGGTGCGGCAGGTGCTCATGACCTTCGACCGCTTTCGCCTGCTGTGCGCCGTGCGCGACGGGGCCTGGGGCACCGAGGCCCTGAACCGTGCCGTGCCCCAGGCCCTGGCCCGCCTGGGCCTGCGGCCTCAGGGCGAGTGGTACGTGGGCCGACCGGTGATGGTCACCCGCAACGACCCGGCCCTGGGCGTGTTCAACGGCGACATCGGCATGGTGCTGCCAGGGGCGCGCAGCGAGGCGCTGCGGGCCTGGTTCCTGGACGGGCAGACGCTGCGCTCGGTGGGCGTGGGCCGCCTGGCCCATGTCGAGACGGCGTTCGCCATGACGGTGCACAAGAGCCAGGGGTCGGAGTTTTGGCACACCGTTCTGGTGCTGCCCGAGCAGGCCGGCTCGCTGCTGAGCCGCGAGCTGGTCTACACCGGCATCACCCGGGCCCGTGAGGCCCTCACTCTGGTGACGGCCCGCGCCGGAGCCCTGGAGGAGGCGGTGCAGCAGCCGACCCGGCGGGTCAGTGGTCTGCTTCGGATGCTGGACCCGGGCGCAGTTCGTCCAGGCGATAGCCTTCCTTGAGCAGGGCGCTGCGCAGCCAGTCGGGGTGAGGGCCGTCACCGTCCCAGGTGTCACCGGTGACGGGATGGCGGTACTTGACCGCGCGGGGGGCGGCGGTGGGCGGGGGCAGGTCCGGGGTCTCCCCCTCCAGATCGGCCACCGTGATGCCCCAGTACTCCATCAGGGCCTCAATGCGCGCGATGACAGCGGCCCGCTCGCGGCGGGACAGGGGCTGCGAAAGCGCGTCTGCCGTCGGCAGATCAGCGGCCGGATCGGTCAGGTGGCTGGGCAGAGGCGACTCGTCGTCGTGCATGGGGGCTCGGATTCACCCACAAAAAAGGCGCACCGCCGGGAAAGCGGTGCGCCGCAGAGGCGAAATCAGGCTTTGTTGGCAGCCAGCATGGCTTCGAGCTCTTTGCACGAAGGCGCACACACGGCTTGGGATTTGCCGAGCAGCTTGCGGGACTTCAGCTGGGCTCGGGGGCGATGCTTGCCACACAGGAAACACGACATCGTGGCGGCGCCGAAGGCACCTGTCGCGGAGAAGGGAGAACCCGCCACTTTCGAGCGGTAACGCAGACCACCGGCGTCGATGGCGGTCTTGGGATCGTCCTTGGCCAGAATACGCTCCTCAAACGAAAAAGTTCAACAACCGGTTTTGCAGACAAACCGCCTTGTGGGAGGCCGTGTCTGCTTCGATAACCTCTTATTATCGCGCAGCTGCACAAATCGGGCCAGCTTTTCTGCCCGGTGAATACCCGCGAACTGGGGATGGTGTGCCCGATTCGGGCGGCGCCTTGACCTGAAGCAGGGCCACGGGTGTTCCGCGCCGGAACACCCTCGCATCCGGGCTTCTCCCAGGCTTCCGGCCCGCGGCGGTGCTGCCTAAGCTGGGCGGCATCTTCTTCAACGCCGCCGAGCCCGCAGCCATGAGCGACAACGCCGCCACGCAGGCCTTTCTCCAGGCCCGCCAGTTTCTGCAAGACCACCGAGAGGACTACGCCACCGCCTATGCCGGCTTCCAATGGCCGACGCTGGACCGCTTCAACTGGGCCCTGGATTATTTCGATGTGATGGCCCGGGGCAATGACGCGCCGGCCCTGTGGATCGTCGAGGAGGACGGGCGCGAGGAAAAGCTGAGTTTTGCCCAAATGTCGCAGCGCTCCAGCCAGGCGGCCAACTGGCTGCGGGCCCAAGGTGTGCGACGCGGCGACCGCGTGCTGCTGATGCTGGCCAAAGACCGCC
>NZ_BADL01000359.1 GCF_000333615.1 Ideonella sp. B508-1 | reverse complement strand
GGATCAGCACGGCCACCCGGTCGTTCTCGCTTGCCAGGATCTGGCCCCCGCCGTGCAGCACGCCGCGCACCAGCGGCTTGTTGAGCAGCCTGCTTTCCGCAGAGTCGCCGGGCACGCTCGCGCCCATGGCGGAGTAGAAGTTCTTGTAGATGTCGCTGGCGCGGATGGCATCGGCCGAGGCGGAGAGGTCCACCATGCTGGCCGTCTCGATGATGCGCAGCGCGCCGCCCGTGCCGTTGGCGTTGGAGTGGCAACCGCCCGCGGCGCAGGTGGCCGTGCCGCCGGACGGGGTGGTGATGGCCTGGACCAGCAGCGGCTCGATGCACTTCTGGTAGTAGGCGAAGGAGAGCTTTTCCCCGCCGGTGCCCGCGGGGTTTTGCACATCCGAGGGGTTGCCCAGCGGGTTGCCGCCGCCGCAGCCGCTCAGACCCAGGGTCGCGCCCAGCGTCAGGCCGGCCAGCGCCAGAAGGAGGGGGTGTGACTTCATCATGGGGTGGGGCAGCCGGTGGCGATCCACTGGGCGATGGTGGCGAAATCCTTGCCGCCAGCCGGCAGGACCGCGCTGGTCTGGCCGGCGACGCCGCTGGGGTGGGGGATGGTGGACGGCTTGCTCAGCAGGGTGTTGCTGGCGGGGTTGCAGGTGTCCGAGATCATCGTCAGCGTGACGTTGTAGTCGCCCTCCGGGTCGCCGGTGAGCACGAAACGGTTCTCGATGAAGGACTTGCCTGGGCTGCTGCCCACGCCCATGTGGCAGTAGGTCGCGCAGGTGCTGTTCAAGATGGGCAGTACCTTGGCGTCGAAGCTGTCCTGGCTCAGGGTGCTGACGGTGCGCACGCCGGCATTGGCGTTGAAGGGGTCGTTGTAGTACTTGCCTCCCAGGTCCATCCACTCGGCCAGCAGGCGCTTCTCGGCCGCGTTGAGCATGCCGGCGTGGTTCACGCTCGTCGGCGTGGGGTGCGCGGTCTGCGCCTCGGCCGAGGACATGAGCAAGGTGCCCGCCAGGATTTCCATCAGCCGGCTCTTGCGGGCCAGGCCCAGGGCATCGCTTTCGCTGGCCTTGGTCTCGACCAGGGCAGGCTGGCGGACGATCTCCGGCACGCCTTCCTGCAATTGGGTCTTGGGCAGGCCGGTGCTGGGATCGATCACCGGGGCACCGATCAGCAGGGCGTCATAGGAAGTCATGCGCCCGGAGCCGCCGATGGTGCCCAGCAGGTTCAGGCTGGCGCTGGCGTTGTGGCAGCTGGTGCAGGTGTTGGCGCCCCGGTTGCGGGTCCACAGCGGCTGGATGTGGTCCGGGTAGTTGATGATGCCGTTGGTGGGCACCGTGGTGGCCAGGTCCTGGCTGGCGTCGGCGTTGCCGGTGTAGCGCAGGCTGATCGAGGGGCGGGCGCTCACGCCGGCCTGGGTGGTGTCGGCCCAGACATCCTGGTAGATCAGGTCGGAGACGAGCTTCAGGGCGCTGGCATCCAGCCGGGTGCGGGTAGAGGCCATGGTCTCGCCCGAGAGGTGGGCCGAGGCCAGGGCGCTGCGCAGGGCCGAGGGCATGGTGTCGACGATGCTGCCGCTGTTGAGCGAGGCACCGCGGCGCGGGCTGTGGCAGCCGTCGCAGGTGCGGCGCTCGCCCGGGCGGATCTGGATCCAGTTGGTGTGGGTCTGGAAGGCGCGGCCTTCCGAATCGACCACGGCCAGGCCGATCGGGGTGTCGGCCGGCACCACCAGCTTGAAGGAGCCGTCCGGCTCGATCGGGGCATAGCCCAGGATCTGCTGCGGCTCGAAGTTGGTCTCGCCGATGGCCTCGCGCAGGTTCATGCTGTTGGCCGGCGGGGCCACGGCACGCACCGCCCGCACGAAGCGGGCCGGCGAGCAGCCGTAGGCGCTGTCGGCCGGGTTCTTCATGCGGATCAGGTCGGCCACCTGGTCTCGGGTGTCCAGCGCGTCGGTAGGGGTGGTCTTGGCGATGGCGGTGGTGCAGTTGCCGCTCAGGTCGGCGGCACTCAGCACCGGGTCGCCCATGCGGCCCAGGCCGTCGGTGTCGTAGACGCTGCGCACCTCCAGCAGGCCCAGGCCTTGGGCCGCCAGATCGGCGTCCACATTGGTGGCCTCCACCGTGTGCGGCTCGGTCCGGGCCAGCAGGGCCGCCGGGTGGATGTACATGAAGCCGGCGGGGGGCGCGGCCACCACCAGCCAGGTCTGCTGGCCCGGGTCGAACATGTAGATGGCGTAGTGCGGCAACACGTTGTCCTGGACCGTGTCCGCGGCGATCTCGGCCTCGGTCCGGTTGGTGGACTCGAGCCGGGTGATCTCGTCGCTCGTGAGGTTGGCGCAGGGCACGACCTCGCCGTTGCGGGTCACTTCGCAGGGCTTGTAGGCCACCAGCAGCCGGTTGGTCCCGTCCCACAGCGGGTAGGGCGTGGTGACACGGCCGTAGCGCGAGAAGCCGCGGTCCATGTTGAGCTCCTGCGCGGTCAGCTGCTGCTGTCCTCCGGTGGTGGGAACGGTCGAGTTGGCCGGTGTGTTTTGCTCGGAATAGTTGGCCGCGTCGATCAGCAACAGTGCGCCGCCTTCCTTGGAGCGCTGCAAGGGCATCGCATCGGTCGAGATGAAGCCTGCGTACTTGCCGGCAGGGTCCATGTCGCGCGGGTGCAGGTAGGTGTTGCCTTCGCTGTGGGCGCCGTAGAGCACGAACATGTCCGTGCCATCGGGCTTCATGCGGAAGATCTTGAAGTGGTTGCGGTCGCCCACATGGTCCCAGCGCGAAAACATGATGTCGCCGTTGGGACGGATGACCGGGCTGCGGTCGTGGCTCTGGTTGAAGGAGATCTGGGTGATGCTGCCGCCGTCGGCATCCATGGTGTGCAGGTTGAAGACGCGCTGACGCTCATACTCATCCAGCGCGTAATAGCTGTGCCCCAGGGCCTGGTCCAGATGGGACTTGGTCTGGCGGTTGGACGTGAAGACGAAGCCACGGTTGCCCGGCAGGTAGACCGGGTCCACATCGTCGTCGTCGGTGGAGGCGGTCAGTCGGCGGAAGCTGCCGCCGGTGAGCCCGCCGCTGCTCATGTCGTATTCCCAGATGTTCCAGCGGCCGGTGCAGGCGGCCACGCCGTCGATCTTGGCGGTGTTGCTGCTGGGGCAGCGCATGGCGAACACGACCTTCTTGGCGTCGTAGGACACCTCGGGGCCGGACACATCGCCCTGGCCCTGGGTGAACTGCTGGGTCAGGTTGTGCTCGGGGGCGCTGGGCGAGGATTTCTCGCGCAGCATCAGGTCGCCCCCGGCGGCAAATGGGGCGCCATCGGTGGGGTTGAGGTTCACCGTGTCGGCTCGCTTGGCATAGACCAGGGGCACGTCGCCGGCCACGGTGGCGGTGCCGCTGCCGCTGGTGCTGCCGGAGCAGCCGGCCAGGCTGGCCAGCAGGCCCAGTGCCGCCAGCAGACCGGCGGCGAGCGGGCGCCGGCCCGGGTAGGGAAGATGGGTGTGCTTCATGGTGTGTGGTCTCCCCGGGAAGTGGCGGCGGCGGCCGAAGCCCCCGCGGTCAGCGGCTGGGCCAGGCCCTGGCTGACATGCATGGCGCCCTCGGCGTCGATCACGACGGCATCGACCTCGGGCAGGGTGTCGATCAGGGCCAGGCCGCGCGCAGGCCCCAGCACGAAGACGGTCTTGGACAGGGCTTCGCACGTCAGGCCATCGGGCGCGAGGATGGTGACGCTGCGCACGCTGCGGGCGGACTCACCGGTGCGCGGATCCAGCAGGTGGTGGTGTCGCACGCCGTCGCGCTCGAAGAAACGCTCGTAGTCGCCGGAGGTGGAGATGGAGACATCTTCCAGCGGCAGCACCGCCACCACGCCACCCTCGCGGCGCGGATCGCGGATGGCCACGCTCCAGGGGCGGCCCCGCCGGTCGCCCAGCACATGGCTGTCGCCACCGGCCGAGACCATGGCGTGGCGGATGCCCTGGGCGCGCAGCAGGGCGATGGCGTTGTCCACCGCATGCCCCTTGGCGAAGCCGCCCAGGTCGATGCGCATGCCGGGCCGGGCAAAGCGCAGGGTGCCGGCGGCACGGTCCAGCAGCAGGCCGCGCCAGCCGATGGCCGCGCGGGCCTGCGCCAGGGTGGCCGCGTCCGGGGCCTGGCCTGTGCGGTAGTTGTAGTGCTGGCCCACCGAGGCAAAGCTGATGTCGAAGGCGCCTTCGGACAGGGCGGAGAAGGTCAGGGCCCGGTCGATCAAGCGGACCATTTCCGGGCTGAGTGCGACGGGGTGCTGAGCCGCCTCGCGGTTGATGCGGGAGAGCTCGGAGTCGGGCCGGTGCGGGCTCATGCAGCGGTCGATGCGGTGCATCTCGTCCATCACCAGCCCCAGGGCCTCTTGCGCCTGTGCCGCGCTGTCGGCCCAGAGCTCGGCGGTGATGGCCGTGCCCATGATGGCTTCTTCCCGACGGAACCATTGGGGCCCTTTCGGTGTCCCAGCCCCAGGCGTGCGTCGGAAGGCCGCAGGCAACCAGTCGCGCAGCGTCATCGCTGCCCCCGGGGTTCGGCCGGCATGCAGCAGGCTGCCCGGAGCGGCCCGGGGCGCGTGGCATCGGCTGCGCCAGCTTGGCGCAACTGGTGTGTGCGGCCCATCGGCCCCTCCGAACGGTGTCGGCCCGGTGGTGTGGATCCCCGGGATCGACGGTACTGCCTGTTGGTGGACGAGCGCGTCCACCGCGTGGTGTCCTGCTGTCCTTCAGCAGGTGTGCGCCAATGTAAGGAAAGGCAGTGTTGGCAGCGAGGGCACTCGTAAGCAAACGTGTCCACCAGCGCCGGGGCGGGCTGTCAGTTTTCGCAGGCGGGTGCCGCGGAGTGGGGAGCGGCCCTTGTTACAAATTGGGGTGGATGCGACACAGGGGGCCATCCCACCCGGAAGAACGGCCCCTCCACGGGCGGCGGAGAGGGTGGAACCTATAATGAAAGGTTCCATTTCAGCCCTTCGGACGCACGGTCAGGCGCGAACGCCTGCATCCGGTCGAAGGGGTCACCTTCTCGAAAGTTCCGGATGAAAGCCGCCGAGATCCGCCAGACCTACCTGAAGTTCTTCGAGAGCAAGGGGCACACGATCGTGTCGTCCAGCCCGGTGGTGCCGGGGGACGATCCCACGCTGCTGTTCACCAATGCCGGGATGAACCAGTTCAAGGATGTGTTCCTGGGCTTCGACAAGCGACCCTACAGCCGGGCGACCACGGCGCAGAAGTGCATCCGCGCTGGCGGCAAGCACAACGACCTGGACAACGTCGGCTACACCGCGCGGCACCACACCTTCTTCGAGATGCTGGGCAACTTCTCGTTCGGTGACTACTTCAAGCACGATGCGATCAGCTACGCCTGGGAGCTGCTGACCCAGCACTTCAAGCTGCCGGCCGACAAGCTGTGGGTGACCGTCTATTCCGAGGACGACGAGGCCTACGAGATCTGGAACAAGGTGGTGGGCGTGCCCGCCGAGCGCATCGTGCGCATCGGCGACAACAAGGGCGGCCGCTACATGTCCGACAACTTCTGGATGATGGGCGACACGGGCCCCTGCGGCCCCTGCACCGAGATCTTCTTCGACCATGGCCCGGACGTGGCCGGCGGCCCCCCGGGCAGCCCCGATGAAGACGGTGACCGCTACATCGAGATCTGGAACAACGTGTTCATGCAGTTCAATCGCACCGAAGACGGTGTGATGCACAAGCTGCCCAAGCCCTCGGTGGACACCGGCATGGGCCTGGAGCGCATTGCCGCGGTGCTGCAGCATGTGCACTCGAACTACGAGATCGACCTCTTCGTCGCGCTGATCGCCGCGTCCAAGGCCGCGGTCGAGAGCGCGGGTGGTGCCGACATCGACCCGGCCTCGCCCAGCCTGAAGGTCATCGCCGACCACATCCGCGCGTGCGCCTTCACCATCGTCGACGGCGTGATCCCGGGCAACGAGGGCCGCGGCTATGTGCTGCGCCGCATCGCCCGCCGTGCCATCCGCCACGGCTACAAGCTGGGCGCGCGCACCCCGTTCTTCCACAAGATCGTGGCCGAGCTGGTGAACCAGATGGGCGAGGCCTATCCGGAACTGCGCCAGGCCCAGGCCCGCGTGACCGAGGTGATCCAGCAGGAAGAAGAGCGCTTCTTCCAGACCATCGAACGCGGCATGGAGATCCTGGAAGGCGCCCTGGCGGCGATGGAAGCCGCGGGCGCCAAGCAGCTCGACGGCGAGACCGCCTTCAAGCTGCACGACACCTACGGCTTCCCGGTGGACCTGACCGCCGACGTCTGCCGCGAGCGCGGCGTGACGGTGGACCAGGCGGGCTTCGACGCCGCCATGGCCCGCCAGCGCGAGCAGGCCCGCGCCGCCGGCAAGTTCAAGATGGCCGCCGGCCTGGAATACAGCGGCGTGCCCACCGCCTTCCACGGCTACGAACACCTGGTCTGCGAGACTTCCAAGGTGGTGGCCGTCTATGTGGACGGCACGTCGGTGCCCGAAGCCCAGGCCGGTGACGACGCCGTCATCGTGCTGGACCACACCCCGTTCTACGCCGAGTCCGGCGGTCAGGTGGGCGATGCGGGCGAGCTGCGCAACGGCACGACCCGCGTGCTGGTCGAGGACACGATGAAGATCCAGGCCGACGTGTTCGGCCACCATGGTCGTGTCGTCGAAGGCTCGGTCAAGGTGGGCGATGCCTTCGTCGCCAAGGTGGATGCCGAGCGCCGCGCCAAGACCGTGCGCAACCACAGCGCCACCCACCTGATGCACAAGGCCCTGCGCGAGGTGCTGGGCGCCCATGTGCAGCAGAAGGGCTCGCTGGTGACGCCGGAGCGCACCCGCTTCGACTTCGCCCACACCGCGCCGATGACGGCCGAGGAGATCCGCAGGGTCGAGGCCATCGTCAATGCCGAGATCCTGGCCAACGCCCAGGCCAAGGCCGAGGTGATGGGCATCGACGACGCCCAGAAGAGCGGCGCGATGATGCTGTTCGGCGAGAAGTACGGCGACACCGTGCGCGTGCTGAGCATCGGCAGCTCCAAGGAGCTGTGCGGTGGC
Source organism: Ideonella sp. B508-1 (assembly GCF_000333615.1). GTDB lineage: Bacteria > Pseudomonadota > Gammaproteobacteria > Burkholderiales > Burkholderiaceae_C > Ideonella. The sequence goes on along the minus strand of NZ_BADL01000359.1, from coordinate 11,436 downwards.
ACCCACGTCAAGGCCACCGGCGACATCGGCCTGTTCAAGGTGGTGGCCGAGAGCGGCGTGGCCGCCGGCATCCGCCGCATCGAGGCGGTGACCGGCGACAACGCGCTGGCCTATCTGCAGGGCCTGGAAAGCACCGTGGGTCAGGTGGCGAGCACGCTCAAGGCTGCGCCCAGCGAGCTGGAGCACCGTGTGAGCGCCGTGCTGGAACAGGTCCGCACCCTGGAAAAGGAAGTGGCTGCGCTCAAGGGCAAGCTGGCCTCGGCCCAAGGTGACGAGCTGCTGTCGCAGGCGGTGGACGTGAAGGGCCTGAAGGTGCTGGCCGCGACGCTGGAAGGCGCCGACGCCAAGACCCTGCGCGAGACCATGGACAAGCTCAAGGACAAGCTCAAGAGCGCGGCCATCGTGCTGGCGGCGGTGGACGGCGGCAAGGTGCAGCTGGCCGCGGGCGTCACGTCCGACAGCATCGGCAAGGTCAAGGCCGGCGAGCTGGTGAACTTCGTGGCCCAGCAGGTGGGCGGCAAGGGCGGTGGCAAGCCCGACATGGCCATGGCCGGCGGCACCGACGCCGCGGCCCTGCCGGCGGCGCTGGCCTCGGTGCAGGCCTGGGTGGCCGAGCGCGTCTGAGCGCGCGGCAAGGCGTATCCCCTGGGGCGGCTTGGCCGCCCCTTTTCTTTCATGGCGGCAAGACGATGGACGCAATCTTGAAGTGGGGCCGGACCGTTCGGAGTGGGGTCGCCTGGGGGATGGGGCTTCTGCTGCTGGGAGCGTCCGCCTGGGGCCTGCCCGCGTCGCCGGCTTCCGGGCCGGTCACGCCGCAGGCGGCCTCCGCAGTGCCGCCGCAGGACCCGCTGGCGGCGCTGAAGACGCTGGCCGCGCGGGATCCGGCGGCGGCTCTGGCGCAGGGTCTGGCGCTGTGGTCCGGTCAGGCCGGTGCATCCCCGGCGCTGCGCCCGCAGGACCGCGTGGCCCTGGGCCTGGCGCTGCTGGAGTGGGCGGCGGCCACCCGCCAGGGGGCGGCCTTGCTCAGCGTGGGAGACGGGCTGCGCAGCCTGGACATGACGCCCGAACAGCAGACGCAGCGCCTGAAGCTGCTGTGCAACAACCTCTGGATGTCCAAGGACAAGACCCGGCTGGCCGAGCTGGAGAAAGAGCTCCAGCCGCTGAAGCCCGGTGCCGGCTTGTCGGCCGATGAACGGGCGGACCTTTGGCGGGCGCTGGCGGCCTCGGCCGTGCTGATGCAGGACTATCCGACCAGCATGCGCCTGGCCCATGCCGCCATGGACCTGGCGCCCCGCCACCCGCACAAGGTGGACTACCTGGCCCAGCAGCTGCTGGGCGTGGCCAATGTGTACCAGGGCAAGCTGCCGGAGGCCATTGAGGCGATGCTGGCCGCGGACCGGGTGGGCCAGGCGCTCAAGCTGCCGGACGACCCCCGCTTGCTCTACAACTTCAGCGGCCTGTTCATCTACACCAAGGACTGGGCGAATGCGGTGGCCTACGGCGAACGCGCCTTGAAGGCGCTCAACGACCGGTCGGCGATCACCCGCCATGAGGTGCTCACGAACATCGCCGTGGGGTATGCCGGGCTGGGCCAGCGCGAGCGGGCCGAAGGCCTGTACAAGGAGGCCATCGCCTGGGCGGCAGGGCATGGCGGACAGGCCCTGGCGGCCATGAACAACCTGGCCGACCTTTTGCAGCAGCAGGGGCGGCAGCGCGAGGCCATGACCTTGCTGAGCGAGGTGGCCCCGATCTACGAGCGGGCCGGGCCGGCCAACCAGGCGGCCACCGTCTTTTCCAACCTCGGGGCGGCGCAGGCCGCCCTGGGTCAGCGTGAATCGGCGGCCCGCAGCTACGCCAAGTCCCTGGCCTTGTTCGGGCAGGGCGATGACGTGGGGGTGCGGCTGGAGCTCTATCCCCGCATGATCGACAACCTGGAGGCCCTGGGGCGCTACCGGGAGGCCCTGGCCTTGATGCGCGAGTTCAAGACGACCCACGACGAGCATGTCAGTGTCGAGTCGAAGACGCGGATCGCCGAACTGCAGTCGGTGCTCGAGGTGGAACGGCAGAAGGCCCAACTGGCCGAGGCCTCTCGCACGCACGAGGCCCAGTCCATCGCGATGACCGCCTTGCAGGAGCGCGAGCGCTGGCAGCGCGCCCTCGGGGCGGGCCTGCTGGCGCTGGTGCTGCTGCTGAACTTCACCGTCGTTTTCAGGTGCGGGAAAGCCGGGCGCGCGCCAAGCTCAACACCCTGCTGTCCCAGCGCAATGCCGAAGTGGAAGCGCAGCACCAGGCGCTGGCCCAGGCGCACGAGACGATCCGTCGGCAGGCCGAGGAGGATGCGCTCACCGGTGTGCGCAGCCGCCGCTATGGGCAGGCCTGGCTGGACCAGTTCGCCGCGGCGCGCCGCCAGGCCCTGGCGGCCCATGAGGCGCCGGCCACCGCCCTGGTGGCCCTGCTGGATCTGGACCACTTCAAGCGCCTGAACGATCTGCATGGTCATGAGGTGGGCGACCGAGCGTTGCGCCATTTCGCCCAGGTCCTGGAAGGCTGCGCGCGGGCCTCCGACGTGCTGGTGCGCTGGGGCGGCGAAGAGTTCCTCTGGGTCTGTCCGAACACGCCGCTGAGCGAGGCGGGCAGCCTGTTTGCCCGCCTGCAGACCGGCCTGCGCGAGGCGCCGCTGGAGCTGCGGGGCGGACCGGTGCAGATCACCGTGTCGGCGGGCTTCAGCGTCTTCCCGCTGGGCGGGCCGGCGCCCGAGGACTGGGCGCTCACGCTGAGGGTGGCTGATGCCGCGCTCTACCGCGCCAAGCGGGCGGGCCGGGACCGCTGGGAGGGCATGGCCGGGGCCGAGGCGGCCGAGGAGGCGCCGCTGGACCGCCCCGCCTGGGCCGACACCAGCGTGGACACCCTGGAGGCGATGGGTCTGCTGCAGGAGACCCGCCCTGGGGCCTGAGGGCCGGGCGCGGGGGCAAGCCCCCTGGTTGGGCAGGCCGGATCGTGTCGGCGTAGCATGCCGCCGCCAATCACCCATTTGCGGAGACTGAAATGTCGATCACCCTGGGCGCCACCGCGCTGCCCGTCTTCACCACTGCGCTGACCAACCTGGGCCATCTGCTGGGCAAGGCCCAGGCCCATGCCGAGGCCCGCCAGTTCAACCCCGACGTGTTCTGCACCCTGCGCTTCGCGCCGGACATGCTGCCCTTCACGGCGCAGATCCGCATCGCCTGCGACGCCGCCAAGAACGGCAGCGCGCGGCTGGCAGGCATCGAGGCCCCGAAGTTCGAGGACAACGAGACCACCTTCGCCGAACTGCGCGAACGCGTGGCCAAGACTCTGGCCTGGCTGGCCACGCTGCAGCCCGCGCAGATCGATGGCCGTGAAACCGCCGAGATCACCTTCCCGGTCGGGCGCGACGCCACCCGCACGCTGAGCGGCCAGGCCTATCTGCTGCACTGGGCCATTCCCAACCTGTTCTTCCACGTCACGACCGCCTACGACCTGCTGCGTCAGGCCGGCGTGCCACTGGGCAAGGCCGACTACCTGGCCGGGCCCAACGCGGGCTGAAGCCGGGCTGGCTCAGTGCAGCTTGAGGCGGCCGGAGACGCGCCGCTGCAGCAGCCGCACCAGGGCCAGCACCATGGTGTCGATGGTGCCGATGATGGCGCGGTGGTGGTTCAGGTGCAGGGACATGTACATCCACTTCGCGATCAGCCCCTCGACGAAGAAGTTGCGCCCCGAGAGCCCGCCCATCAGGTTGCCCACGCCCTTGTTCTCGCCCAGCGAGACCAGTGAGCCGAAGTCGCGGTACTGGAAGGGCGCGCTGAGCGGGCGTTCCTTCAGCAGTCCCAGCAGCACCTGCTTCAGGTAGCTGGCCTGCTGGTGGGCAGCCTGGGCGCGGGCCGGCACCAGGCGGCCGCTCTCCCATTCGCAGGCGGCGCAGTCGCCCATGGCGTAGATGCCTTCGGCCGAGGTGCGCAGCTGTGCATCCACCACGAACTGGTGGGAGCGGTTGGTCGTCAGGCCCAGGCGCTCGTTGCTGTCGGCCGCCTTGATGCCGGCCGCCCAAACGATCAGATCGGCCGGGATGCGGCCCTTGTCGGTCACCAGCGCATCGGCCTCGATGGCCTGCACCCGGGTGCCGGTCAGCACCTTGACCTGCTTGCGCTGCAGCGCCACCTGGGCCTGCTGGGAGATCTTCTCGGGCAGGCCGGCCAGGATGCGCGGCGCGGCCTCGACGATGGTGATGTCCAGCCGGAAGCGCTGTTCCTTGCTCAGGCCCTCGGTGAGCTCCTGGTGGGCCTCGATCAGTTCGGCCGACAGCTCCACGCCGGTGGCACCGGCGCCGACGATGGCCAGCGACAGCAGCTTGTCCTCGGAAAAGGCCGTCCGCACGAAGGCGGTGAGCAGGCGCTGGTGGAAACGCTCGGCGTCCAGCGTCTGCTCCAGCACGTAGGCGTGTTCGGCGCCCGGGGTGCCGAAGAAGTTCGATCCGCTGCCGATGGCCAGCACCAGCCAGCGGTAACTGATGTGCCGTTCCGGCACCAGCGCCTGTCCCTGAATGTCCAGCACTGGCGCCAGGGTGATCTGGCGCTTCTGGACGTCCAACCCACCCAGTTCGCCCAGCGTGAAACTGAAATGGTTGCGCCGAGCCAGGGTGGTGTAGGACAGGCCCTCCTGATGGGCATCGAGCGTGCCGGCTGCCACCTCGTGCAGGGTGGGCTTCCAGATGTGGAAGGAGGCGCGGTCGATCAGCAGGACCTTTTCCTGGCCGCTGTGCCGTCCCAGGGACCGGCCCAGGGAGGCGGCCAGTTCCAGGCCGCCAGCGCCGCCGCCGACGATGACGATGTCGTAGTGCATGGTGTGGGTGGGGAGTGCCGGATGAAGAGCAGCAAGTCTCGCACCATGTCGGGTCGGACGGCTCAGGAGCCGGCTGCGGCGGGCGGCGCCATCGTCCGGTCCAGGCCCTGCGTGCGCCATTGCGGCAGGTACTCGGGGTACTGGCGCTGGATGAAGTCGATCAGGGCCTCGCGGACGGCGCAGCGCAGGTCCCAGGCGGCCGAGGAGGTGGCGGCCGTGACCAGGGCGCGCAGTTGCAGGGCCCGCTCGCCCGCCTCCGTCACCTGCAGCAGGGCGAGCCGGCCATCCCAGTGGGGCGAGGCCTGGCAGGCCTGCTGCAGCGCCTGTCGCAGGGGCTCCAGGGGCATGCGGTAGTCCACCCACAGGAAGACGGTGCCGATCAGCTCGGCGCTGTCCCGGGTCCAGTTCTGGAAGGGATGCTCGATCCACCACTGCAGCGGCACGATCAGCCGGCGCTGGTCCCAGATGCGCACAACCACGTAGGCGCTGTTGATCTCCTCGATCACGCCCCATTCGCCTTCCACGATGACCACATCGTCCAGCCGGATCGGCTGGGTCAGCCCGATCTGCAGGCCGGCGATCAGGTTGCCCAGCACCGGGCGGGCGGCAAAGCCGGCCACGATGCCGACCACGCCCGCCGAGGCCAGCAGGCTGGTGCCCACCTGGCGCACGGTGGGAAAGGTCATCAGGGCCATCGCGGTGCCCACCAGAATGACCAAGCCGACCCCGGTGCGCGAAAGCACGCGGGTCTGGGTGTAGAGGCGACGGGCCTGCAGATTGTCGGCTTCCTTGATCGGCAGGCGGGCCAGGTAGGTGGCGCTGACACGGTGGATGCCGCGGGCGATCAGCCAGGTGGCGCAGCCGACCATGGCCAGGGCCGTGAGGCGTCGCAGGCCCTCCACGCCGTGGAGATCGTCGGGGGCGCCGTGCCAGACCACGTTCAGCGCCATCAGCGGCAGCAGCCAGCGCGCAGGCAGCACGGCGCTCTGGACGATGGCTTCGGCCGGATAGCGGCCGCGCGTGCTGCGGGCGAGCAGACGGCTGCCGATGCGGTAGGCGATGGCCGCGGCGATCAGGGCCAGCAGGGCGGCGCCGAGCAGCGTGAGCCATTCGGCGACGGGGTCCGGCAGCTTGTGGAACCAGGTCAGCAGGGGCTGCATCGGGAAACGGTCCTCCGGGGATTAATATTTGGACAAATATAGCAAGGCCCCACGCCGAGGCGCGGCGATGGACGCGTGCGGCGCGGGGGCAAGCCGGCTCGCCGGCCGCAGTGGGACGTGCGACACTGCCGGGTCCCGAATTTCCTGGAGAGAGCGATGGCGGCGCCCCGCATGAGCACCGAACAAGAGATCGAGGCGCTGGACGCGCTGTGCCAGCGCATGGCCGGCTTCGAGGAAGGCGTGTCGCTCGAGTGGCTGGACGGCTACATGACCGCCCTGATGTCCGGCCCGCGCCGCCTCTCGCTGGACGAGTGGCTGCCGGTGATGGCCGAGGGCGTGTTCGAGCGGGCTTTTGCCGACCCGGCCGACGCCCAGGCGGCTCGCGAGGCCATCCAGGTCCGCTGGGACGTCCTGGCCAACCAGTTGGACCCCGAGGAGATCCTGGACGACACCGACGTGTTGCGCCTGGCGCCGTTGATGATCGAGCTGACCGAAGAGGACAAGCAGCGCCTGGTCGAGGAAGGGCATGTGAAGGCCGACGAGCTGCACATGCTGGAGCAGACCGGCGAGGTCTGGGCCCTGGGCTTCATCGACGCCACGCGCGACTTCCCGCAGGATTGGCCGGAGCCGGACGCCGAGACGGAGGAAGGGCAGCTCTTCGAGGAGTCCATGACCCGGGTGGTCACGCTGACCATGACGCCCGAGGAGATCAAGGAAGTCTGCGACGAGCTCTACGAGGGCGAGGAGCTCACCCGCGACGAGCTGATCCACGAAGCCCTGTATGCGGCGCAGGACATGCGCCTGTACTGGCTGGACCATGCCCCCAAGCCGCCGCAGCGCCGGGTGGGGGATCTGCCGGGCCGCAACGACCCCTGTCCCTGCGGCAGTGGCAAGAAGTTCAAGAAGTGCCACGGCGCGCAGATGCAGTGACGACTGTCCATGAAGGTTGCCGTGCGCGGCGGGGACATTGAGCGATGAGTGAGCGACAGGATCTGGCGGGCCGGCACATCGTGCTGGGCCTGTCCGGTGGCGTGGCCTGCTACAAGGCCGCCGAGCTGACCCGTGAGCTGGTGAAGGCCGGTGCCACGGTGCAGGTGGTGATGACCGAGGCCGCCGAGGCCTTCATCACCCCGGTGACCCTGCAGGCCCTGTCGGGCCGGCCGGTCTACACCAGCCAGTGGGATGCGCGCCCGGACAACAACATGGCGCACATCAATCTCTCGCGCGAGGCCGATGCCATCCTGATCGCCCCGGCCAGCGCGGACTTCATCGCCCGCCTGGTGCAGGGCCGCGCCGACGAGCTGCTGTCGTTGCTGTGCCTGGCCCGCCCCATCGAGCGGGTGCCGTTGCTGGTGGCGCCGGCCATGAACCGCGAGATGTGGGCCCACCCGGCCACGCAGCGCAATGTGGCGCAGCTGCGGGCCGATGGCGCCACCGTGCTGGGCCCGGCCGCGGGCGACCAGGCCTGCGGCGAGGTGGGCGACGGCCGCATGCTGGAGCCGGCCGAGCTGCGCGACGAGCTGATCGCCTTCTTCCAGCCCAAGCTGCTGGCCGGGCGCAGGCTGCTGATCACCGCCGGCCCCACCTTCGAGGCCATCGACCCGGTGCGTGGCATCACCAACCACTCCAGCGGCAAGATGGGCTTTGCCATCGCCCGCGCCGCGCAGGAGGCCGGGGCCGACGTGACCCTGGTGGCCGGCCCGGTGCACCTGCCCACGCCGCGGCATGTGCGCCGCATCGACGTGCAGAGCGCGCAGCAGATGCATGACGCCGTGCTGCCACTGGCGGCGCGGCATGAGGTGTTCGTCGCCACCGCCGCGGTGGCCGACTGGCGCCCGGCGCAGATGAACGCCCACAAGATCAAGAAGGACGGCAAGAAGGTGGCGCCCGCCTTCGAGCTGACCGAGAACCCGGACATCCTGGCCGCGGTGGCCGCATTGCCGCAGGCGCCATACTGCGTGGGCTTTGCCGCCGAGAGCGAACACCTGCTGCAGCACGCCCGCGAGAAGCTGCTGCGCAAGAAGGTGCCGCTGATCGTGGGCAACCTCGGCCCGGCCACCTTCGGTCGCGACGACAACACCCTGGTGCTGGTGGACGCCGACGGTCACCGTGAGCTGCCCACCGCCGACAAGCTGAGCCTGGCCCGCGCCCTGGTGTGCGAGCTGGCCGAACGATTGAAGACCTCCGCCAAATGACGACGATCGATGTGAAAGTGCTGGACCCGCGCATGGCGGACCAGCTGCCCGCCTATGCCACCCCCGGCAGCGCCGGCCTGGACCTGCGCGCCTGCCTGGACCAGCCGCTGGAGCTGGCCCCGGGGCAAGCCGCCCTGATCCCCACCGGTCTGGCCGTGCACATCGGGGACCCGGGCCTGGCGGCCATGCTGCTGCCGCGCTCGGGCCTGGGCCACAAGCATGGCATCGTGCTGGGCAATCTGGTGGGGCTGATCGATTCCGACTACCAGGGCCCACTGATGGTGAGCTGCTGGAACCGCGGCAGCGCGGCGTTCACCGTGCAGCCCATGGAGCGCATTGCCCAGATGGTGATCGTGCCGGTGGTGCAGGCGGCCTTCCGCCGCGTGGAGTCCTTCGAAGCCAGTGACCGCGGCACCGGCGGTTTCGGCTCGACCGGCAGGGGCTGAACCCGGCCGCAGGGCCTCAGTGCAGGGGCTCGCCGGGCGGCGGGCCACTGACCACGGCAAAGGGCGATTCGCCCACCGAACCGGCGTCGATTTCCTCGGCGCTGGCCTCGCGCACTTCCAGCACCTTCAGCGCGATGCGCAGGGCCATGCCGGCCAGCGGATGGTTGGCGTCGAGCACCACGTGTTCGGGGTAGACCTCGGTGACGGTGTAGATCAGGTCCTCGGGCATGTCGGGCGTGACGGCGCCCTCGGGCAGGCCTTCGAAGCGCATGCCCGGCTCCACCCCTTCCGGGAAGAGCGCGCGGGCTTCGTAGCAGAGCAGGTCGGCGTCGTAGTCGCCGAAGGCATGCTCGGGTTCCAGATGCAGCTCGGCTTCGAAGCCGACGCCCTGGCCCGCCAGGGCCTCCTCGACCTTGGGCAGCAGGTCCTCGCCACCGTAGAAGAATTCCACGGGTTCGCTCAGTTCGTCGATGAGCTGCCCCTGGCCGTCCGAAAGTCGCCAGGTCAGCGTCACCACACAGGGGGAAGTGATGTCCATCAGGGGATGATCGCACAAGGGCGGCCACAATCCGGCCCCATGACCGTGAACCCTCTGCAGAAACTCCCCTTGCTGGGCGGCCTGTCGCCGGCCCAGTTCATGCGCCGCCATTGGCAGAAGAAGCCCTGCCTGATCCGTCAGGCCGTGCCCGGCGTGGTGCCGCCGGTGACGCGCCCCGAGCTGCTGGCGCTGGCCGCGCGCGACGATGTCGAATCCCGCCTGGTCCAGCAGGCCAAGGGGGGCTGGCAACTGCGCCACGGCCCCTTCGAGCGGCGCCAGGTTCCGCCCTTCAGCCGGCCGGGCTGGACGCTGCTGGTCCAGGGGCTGGATTTGCATGTGCCGGCCGCCCATGAGCTGCTGAGCCAGTTCCGCTTCGTGCCCGAGGCGCGCCTGGACGACCTGATGATCAGCTATGCCAGCGATGGCGGCGGCGTCGGGCCGCACACCGATTCCTACGACGTGTTCCTCTTGCAGGTCGCGGGTCGGCGCCGCTGGCGCGTGGGGCCGGTGAAGGACACCACCTTGGTGGACGGCGTGCCGGTGAAACTGCTGGCCAATTTCCAGCCCACGGAGGAATGGGTGCTGGAACCCGGGGACATGCTCTACCTGCCGCCGCGCTGGGGACATGATGGCATCGCCGTGGGCAACGACTGCATGACCTGCTCGGTGGGCTTCCGCACCCCCACGCCGACCGAAACCGCCCGCGATGTGCTGCAACGCATGATCGATGCACTGGAGGCGCCGGACCAGGAACCGCATTACCGCGATCCGGCCCAGTCGGCCACCGACACCCCGGGCCTGATTCCCGCGGCTTTGCAGGAGTTCGCGCAGAAAGCGGTGATTTCCGCGCTCAATGATGCCCACAGCCTGGCCTGTGCCCTGGGTGAATCGTTGACCGAGCCCAAAGCCATTGTCTGGTTCGAGGGCGGCGAGCCTCTACAAGCCGGGCAGGGCCTGTGCCTGGACCGTCGCACCCGCATGATGTACGACGAGCGGCACGTCTTCATCAATGGAGAATCCTTCCGCGCCGGTGGGCGGGATGCCCGGCTGATGCGGCAATTGGCGGATCAGCGGGTATTGGGTGCACGCGAGGTGGCCCAGCTCAGCGCGGGGGCCCGTGAACTCGTGGCGGACTGGGCAGAGGCCGGTTGGCTGCACGGGGTTTGACCGGCCTGTGACGTTGACGGGGCATGATGCGTGATGGCAACGTTTCGGTGCAAGCGTCGGGACAGCTCCCCCATGTTGTACCGGGAACTTTCCCTGAGTCTGCGTATAATGTCAGTCTGGGCTCAGAAAACGGTTCTCGGAGCGAACGACCGCCCTTTGAACATTTCTGGACCTCGCGAGGAGGAGGCGCGCACGAACAGCGAGCTTCCAGAATGACCGGTATTTTTTGTTCGACTCTTTTCGATTCGAGGATATTCATGAACAAGTCGCTCCTGCTGGCTTCCCTGATCGCTGCTGCTGCCCTGACCGCTTGCGGCAAGAAGGACGAGGCTCCCGCTCCCGTGGACGCTGCCCCCTCGGCCGCTGCTCCCGCTTCGGAAGTTGCTCCCGCTGCTTCGGAAGCCGCTTCGGAAGTTGCCGCTCCCGCTTCGGAAGCCGCTTCGAACTAAGCTGATTCCCGCGCTGCTGCGTTGCAGCATCGTGATGAAAGAAAGCCGCCTCTTGAGGGCGGCTTTTTTTATGCCCAGCCTGGCTGCAGGGCATGAAAAAGGGCAGCGTTTGCTGCCCTGGTGTGAATCAAGGTAAAGCGACTCAGTATTTGAGTTCGTCCACCAATTGTTGGGCGATGCGCTGGGCGCTTTCGCTGTTGTCCGGGTCGCCGTTGGGCTTTTGCACCGTGATCTGGGTGCTGTTGCCCGCCGTCTTGAGCACGATGCGGTAGCGGCCCAGGGCCAGCTCCGCCGGCTCCTTGGCGCCGAAGAGCTTGGAAATGAAGTTGGGCGAATCCTGCCCGGCGATCTTGGGGTCGACATAGCGGACCGCGTAGGTGGCCAGGGCGCGATGCCGGGCCAGCGTCTGTTCCTGACCTCCGGGCTGGGATCCATGGGCTATGGCCTGCCGGCGGCCATCGGGGCCTGCCTGGGGCAGGGGCGGTCACCGATGATCGCGGTCGAGTCCGACGGCAGCCTGCAGCTCAATGTGCAGGAACTGGCCACGCTGGCCACGCAGGCGCTGCCGATCTGCCTGTTCGTCATGAACAACGGGGGCTATGCCTCCATCCGGCACACCCAGCG
>NZ_BADL01000360.1 GCF_000333615.1 Ideonella sp. B508-1 | reverse complement strand
TTGAGGAATGAATCGGACTCGGGTTCGGCGATTCACCCGGCACGGACAAGCTCACACAAGGATGGTGTGCAGGCAAGAAGGCGTGCGCAGGCAAGGGCACCCGCACAGGCGGGACGCCAGCCGAACAGGCAAGATCGCGGGGACGCTGATCGATTGCAGCCCTTGCGGGGGATTTAGGCCAATCAGTAACCCGTGACGCGGGCGGCCTGGACCGGAGGTGCTGCTGTCCCTCTTGCCGAGGATAATTTGTGGATTATACCAGCCGGGCTGAGAAATCCATGCCCGCAGTGCATGGATTCGAACCTCAAGCGCTGGTGGCCGCCTGGCTCAGGCGGCGCTTCACCTCGCGCCATTGCCGGTCCAGTTCGCGGTAGCGGTTGAGCAGGTCGGGATGCTGTGCGGCCTCGGCGAGCAAGGTTTGCATCTCGCGCGCCAGTTCACGCTCCACCAGCACATCCAGGGCGCGCCGCAGGTCTTCCGGCGTGGCGCCGGGATCGGCGTCGCCGTCCGCGATGGCGCGGGAGGTCTCATCGAAGCCAGGATCCTCGGCCAGCACCTCGCGGAGCACCGCCCAGGCCCGGGGGCCGTGCTCTGCCAGATCGCGCTCGAGCCAGGCCACCAAGGGGCCGTGGGGGGCGGGCAGGGCATGGAGAAGGTCTTGCTCATGGGGCGGCAGATCCAGCCACCAGGCCGGCTGGCCGAACAGCATCTGCAGCACGCGGTCTTCCGGGCGCTTGGGGGGCTGCCGCCGCCCGCCGAAGTTCCTGGGGCTGGCCGCGGAAGAGGCGTCCCGGCCCCAGAGCCCGCCGCGCCGGAACGCGGGCTGCTCCGGCGGGGCCTCCGTTGACGAGGCGCTGGACCCGGCCGGAGGGGCCGAGCGCTGGGTCCACCCCCCCTCGTGCCACAACCTGGAAAGCTTGTCCACCGGCAATCCGCCGGCGCGGGCCAGCTCGCCGAGCAACTGGGACCTGAGCGCGCCCTCCGGCAGCGCCAGCCACAGCGGACGGGCCTGGGCCAGCATGCGGGCCCGCCCCTCGGCCGTGGTCAGGTCGCATTCCGCGGCGGCGTGTTCCAGCAGTTGGCGCGACAGCGGCACCGCGTCGCGCACCTGGTTCTCGAAGGCCTCCGGCCCGAAGGCGCGCACATAGCTGTCCGGGTCGTGTTCGGGCGGCAGAAAGAGAAAGCGGAAGCTGCGGGTGTCGGTGGCATGGGGCAGGGCGGCTTCCAGGGCCCGGCCGGCGGCACGACGGCCGGCGGCATCGCCATCGAAGCTGAACACCACCTGCTCGGTGAAGCGCAACAGCTTGTGCACATGGTCGCCCGTGCAGGCTGTGCCCAGGGTGGCCACCGCGTTCGGGAAACCCAGCTGGGCCAGGGCCACCACGTCCATGTAGCCCTCGGTCACCAGGGCATAGCCCTTGTCCCGCAGCCCGCTGCGGGCCTCGTACAGGCCATAGAGTTCGCGCCCCTTCACGAACACCGGGGTTTCCGGCGAGTTGAGGTACTTGGGCTCGCCCTTGTCCAGCACCCGGCCGCCGAAGGCGATCGTCTCGCCCTTGACATTGCGGATGGGGAACATGATGCGGTCGCGGAAGCGGTCGTAGCGGCGCTGCTCCTCGCCCGTTTCCCCCTGCAGGATCACCAGCCCGGACTCGACCAGCAGCGGGTCGTCGTAGTGCGCAAAGGCGCTGGCCAGGCCGTGCCAGCCGTCGGGCGCATAACCCAGGCCGAAGCGGTGGGCGATCTCGCCGCTCAGGCCACGCCCCTTGAGATAGGCGATGGCCCGCTGGGAGCCCTTCAGATGTTGGCGGTAATGCTGGGCGGCGCGCTCCAGCACATCGCTGAGGGTGCGCTGGCGCTGGCGCTGTTCGGCCGCGGCAGCCTGCTCGGCGGCGCTGCGCTCGTCCTCGGGCACCACCAGACCCACCTGTTGGGCCAGGTCCTGGACGGCCTCGACAAAGCTCATCCCATGCAGTTCGGTGAGGAAGCGGATGGCGTCGCCATGCACGCCGCAGCCGAAGCAGTGGTAGGTCTGCCGTGTGGGGCTGACGATGAAGCTGGGCGACTTCTCGCCGTGGAAGGGGCACAGGCCCTTGTGGTTGATGCCGGCCTTCTTGAGCTCGACATGGCGGCCGACCACATCGACGATGTCGACGCGGGACAGCAGTTCCTGGATAAAGCCGTGGGGAATCACGGCGTCAGTCTAGTGCAGCCGGCAAGAGGGGGTGGTTCAGCCATAAAAAAGGGCAGTCGAAACTGCCCCTTCGGAGAAAGCATCGCAGGAGGCGAGGCTCGGATCGAT
>NZ_BADL01000361.1 GCF_000333615.1 Ideonella sp. B508-1 | reverse complement strand
CGCCGCACTCGAACGAGGCTGAGCAGAGCGTGCTGGGTGGCCTGCTGCTGGACAACGGCGCCTGGGACCGCGCGGCCGATGTGCTGGGCGAAGGGGACTTCTACCGCTACGAGCACCGCATGATCTTCGGTGCCATCGGCACCCTGATCGGGGCGAGCAAGCCGGCCGACGTGATCACGGTCTTCGAGCAGCTGCAGGCCCTGGGCAAGGCCGAGGAGTGCGGGGGGCTGAACTACCTGAACGCCTTGGCGCAGAGCGTGCCCAGCGCGGCCAACATGCGCCGTTACGCCGAGATCGTGCGCGAGCGGGCGGTGCTGCGCAAGCTGATCGCGGTGTCCGACGAGGTGGCCACCCAGGCCTTCAACCCGCAGGGCAAGGCGGCCTCGGCCATCCTGGATGAGGCTGAGACCAAGATCTTCAAGATCGCGGAAGAGGGGCAACGGACCAAGGTCGGCTTCCACAGCATGGACAAGCTGGTCATGGACCTGATCGACCGGGTCACCGAGCTGGCTGAGAACGGCGCCGAGGAGGTGACCGGGGTGCGTACCGGCTTCTACGACATGGACCGTATGACTGCGGGCCTGCAGGGCGGCGACCTGATCGTCCTGGCGGCCCGCCCCTCCATGGGCAAGACCGCCTTCGCGCTGAACATCGCCGAGAACGTGGCGGTCAACGAGGGCCTGCCGGTGGTGGTGTTCTCGATGGAAATGGGTGCGAACCAGCTGGCGCTGCGTCTGGTGGGTTCGCTGGGGCGCATCGACCAGCAGCACCTGCGCACCGGCGCGCTGAAGGACGATGAATGGGCCCGCCTGACCGAGGCGGTGGACCGCCTGTCCAAGGCCGCGGTGTTCATCGACGAGACGCCTGGCCTGAACCCGGCGGAACTGCGGGCCCGGGCGCGGCGCCAGGCCCGCCAATGCGGCAAGCTGGGCCTGATCGTCATCGACTACCTGCAGCTCATGACCGGCAGCAATGCGTCGTCGGGCGAGAACCGGGCCACCGAACTGTCGGAGATCTCCCGAAGCCTGAAGGCCCTGGCCAAGGAGCTGCACTGCCCGGTGATCGCGCTGTCCCAGCTCAACCGCAGCGTGGAAACGCGCACCGACAAGCGGCCGATGATGTCCGATCTGCGCGAATCCGGCGCCATCGAGCAGGACGCGGACGTGATCATGTTCATCTACCGCGACGAGTACTACAACAAGGAATCCAAGGAACCGGGCGTGGCCGAGATCATCATCGGCAAGCAGCGTAACGGTCCGGTCGGCACGGTCAAGCTGGCCTTCCTGAAGCAGTCGACCAAGTTCGACAACCTGGCGCCCGAAGCCAACTACGGCGAGTACTGAAGCCCCTTCGCCTCAGGGGGGGGATTGTGGGAGTAGAGGTACTGTATGAAAATACAGTATGTCTTCCACCCGTTCCTCACCTCCGGCTGCCGCGCCTGTGGGCCAGAAGGGCCGGGGCACGGTCTGGCGCATCCAGCCGCGCTTTGATGGGCAGACCCGCCAGGAGGCCGACGATGGCTGGGGCGGGCTCGAAGACGACCGTCTGCGGAGCGAGGAAGCGGCAGCACCCGCCACCGTGGTCGTGGAGGAGCAGGTCCGTTCCATCCTCAGCCGCAACGACTCCCCCGATGTCGGGTTCGACCTGTCGATCAACCCGTACCGGGGCTGTGAGCACGGCTGCATCTACTGCTATGCCCGTCCCACGCACAGCTATCTGGGGCTGTCACCGGGGCTGGATTTCGAGACCCACATCGTGGGCAAGGTCAATGCCGCGCAGCGGTTGCGGCAGGCCCTGAGCAAGCCTGGGTATCGGCCGGTGGCGTTGAACATCGGCTCCGTGACCGATGCCTATCAGCCGGCAGAGCGGCAGCTGCGGATCACTCGCTCCCTCATCGAGGTGCTGGCAGAGTTTCGACACCCCTTCTCCATCATCACCAAGTCGGCCGGGATCATGCGCGACATCGACCTGCTGGCTCCTTTGGCGGCACAGGGGCTGGTGGCGGTCTATCTGTCGGTCACCACGATGGATCCGGCCCTGGCGCGGATCCTGGAGCCGCGCGCGGCCAGCCCGCTGAGGCGTCTGGAAGCCATGTCCGCGCTGACGCAGGCCGGCATTCCTGTGGGCGTGAGCGTCTCGCCCGTGATCCCCTTCCTCAACGAGCCTGACATCGAACGTGTCGTCGAGGCCGCTGCCGCTGCGGGTGCGAGTTCCGGCTTCAGCATTCCGCTGCGTTTGCCCTGGGAGGTCGCGCCGCTGTTCGAGCAATGGCTGGGCACCCATTTTCCCGAGCGCGCAGGCCGGGTCATGGCCCGGCTGCGCGACATGCGGGGGGGCAAGGTCAACGACGCCCGATTCGGGCATCGCATGCGCGGCGAAGGGGTCTGGGCCGACATGATGAGGCAGCGGTTCGCTGCCGCCTGCCGCCGCCATGGCTTGGTGCAGCAGCGCACGCCGCTGGATGACAGCCGCTTCGAGGCGCCGGCCAGGGCCTCGAAAGGGCAAGACGAAGCTGGTGCACCCACTCAGATCGCGCTGTTCTGATTTGGCAGGGGCCGTTTCCCCTGCTGCGGCTCGAAGAAAAAAGGGACACCCCAAAGGGTGTCCCTGACGGTGGGCAAAGCTCAGCGCGGAGTGTTGTACGTCACTTGAACAGGTCCTTGACCCGGTCCGTCCAACTCTTGCTGTTGGGGGAATGCTTGTCGCCGCCTTTCTTGAGCGATTCGTCCAGCTCCTTGAGCAGCTTGCGTTGGTGTTCGGTGAGCTTGACTGGTGTCTCCAGCGTGATGTGGCAGTACAGGTCGCCGGGGTAGGACGAGCGGATGCCCTTGATGCCCTTGCCCCGCAGGCGGAAGGTCTTGCCGTGCTGCGTGCCTTCCGGCAGCTCGATCTCCAGGGTGCTGGACAGGGTGGGCACCTCCACCGAACCGCCCAGCGCTGCCGTCGTGATCGGCACCGGGATGGTGCAGTGCAGGTCATCGCCGTCGCGCTCGAAGATGTCGTGCGGCTTGATGCGGATCTCGATGTAGAGATCCCCGGGGGGGCCGCCATTGCTGCCCGGCTCGCCGTTGCCGGCCGAGCGGATGCGCATGCCCTCGTTGATGCCCGCCGGGATCTTCACCTCCAGCGTCTTCTGGCGCTTGATCTTGCCGGCGCCGTTGCAACTGGTGCAGGGCTCGGGAATGATCTTCCCGGTGCCGTGGCAATGCGGGCAGGTCTGCTGCACGCTGAAGAAGCCCTGGCGCATGTGCACCGTGCCGGAACCACCGCAGGTGCCGCAGGTCTTGGACTTGGTGCCGGGCTTGGCACCGGTGCCGCCGCAGGTTTCGCAGCTGTCCCAGCTTGGCACGCGGATTTGCGTGTCCTTGCCGTTGGCGGCCTCTTCCAGCGTGATCTCCATCGCATAGCTGAGATCGTTGCCTCGGTAGACCTGCTGGCCTCCCCGACGACCAGCGCCACCCGCGCCACCGAAGATGTCGCCGAAGATGTCGCCAAAGGCCTCGGCGAAGCCGCCAAAGCCTTCCGCACCCGGGCCACCGCGGAAGCCGCCGGCATTGGGGTCCACCCCGGCGTGGCCGTACTGGTCGTAGGCCGCGCGCTTCTGCTCGTCGGAGAGGATCTCGTAGGCCTCCTTGGCCTCCTTGAACTTCTCTTCAGCGGCCTTGGCACCGTCTCCCTGATTGCGGTCAGGGTGGTGCTTCATGGCCAGCTTTCGGTAGGCCTTCTTGATCTCGTCCTCGGAGGCCCCTTTGGCCAGTCCCAGAACTTCGTAGTAATCACGCTTTGCCATGAACGGAACTCAACGCGTTGAAATGGAGACGCCGCACCGGAGCGCAGCAGCAAGCTGCGCGCCAGGCGCGGCGCGACATGAGGCCGGGCCGCTGTGCCCGACCGTGCCGATCACTTCTTGACTTCCTTGAACTCGGCGTCGACCACGTCGTCCGCATTGGCCTTGGGCGCTTCCGCACCCGGCTGGGCCCCGGCGGCATCGCCACCGGCGGCAGCCTGGGCCGCCTGCTGGTCGGCGTACATCTTTTCGCCCAGCTTCTGGCTGGCGGTCATCAGGGCTTCGGTCTTGGCTTCAATGGTGGCCTTGTCGTCGCTCTTGAGCGCTTCCTCGGCGTCCTTCAGAGCGGCCTCGATCTTCTCCTTCTCGCCAGCGTCCAGCTTGTCACCGTACTCGGCCAGGCTCTTCTTGACCGAGTGAACCATCGCATCCGCCTGGTTGCGGGCCTGGATGATCTCCAGCTTCTTGGCGTCCTCGGCGGCGTTGAGCTCGGCGTCCTTCACCATCTTCTGGATCTCATCCTCGGTCAGGCCCGAGTTCGCCTTGATGGTGATCTTGTTTTCCTTGCCCGTGCCCTTGTCCTTGGCGCTCACGTGCAGGATGCCGTTGGCGTCGATGTCGAAGGTCACCTCGATCTGGGGCAGGCCGCGCGGGGCCGGGGCGATGCCTTCCAGGTTGAACTCACCCAGGCTCTTGTTGGCCGAAGCCATCTCACGTTCGCCCTGGAACACCTTGATGGTCACGGCCGGCTGGTTGTCGTCGGCGGTCGAGAACACCTGCGAGAACTTGGTCGGGATCGTGGTGTTCTTCTTGATCATCTTGGTCATCACGCCGCCCAGGGTCTCGATGCCCAGGGACAGCGGGGTGACGTCCAGCAGCAGCACGTCCTTGCGCTCACCCGAGAGCACCTGGCCCTGGATGGCGGCGCCGACGGCCACGGCCTCGTCGGGGTTCACGTCCTTGCGCGGCTCCTTGCCGAAGAACTCCTTGACCTTGTCCTGCACCTTGGGCATGCGGGTCATGCCGCCGACCAGGATCACGTCGTCGATCTCGGAGACCTTCACGCCGGCATCCTTGATGGCGGTGCGGCAGGGCTCGATGGTGCGTTCGATCAGCTCCTCGACCAGGCTTTCCAGCTTGGCGCGGGTCAGCTTGACGTTCAGGTGCTTCGGACCGGTGGCATCGGCCGTGATGTACGGCAGGTTGACGTCGGTCTGCGAGGAGTTCGACAGCTCGATCTTGGCCTTCTCGGCGGCTTCCTTCAGACGCTGCAGGGCCAGCACGTCCTTGGTCAGGTCGACGCCGGATTCCTTCTTGAACTCGCCGATGATGTAGTCGATGATGCGTTGGTCGAAGTCTTCGCCACCCAGGAAGGTGTCGCCGTTGGTCGACAGCACTTCGAACTGCATTTCGCCATCGACGTCGGCGATCTCGATGATCGAGATGTCGAAGGTGCCGCCGCCCAGGTCATAGACGGCGATCTTGCGGTCGCCCTTGCCACCCTTGTCCAGGCCGAAGGCCAGGGCCGCGGCGGTGGGCTCGTTGATGATGCGCTTGACCTCCAGACCGGCGATGCGGCCGGCGTCCTTGGTGGCCTGGCGCTGGGCGTCATTGAAGTAGGCCGGCACCGTGATCACGGCTTCGGTCACGGCTTCGCCCAGGTAGTCCTCGGCGGTCTTCTTCATCTTGCGCAGCACTTCGGCGCTGACCTGCGGGGGCGCCATCTTCTTGCCGCGCACTTCCACCCAGGCGTCGCCGTTGTCGGCGGCCGCGATGGTGTAGGGCATCAGGTTGATGTCCTTCTGGACTTCCTTCTCGACGAACTTGCGGCCAATCAGTCGCTTGACGGCATACAGCGTGTTCTTCGGGTTGGTCACGGCCTGGCGCTTGGCCGAGGCGCCCACCAGCACCTCACCGTCTTCCTGGTAGGCGATGATGGACGGCGTGGTGCGCGCGCCCTCGGAGTTCTCGATCACCTTGGTCGAGTTGCCTTCCATGATGGCCACGCACGAGTTGGTGGTGCCCAGGTCGATGCCAATGATCTTGCCCATGTGTGTTTCTCCTGAATTCGTTTCCGGTTGACCGGCAATTGCGGGTGGCGGCCGGCATTTCAAGGCACCGGCGGCCGGGATTCTTGGGGTTTGCCTTACTTCGGCGCAGCCACCGTCACCAGGGCGGGGCGCAGCACGCGGTCGGCGATCAAGTAGCCCTTCTGCAGCACGGCGACGACCGTGTTGGCTTCCTGCTCGGCGGGCACCATGCTGATGGCCTGGTGCTGGTGCGGGTCGAAGCGGGTGCCGGCCGGCGGGTTCACCTCCAGCACCTTGTTGCGCTCCAGGGCCGAAGCCAGCTGGCGCAGGGTGGCGTGCACGCCTTCGAGCACCTTGTCTACCGGGGCATCCGGCATGGCGATGGCGGCCTCCAGGCTGTCCTTCACCGGCAGCAGGCTCTCGGCGAAGGATTCCACCGCGAACTTGCGGGCCTTGGAGATTTCCTCCTCGCTGCGGCGGCGGACGTTCTCGGCCTCGGCCTTGGCGCGCAGGTAAGCGTCCGACATCTCGGTGTGCTTGGCCTCCAGTTCGGCCAGCCGGGCCTCCGGAGAAGGCGCTTCCGGGGCGGCGGTGGCAGGGGCCTGGGGCTCGGGTGTCGTCTCGTTCGGGGTCATGGGTGGGTCTGAAAAGTTCAGGACTGCCCGCGACTTGGGGGTGCCCCAGGCCTTTTCAAGACCCTGCCGCCAGAAATATTTTCAGGCGGACTCGTCGTCCACGCTGGCGCTCCAGCGGTTCCAGTCGCTGAGCTGGCGCCGGTCGCGCTTGGTCGGCCGGCCCTGGGTGAGGGTCTGGGCGGGCTCCACGCCCTGGCGACGGGCCTCCCGGGCAGCTTCCCGGGCCGACAGGCTGCTGGCGGTTTCTTCGTAGAGCTGCTGGGCCACCGGTGCCGGCCCGCGCACCTGGCTGAGCCCCAGCACCCGCAGCTCGCGCGGTGGCATGCCGGGCTCGCGCAGCAGCAGGGTGTCGCCCGGGCGCAGCTCGCGGCCCGGTTTGGCGGCCTGGGCATTCACCTCCACCCGGTTCTTGCCGATGGCCTCGACCGCCAGCGCGCGTGTCTTGAAGAAGCGCGCCGCCCACAGCCACTTGTCCAGCCGCACGCCGGTCAGTTCGGCCCGCGGCTCAGCCATGATGCACCTCTGGCGCCAGCTGGTTCAGCTTCACTGCGCCGCCCCCAGGGCCAGGGCGCGCTGGCGGCTGGCCTCCCGCTCGGCGTCCGTGCGCGGGGTCAGCGTCCAGCCGGCCAGATGCTGCTCGACCACGGCCTGCAGGGCGGCCATGCCGTCGTCACTGTCGTTCAGGCAGGCCAGGTAGTGGAAGCTCTGGCCGCCCGCGGCCAGAAAGGCGGCACGCCCCTCCTGGGCAATCTCTTCCAGGGTCTCCAGGCAATCGGCCGAGAAGCCGGGGCAGACCACCTGCACATGCCGCTTGCCCTCGCGGGCCAGGGCCTCCAATGTCGGCTCGGTGGCCGGCTCCAGCCACTTGGCCTTGCCAAAGCGGCTCTGGAAGGTGACCCGCAGCCGCTCGCGCGGCCAGCTCAGGGCCTCGGCCAGCAGCCGGGCCGTCTTGTGGCACTGGCAGTGGTAGGGGTCGCCCAGGTGCAGGGTGCGCTCGGGCATGCCGTGGAAGCTGGTCACCAGCACGTCCGGCTCGCCCAGTGTGGCCCACTGGCGCCGGATGCTGCTGGCCAGGGCCTGGATGTAGGCGGGATCGTCATGGTACTGGCCGACAAAGCGCAGCTCGGGCACCCAGCGGCTGGCCTGGCCCCAGGCGGCCACGGCGTCAAAGGCACTGCCGGTGGTGGCGCCGGAATACTGTGGGTAGGCGGGCAGCACCAGGATGCGGCGTGCACCGGCGGCCGTCAGCCGCTCGAGGCCCTGATCCACCGAGGGCTGGCCGTAGCGCATCGCGGGCTCCACCAGCACCTGGCTGCCGGGATGTGCCTGGGCCAGCCGGGTCTGCAAGGCCGCCGCCTGCCGGCGGGTCCAGACCAGCAAGGGCGAGCCTTCGGGGGTCCAGACGGTGGCGTATTTGCGGGCCGACTTGGCCGGGCGCACCCGCAGGATGATGCCGTGGAGGATGGGCTTCCAGAGCAGTCTGGGGATCTCGACCACCCGCGGGTCGCTCAGAAACTGGGCCAGGTAGCGGCGCACGGCGTCGGCCGTGGGGGCGTCCGGGGTGCCGAGGTTGATCAGCAGGATGCCGATCGGCGCCGGCTGTCCGTGCTGGAAGGCGAGCGTGGGAGAGGTGCTCATGGTGGGGCGGTCGTCGGCCGTCCTGACGCAGGGCGGTCCGGTCAGTTGAACAGGGGCAGGGTCTCGATGCGCTCGGGGGGGTCGCTCAGCAGGTCGAAGGACACCACCGGGGCCGATGGGTCGTTGGGCGAGCCGCCCAGGCCGATCTGCCCGCGCCCATGCAACGTACAGCTGCCGCGACGCAGGCTGATCACCTCATCCTCGCCGGCAAAGCGCACGAAGGTGCCGTTGATGCTGAGGTCGGTGAGTTGCAGGGCGCCGCCCTGCAGTTCGATTCGGGCATGGCTGCGCGAGACACGGACGTCGTCAATGATCAGATGGGCCCCCGCCGCGCGGCCCAGGATCAGAGGCAGTTCGTCGCGGTGGTAGGTGTGGATGCCTCCGGCCCATACCAATTCCAGGCCCTGGACTTCGTTCGGGTCGCCTGCTTCCTCCAGCTGGGTGACCTGGGTGTCCGGGCCGGTCTGTCGGCTGAACTGGAAGATCTCCACCGGCTCACTGCGACCCCGCAGATGCACGCGGTCCAGCCGGCGAAATCGGGAGCGCGCCTCCCAGTCCAGTTCATCGTGGACATCGCGGCTGACCAGCAGTTCGCCATCGCCCGCGTGTTCCAGCAGGCGGGCGGCCACATTGACCGCATCGCCAAAACAGTCGCCACCCATTTCCACGACTTCCCCGGCGGTGATCGCCACCTGCAGGTGGGGCAGGCCGGTCCGGCCCTCATCCAGGGCGCGGGGCGGCAGGCGCTCGAGTTCTTCCTGCATTTGCACCGCGGCGACCACGGCATCCAGGCTGTTCGGAAAGACGGCCATCAAGCCATCACCCAGGGTTTTGACCAATTGACCACCGCAGGCCGGGATACAGCGCACCAGGGGGCGCATCAGTTCGGAGACCACCGAGCTGGCCTGGGCATTGCCCAGGGCCTCATACAGGGCCGTGCTGCCGCGGAAGTCGGCAAAAAGAACGGTGATGCGCTTGATGGTCGCCATGTGCCGGGCAGTTTAGCGCGCTGCCCGGCACCGTGCTGACGGGCGTCAGATGTTGTCGAGGTAGGTCCGCAGCTTGTCCGAGCGGCTCGGGTGCTTGAGCTTGCGGATGGCCTTGGCCTCGATCTGGCGGATGCGCTCGCGGGTCACGTCGAACTGTTTGCCCACTTCTTCCAGCGTGTGGTCGGTGGACATCTCGATGCCGAAGCGCATGCGCAGCACCTTGGCCTCGCGCGGGGTCAGGCTGTCCAGGATGTCCTTGACCACGTCGCGCAGGCCGGCCTGCATCGCGGCTTCCACCGGGGCCACGTTGTTCGTGTCCTCGATGAAGTCGCCCAGGTGGCTGTCGTCGTCGTCGCCGATCGGCGTTTCCATGGAGATCGGCTCCTTGGCGATCTTCATGATCTTGCGGATCTTGTCCTCGGGCATCTCCATCTTCTCGGCCAGCGTCGGGGCGTCCGGCTCATAGCCGAACTCCTGCAGGTGCTGGCGCGAGATGCGGTTCATCTTGTTGATCGTCTCGATCATGTGAACCGGGATGCGGATGGTGCGGGCCTGGTCGGCGATTGAGCGGGTGATGGCCTGACGGATCCACCAGGTGGCATAGGTCGAGAACTTGTAGCCGCGGCGGTATTCGAACTTGTCCACCGCCTTCATCAGACCGATGTTGCCTTCCTGGATCAGGTCCAGGAACTGCAGACCGCGGTTGGTGTACTTCTTGGCGATGGAGATCACGAGACGCAGGTTGGCCTCGATCATTTCCTTCTTGGCATCGCGCGAGGCCTTCTCGCCCTCGTTCATGCGCCGGTTGATCTCCTTGAGGTCCTCGATGGGCACCACGGCGCGGGCCTGCAGGTCGATCAGCTTCTGCTGCAGTTCCTGGATGGCGGGCAGGTTGCGGCCCAGCACGGCGCTGTAGGGCTTGCCGGCGGTGGCTTCCTTCTCGGACCACTTCAGGTTCAGCACATTGGGCGGGAAGGTCTTGATGAACAGCTCCTGCGGCATGCCGCACTTGTCCACCACGATCTTGCGGATCTCGCGCTCGTAGCGGCGCACGTCATCCACCTGCGAGCGCAGGATGTCGCAGAGCTTCTCGATGGTCTTGACCGTGAAGCGGATGGTCATCAGCTCGTCGCTGATGGCCTGCTGGGCCTTGTCGTAGGAGGCCGACTTGTAGCCTTCCTTCTCGAAGGCCTTGCGCATCTTGTCGAAGTGGGTGCGCAGGTGGCCGAACTTCTCCAGCGCCGCGAGCTTCAGCTCCTCGAGCTTCTTGGTCAGGGCCTTGGAGCCGCCGTTGCCATCGTCGTCGTCGTCTTCGTCGAACTCGTCGAAGTCTTCCTCGGCCACGTAGTCGTCGGCCTCGTCTTCGGCGACAAAGCCATCCACGGCTTCCGAGATCTGCATCTCGCCGGCCGCGATCTTGTCGGCCATGCCGAGAATTTCGGCGATGGTGGTGGGCAAGGCGGAAATGGCCAGCATCATGGCCTGCAGACCGCCTT
>NZ_BADL01000362.1 GCF_000333615.1 Ideonella sp. B508-1 | reverse complement strand
TCCCTGATCGCTGCTGCTGCCCTGACCGCTGCGCCAGAAAGGACGAGGCTCCCGCTCCCGTGGACGCTGCCCCTCGGCCGCTGCTCCCGCTTCGGAAGTTGCTCCCGCTGCTTCGGAAGCCGCTTCGGAAGTTGCCGCTCCCGCTTCGGAAGCCGCTTCGAACTAAGCTGATTCCCGCGCTGCTGCGTTGCAGCATCGTGATGAAAGAAAGCCGCCTCTTGAGGGCGGCTTTTTTTATGCCCAGCCTGGCTGCAGGGCATGAAAAAGGGCAGCGTTTGCTGCCCTGGTGTGAATCAAGGTAAAGCGACTCAGTATTTGAGTTCGTCCACCAATTGTTGGGCGATGCGCTGGGCGCTTTCGCTGTTGTCCGGGTCGCCGTTGGGCTTTTGCACCGTGATCTGGGTGCTGTTGCCCGCCGTCTTGAGCACGATGCGGTAGCGGCCCAGGGCCAGCTCCGCCGGCTCCTTGGCGCCGAAGAGCTTGGAAATGAAGTTGGGCGAATCCTGCCCGGCGATCTTGGGGTCGACATAGCGGACCGCGTAGGTGGCCAGGGCGCGATCGCGTTCCTCCACCGTGAAGCCGGTGCGGTCGAGCGCCAGACCGACGCGGCGCCAGGTGCGCTCCAGGCCGTCGTCCACCTCCAGCGTGGCCCCGGGCTGGCCGCTGAGCACGCGGGCCTTGGCGCCCACCTGCACCACCTTGGTGGTGGCATCGGGCGCCGAAGCGCCGCTGGCCGGGGTGGCCGCGGCCGCCACCGGCGAGAGGGTCTGCATCAGGCGGGTCAGCAGCTCGGTTTCCAGGGCCGGGTCTGCCGCCCGGTTGGTCCAGGTGGTGCTGCCGTCGCGGTTGGTGACGACCTCTTCCAGGCCATGGTGAGCGATGTAGACCTCGGAGCCCTTGCCGTCGGTCCCGCGCAGAACGCGGATGGTGAAGCGGTCGCGCAGGCCGCTGTCATAGAGGCGGTCAAGCACCTGGCCGATGGTCGAACGGATCAGGTCCTTGGGCAGGTTGGCCCGGTTTTCCACCCAGTCGGTTTCCAGCACGCCGGAGGCGGCGTCTTCCTTGGTGAACTTGAAGTTGCGATCCAGGAAGAACTGGCGCACCAGCGGCCAGACCTCTTCGGGGCTGCGCGGGCTGACCAGCCATTGCTGCTGCCCCATGCGGGCCAGGTAGGTGTCGCCGACCTTGTCGATGGCCACGGTGGGTGTGGCTGCCGCACCGGGGGTGGTGGCAGGGCGAGCGCTGCCCAGGGCAGAGGCGGAGACCGTTCCGGCCTGCGGCGCATAGCGGTTGTCCCGCGCCAGCTGGGTCAGGTCGGGCGGCACATCCAGCGGCTGCACCTTGCGGGACGCCGTGCCGTAGTCGATCTTGTCGTCGGGCAGCACGCTGCTGAGCATGCCGCAACCGGCCAGGCTGGCGGCCAGGGCCAGGGTGGCGCCGCGCACGGCCGTGATCGAGAAGGCTTGTTTCACTTGGGAGATCTCCGGAGGGCGCATGCCAGGGCGGGGCGCCGCAGGGACAGGGAAAATTGCAGTGCCCGATGGGGCGCTGCACAGGTCACTCACAGGATGCCGGATTCGCGCAGGGCCTGGCCCACGGTGGCCTGGCCAGCCGCGGAAAGCTCGACGATCGGCAGGCGCAGCGCATTGCGGCAGCGGCCCATCTGCGACAGCGCCCACTTGGTGGGGGCGGGGCTGGATTCGCAGAACAGCTGCTTGTGCAGCGGCAGCAGGCGGAAATGGATCTCGCGGGCCTTGGCGATGTCACCGGCGATGGCGGCCATGCACAGCTCGTGCATCAGCTTGGGCGCCACATTGGCAGTCACACTCACATTGCCCTTGCCGCCCAGCAGCATCAGCGCGATGGCGGTGCTGTCGTCGCCCGAGTAGACCGAGAAGCTCGAAGGCACCTGCTTGAGCAGCCAGGCGGCGCGCTCGATGCTGCCGGTGGCTTCCTTGATGCCGAAGATGCCGGGCACCTCGGTCAGGCGCAGCACCGTCTCGGCTTGCATGTCCGCCACCGTGCGGCCAGGCACGTTGTAGAGCATCACCGGGATGTCCACGGCCTCCGCGATGGCGCGGAAGTGGCGGTAGATGCCTTCCTGGGACGGCTTGTTGTAGTAAGGCACGACCTGCAGGGTGCAGTCGGCGCCGACTTCCTTGGCGTACTTGGACAGCGAGATGGCCTCGGCGGTGCTGTTGGCACCGGCGCCAGCCAGGATGGGCACGCGTCCTTTGGCGTGCTCGACGGCCACGCGGATGATCTCGCAGTGCTCTTCCACGTCGACGGTGGCCGACTCGCCCGTGGTGCCGACCACGCCGATGCAGTCGGTGCCTTCGGCGATGTGCCAGTCGATCAGTGCCTTGAGCGCGTCGTAGTCGACGCTGCCGTCTTCGTGCATCGGCGTCACCAGCGCGACGATGCTGCCAACAATCGGTGTCATCAGGATGGATCCTCAGAGGAAGCGACGATTCTAGCCCTGGGCCGAGGCCAAAACCGGCAGGGCATGCCGCCTTGCGGCCCCGCCGGGACGCACCGCGGCAATGCGCTGGACAAAGCGGTCGGGCGCAAGGACAAAACCGTCCTCGTAGCCCAGCACCCGCCAGCCGTCACAGCGCGCCAGCAGCTCGCCGTGACGCACCAAAAAGTTCGGCCGCCAGGGTTTGCCGATGGAAGCC
>NZ_BADL01000363.1 GCF_000333615.1 Ideonella sp. B508-1 | reverse complement strand
CACCCCAGCGGGTTCACCACGTCGCCGCCGGAGAAGGCCAGCGTGGCCACCTGGGCCTCGCGCCAGACGGTGACCTGCAGCCGGGTCGACAGCGCATNGGTCACGCTCACGCNCACGCCATGCAGGCCGCCGGAGAAGCTGTAGGCGCCGCCCGAGCCCTTGTCGAACTTGCCACCCGCATGCAGCCGGGTGTAGACGATCTCCAGCACCGGCACCTGTTCTTCCGGGTGCAGGCCGAAGGGGATGCCGCGCCCGTCATCCTCCACCGTGACCGAATGGTCGGCGTGCAGGGTGACGGCGATGCGCTTGCCGAAGCCGGCCAGCGCCTCGTCGGCGGCGTTGTCGATCACCTCCTGCACGATGTGCAGAGGGTTGTCGGTGCGGGTGTACATGCCCGGGCGCTGCTTGACCGGCTCCAGGCCTTTGAGCACCTTGATGGACGCCTCGCCATAGACGGGCGTGACGGAAGAGGAACGTGTCGCCATGGCCGGGGATTGTAGGGAGGCCGCTGGCCACCCCCGCGACAGGCCCGTGACGCCCCGCCCGGCGACGATGGCCCTGCGCGACTCGGGCCCGCGGGCCATCCGCTACAGTGCGCCGATGTCTTCCGCCGCCGCCCCGTCCCGCCCACTGTCCATGACCCAGGTCCTGGTCTGCGGGGCCGCCATCGTGACCCTGTCCATGGGCATCCGCCACGGTTTCGGCCTGTGGCTGGCCCCGATCACGATGGACCGCGGCTGGACGCGCGAGACCTTCGCCTTCGCCCTGGCCATCCAGAACATCGCCTGGGGCGCGGCCGGCCCCTTTGCCGGCATGCTGGCCGACCGCTTCGGCGCCTTCCGGGTGCTGGTGGTGGGCGCCCTGCTCTACGCCGCCGGCCTGGTGCTGATGGCCCTGGCCACCTCGGGCCTGGCCTTCACCGGCAGCGCCGGCCTGCTGCTGGGCATGGCCCAGTCCGGCACCACCTACGCGGTGGTCTATGGCGTCATCGGGCGCAACGTGGCGCCCGAAAAGCGGTCCTGGGCCATGGGCGTGGCAGCGGCCGCCGGCTCCTTCGGG
>NZ_BADL01000364.1 GCF_000333615.1 Ideonella sp. B508-1 | reverse complement strand
GCCGCCGAGGACGACGTAGTTGCTGTTGCCCGTGACGCTCCACGCGGCCTGGCGGGCGGAGGTGTACGACCCGAAGTCGAGGTCGGGATACCAGTTCAGCAGGCCCGCGTACGGCAGGCCGGTGAAGTCCCACCCGTAGGCGTCCTTGCGCGTGATCGTGCCCACGGGGGTCGTCGGCTCCGCCGTCGCCTTCATCCACCGCGAGCGCGGGTTCGTGTCGGGGAACCCGCCGACGACGCTGCAGTCGTGGTGGTGGCTCGCCACGTACAGCACGCCGTTCTGGGGGAAGG
>NZ_BADL01000365.1 GCF_000333615.1 Ideonella sp. B508-1 | reverse complement strand
CCGCCAGCCCACCCAGCCGCAGATGCGGCCGGCGCCGCCTTGGCTCATCGGCCGGACTCCCGCGTCGGCGCGTACCAGGCGTCTTCGAGCGGGCCAACCAGGCCACGCTCCACCCCGGGCCGGGCGCGGAGCCAGTCGCTCACCGCGGCGCGGTCGGCTTCGGTGGCGGAACCGCTGCCAAAGCGCATCACGAAGCCCTCCTCGCGCCCACCGTAGGCCAGGTTCCGAGGCCCGATCAGCTCGGTCAGAAAAGCGTCCCAGAACTCGTCGCAGGCCTTGGAGCTCAGCGTCGGGCTCAGCCGGATGCTGACCGGAAAGCCGTATTCCTTGAACTCGCCGATGCGCAGCTTTTTCTCCAGCCGCCGGCTGCGCTGGCGAACGGGAGGCGGCAGGGGCTTGTCGGTGCTCTGGGGGCGCTTGACCATGGCGGGGCTGCGGGAAAAGAGTCCTGGGAGGATTGTGCCTGCTCGCCCCGGGGGCTGCGCCCTTGATTCCAGGCCTTCCGTCCCCATCTGCCAAAGAATGATCCGTCTGACCCTGCCGACCCTGTCGGCCTTGCTGCACGCCTACATGGGCTGGCGGCTGCTGCCCGCCCTGCCCGGCGCTCTTGCGGTGAGCACGGCGGTCCTGCTGCTGCTGTCAGCCTGGCTGGTACCCCAGGGACTGGGGCGACGCGGCCACGGCAGCGCCCACCGGGGCCTGACCATCGCCGGCCTGGTGGCCATGGGCTGGATGTCCTCGCTGCTGGTGCTGACCCTGCTGCGCGACCTCTTGCTGGGGCTGGCCCACGCGGGCCACGCCCTGGGTTGGTGGGCGCTGAACCTGCCCACCCTGGCCACCGGCTCGGCCGGCACCGTGCTCAGCGGCGCCCTGGCCCTGACGCTGTGGGGCGCCTGGCAGGCCCGCCGCCGCCCGCCGGTGGTGCAGGTGGAGGTGCCCATCGCCGGTCTGCCGGCCGGCCTGCAGGGCTTCACCATCGCCCAGATCAGCGACATCCACGTCGGCCCCACCATCCGCCGCCCTCAGCTGCAGGCCATGGTGGACGCGGTCAACGCCCTGCAGGCCGACGCGGTGGCCATCACCGGCGACCTGGTCGACGGCTCGGTGGCCCAGCTGGCCGAGCATGTGGCCCCGCTGGCCGACCTGAAGGCCCGTCACGGCGCCTTCTTCGTCACCGGCAACCACGAGTACTACAGCGGCGGCCCCGACTGGGTGGCCGAAGTGCAGCGCCTGGGCGTGCGGGTGCTGATGAACGAGCACGTGACGCTGCAGCACCAGGGCAGCCCGCTGGTGCTGGCCGGCGTGGCCGACTACAGCGCCCACCACTTCGAGCCCAGCCACCGCAGCGACCCGCTGGCCGCGCTGGCGGGGGCGCCCAGCGCGGCGGGTGCCAAGGTGCTGCTGGCCCACCAGCCGCGCAGCGCCGAGGCCGCCGCGGCGGCCGGCTTCGACCTGCAGCTCTCGGGCCACACCCACGGCGGCCAGTTTTGGCCCTGGGGTTGGTTCGTGCCGCTGCAGCAGCCCTTCGTGGCGGGCCTGCACCGGGTGCAGCAGATGTGGATCTACGTCAGCCGTGGCACCGGCTACTGGGGCCCGCCCAAGCGGGTCGGCGCCCCGTCGGAGATCACCCTGCTCAGACTGGTGGCGGCCTGACGTCGCCGACCGATCCCGCCGGGTCGTCCGACTCGTCCGTCCCATCCGGCGCGCCATCGGCCGGGTCGTCGCAGAGGCTGCCCATGCCATCGGCCAGGCCCGGCACGGTGCACATCAGGGTGGTGGGCCCCAGCTGCCAGAGCGACCAGCCGCCCACCAGCGCCAGCGCGGCCAGTAACAGGGCGCCGATGGCGGCCGTCAGTTTCAGGCGGCCACTGCGACGCACCATCAGGTCCCCCGTCAGCGTGGTGGCCAGGTGGGCCCCGGCCGTGAGCGCCAGGGCCGCCAGGGCGAAGTCGCGCGTGCCCGTCGCGGCCAGCAGCCAGGCGCCCAGCAGCAGCAGCACTTCCACTGCGTAGAGCAGCAGCAGACCGTGCCGCAGCACGGCCGCAGGCAGGCTGCCCGGCATGGAGACGGCCAGCAGGCCCTGCAGCGCCAACCCGCCGCGGGTCAGCCAG
Organism: Ideonella sp. B508-1; assembly: GCF_000333615.1. Taxonomy (GTDB): domain Bacteria; phylum Pseudomonadota; class Gammaproteobacteria; order Burkholderiales; family Burkholderiaceae_C; genus Ideonella. The sequence goes on along the minus strand of NZ_BADL01000365.1, from coordinate 331 downwards.
ACGGCCCGGCTGGCCTGCACCCGCTGGCGCTGCTCCAGGTCCTGCAGCAGGCGGCCGGTGACGGTGACCGCCCGCGCCGCGTTGTCCAGCATGCGCGGGGTGTCGAGCTGGCGGTTCACCTCGTACTGCCCGGCCACATAGGCCAGCAGGCCACCGTCGCCCAGCACGGCCTTCAGAGCCTGGGCGGTGCGCTGGCCGCGCGCCGCGTCGTCCGGCCCCAGCTGCTGCCACAGCGCGCCGAATGCCTGCTGCAGCGTGGGCTGGCCTCTGGCCAGCAGGGCCTGGGCAAAACGCTGCACCAGCTCGTCATAGCCCTCGGGCGCCATCTCCT
>NZ_BADL01000366.1 GCF_000333615.1 Ideonella sp. B508-1 | reverse complement strand
CTGGGCGCCCTGGTCGGCTACGAGCGCTCCTTCCGCGGCCGGGCCGCGGGCATGCGCACCTACGGCCTGGTCTGCATGGCGTCTGCGGCCTTGACCGTGATGACCGGCTATCCCGACGCCTGGTACGGCGGCTTCGATGCGGCGGTTGCGCACGGCAGCGACCCGACCCGCGTGATCCAGGGCATCGTCACCGGCATCGGCTTCCTCGGCGCCGGGGTCATCATGAAGGACGGCCTGACGATCAGCGGCCTGACCACCGCGGCCTCGATCTGGGCGGCTTCGGCCATCGGCGTGCTGCTGGGCGTGGGTTTCTATGCCGCGGCCATCCTGCTGGCGCTGCTGTGCGCCGGCACCATGATGTGGGGCGCCAAGGTGGAGGCCTGGCTGCCCTCGCACCATGCCCTGGGGGTGACGATCCAGCTTGCCGCAGGGGCCACGCTGGAGGCGGCCGCACTGGATGCTTTCCTGCGGGGCCTGGGCTACCAGCTGGCGCCGGGCTCGCTGTCGCTGCGTTGCGAGGCCGGCCTGACCGAATGGCGCTTCGTCGCCGTGATCCGCCGGCGCAGCGAGGCCGCGCCGCTGGACGCCCTGGCCCAGGCCCTGGGCCGCCAGGCCTGGGTGGCCGGCTACACCCTGGCGCCGGCCCGCAACTGAGGCTCAGTGCACGAAGCCCATGGTGGTCTTGCGGCTGCTGCCGGCCGCCGGCAGGTCCTTGAGCAGCAGGCTGCCGCGGCCATCCAGCCGGGCGTTGCCGAAGGCCGTCATCCAGGCCCGGCGCATCTCGCGCGGGGCCACCTCGGCCAGGCGGTCCAGCACCGCATCGGACGGGGTCTCGTCGAAACGCTCGCCCCAGGCATGGGCGGCACGGATGGACTGGTAGAGCCGCCGGGCGATGGCGCGGGCGGCCTCCAGGTCGGGCATCTGCACCTCGTAGACGTTCATCCGGTTCAGGATGGGCTCGGGGATGCTGCGCTCGTCGTTGGCCGTGGCCACCCAGATGACCTGGCTGGCGTCGATCGGCACCTCGGCGAACTCGTCGGTGAAGCTGTGGGCGGTGTCGTGTTCCAGCAGGCTGTAGAGCGCGCCCAGCGGGTCGTAGGCATGCTCGCCGCGGGCCTTGTCGATCTCGTCGACCACCATCACCGGGTTGGCGTACTGGCCGTCCACCAGGGTCTCGAAGACCTTGCCGGGACGCGCGCCCTTCCACTGGCTGGAGGCGCCCGAGAGCACCCAGCCGGCGGTCAGCGCGCTCATGCTGATGAAGCCCATGCCGGTGCCCAGCAGCTGGGCCACCTCGCGGGCGAAATGGGTCTTGCCCACGCCGGGCGGGCCCAGCAGCAGCATCGGGGTGATCTCCAGCGCGTCGCGGCTGTCTTCCACCAGGGCGATCTGGCGCTTGAGGTCGTCCAGCGCCTCGTGGAAGTTGGGCAGTTCGTCGTAGAGGTGGTCCATGGCCGGCAGGCCGGCGGGCTTGACCTGGAAGCGCTCGGGGCCCTTTTCCAGCATGCGCTCGTAGGTGCTGCGCAGGTGTTCATGTTCCCGGTCGGGCAGCTTGGCCAGCCGTTGTTCCACCTCGTTGAGGTGGTAGACGCTGCGCATCCGGGCGATCGGGATCGATCCGCCCTGAACGGTCATGAGCTCGTGAGATGTGGACATGCAACCTCCATCCAGTAGGCACCGGCCGCCCGGTGCCTTCATTGCAGCAAAGCACCTGCCGCCCCAAGCCGCGATCAGCGGCCGGATGCGGGCTCAGTTGTGGTTTTAGCAAAAGACGGGCCTGCGTGTGGTCGGGCCATTTCCCGGCTTTTCCACCGATCGGAGCCTGACGGCCCGTGAAAAATACCGTGTTCTGTATTCGGGTCTCTTCGCAGGTCCGCCAACATCCACTCAGGGAGAGACTGTCCATGTGGCTTCAGAACGTGACCATCGGCCGCCGCTTGGCGCTGGTCCTGTCCGTCATCCTCGGCCTGTCGCTGCTCAGCGGCATCGCCAGCGTCCTGATGCTGCGGGACCTGGGCCGGGAGGTCAGCGCCATGGTGGGCGACCAGCTCAAGACCGAGCGCGCCGGTGAGGCCTGGCTGAACAACACCACCGCGGGCATGCAGCGCGCCGCGGCCATCGCCAAGAGCAGCGACCCCAGCCTGGTGGCCTATTTCGCGCCGGCCAGCGCCAAGTCCATCGCCGAGACCAACGATCTCCAGAAGGTGATCGAGGCGGCGATGGACACCGAGGAAGAGAAGACTGAGTTTTCCAAGGTGACCGAACTGCGCAAGGCCTATCTGGCCGCGCGCGACGAGGTCAACAAGTACAAGAAGGCCGGCGATGCTGCGGGGGCGCTCAAGGCCTTCGCCGAGCAGTTCGAACCCACGTCCGCTGCCTATCTGGCCGGCGTGCAAAGCCTGGTGGAGATGCAGCGCCGGACCTTCGATGCCTCGGCCGAGCACGTGCAGGCCTTGCGCGTGCGGGCCACCACCGTGCTGGTGGTCGTCGGGCTGCTGTCCGTGGTGATCGGCGCGGCCCTGGCCTGGCAGCTGACCCGCAGCATCACCGTGCCCTTGCGCGAGGCCGAGGTGGCCGCCCAGGCCGTGGCCCGCATGGACCTGAGCCAGGCGGCGCGCCGCCACTATGCCCGCGACGAAACGGGCCAGCTGATGCAGGCCATCGACGCGATGCGCGAGGCCCTGCGCAAGACGGTGCATGAGGTGCGCCGCGCGGTGGACAGCATCTCAACCGCCAGCACCCAGATCGCCACCGGCAACCAGGACCTGAGCGCCCGCACCGAGCAGACCGCCTCCAACCTGGAGGAAACCGCCTCGGCGATGGAGCAGCTCACCAGCACGGTGCGCAACAGCGCCGATGCCGCCGCCCAGGCCAACCAGCTGGCCACCTCGGCCGCCGATGTGGCCCAGCGCGGGGGCGCGGTGGTGGGCGAGGTGGTGGCCACGATGAACGAGATCCACCAGTCCAGCCAGAAGATCGCGGACATCATCGGCGTGATCGACGGCATTGCCTTCCAGACCAACATCCTGGCCCTGAACGCGGCGGTGGAAGCCGCCCGCGCCGGCGAGCAGGGCCGCGGCTTCGCCGTGGTGGCCGGCGAGGTGCGCAGCCTGGCCGGCCGCAGCGCCGAAGCCGCCCGCGAGATCAAGTCGCTCATCGGCGCCAGCGTGGAGCGGGTGGAGACCGGCTCGCGCCTGGTCGGCGATGCCGGCAGCACCATGACCGAGATCGTGGCCAGCGTGCAGCGCGTCACCGACATCATCGGTGAGATCAGCTCGGCCACCCGCGAGCAGAGCCAGGGCATCGGTCAGGTCAATCTGGCAGTGACGGATCTGGACCGCATGACCCAGCAGAACGCGGCCCTGGTCGAGCAGTCGACCGCCGCCGCCGAGAGCCTGAAGGACCAGGCCGGCCGCCTGAGCGGCATGGTCTCGACCTTCCGGCTGGAAGGCTGACCGCGCGCAAGGCTCACCCGGGCCCCGCGGACCCAGGCTTCACTTCACCCAGGTGTTGAGCTGGATGATGGGCAGCAGCACGGCCAGCACGATCAGCATCACCACGCCGCCCATGGCGACGATGAGCAGCGGCTCCAGCAGCGTGGCCACGGCCAGCGCGCGGCGCTGCACCTCGCTGCCCAGCTGGCGGGCGGCGCGGTCCAGCATGACCGGCAGCTGGCCGGTCTGCTCGCCCAGGCGGGCGAACATGGCCAGCAGGCCGGGAAAGCGTTTCTTGGCCGCCAGGGCGGAGGCCAGTGGCGCGCCCTCGCGCACCTGCACCAGGGCGTCCATGGCGTCGGCGCGCATGGCGTGGTTGCCCAGGGTCTCCGCCGCGGCCTGCAGGGCCTTCAGGATGGGCACGCCCGCACTGGCCAGCATGGCCAGGGTGCCGGCGAAGCGCGCCGCGTTGTAGCCGCGCGAGAGCCGGCCCACCAGCGGCACCGTCAGGATGCCGGCATCGAAACGCTCCCGGAAAGCCGGGTTGCGCAGGGCCAGCAGCAGGCCGCCCACGCCGGCCGCCAGCAGCAGCACGACCAGCAGGCCCCAGTGCCGCACGAAGCCGCTGATGGCCAGCATGGCCACCGTCAGGCCCGGCAGCGCATGCTTGCCGTTGGCGAACACCGAGGCCACCTGAGGCACCACGTAGCTGACCAGGAAGGTCACGATGACCACCGCGATCAGCGAGACGATGGCCGGGTAGAGCATGGCGCCGATCAGCTTGGCGCGCAGGGCCTGGCGTTCCTCCAGGTCGTTGGCCAGGCGGTCCAGCACCGGGCCCAGGGCGCCGCTGGCCTCGCCGGCGGCCACCACGGCACGGTAGACGTCGTCGAACTCGCGCGGCGCGGTGGACAGGGCGCGGGCAAAGGGGCTGCCGGCGTTGACCTCGCTGCGCAGGTGGGCGATGAGCTCGCGCTGGCGCGGCTCCTCGGCCTCGTCGGACAGGGCGGTGAGCGCCCGCTCCAGCGGCAGGCCGGAGCTGACCAGGCCGGCCAGCTGGCGGGTCCAGACGGTCAGGCCGCTGCTGGTGAAGGCCCGCCGGCCGCGCGGCATCATGGAGCGGCCACCAGCGGCTTCGGCCATGGCCACCGCGGTGACGGCCAGCGGCACCAGGCCCTGGCCCCGCACCAGGGCGCGCGCGGCCTTGGCGTTGTCGGCCTCGACCAGGCCGTGCACGGTCTTGCCGGCGTCGTTGAGGGCCTCGTACTTGAATGCGGACATGGTGGGGTGGGGCTCAGTCGCGGGTCACGCGCAGCACTTCTTCCAGCGAAGTGATGCCCTGGGCCACCAGGCGCTCGCCGTCCTCGCGCATGGAGCGCAGGCCGTTGCGGCGGGCGGCTTCGACGATCTCGCTCTCAGCGGCCTGGTTGTGGATCAGGGCCTGCACCGCCGGGTCCACCACCATCAGTTCGTAGACGCCGGTGCGGCCCTTGTAGCCGCTGCCACCGCATTCGGGGCAGCCCACGGCCACCCAGCGCGGCTGGCCGTCGGGGCCGGGCTCGCCGGGCTTCTTGCAGTGATTGCAGAGCTTGCGCACCAGGCGCTGGGCCTGCACGCCCAGCAGGCTGGAGCTGAGCAGGAAGGGCTCCACGCCCATGTCGATCAGGCGGGTGACGGCCGAGGGCGCGTCGTTGGTGTGCAGCGTGGCCAGCACCAGGTGGCCGGTCAGCGAGGCCTGGATGGCGATTTGCGCGGTCTCGAAGTCGCGGATTTCGCCGATCATGATCACGTCCGGGTCCTGGCGCAGGATGGCGCGCAGGGCCTTGGCGAAGGTGAGGTCGATCTTGGCGTTGACCTGGGTCTGGCCGATGCCGGGCAGCTCGTATTCGACCGGGTCCTCCACCGTCAGGATGTTGGTGGTGGCGGTGTCCAGCCGGCCCAGGCTGGCGTACAGCGTGGTGGTCTTGCCGGAGCCGGTCGGGCCGGTGACCAGCACGATGCCGTGGGGCTGGTGCACCAGCTGATCGAAGGCGTTGAGCACCGCGCCGTCCATGCCCAGGCCTTCCAGCGTGAACTTGGATTCGCTCTTGTCCAAGAGACGCAGCACCGCGCGCTCGCCGTGGGCGCTGGGCAGGGTCGAGACCCGCACGTCGATGGCCTTGCCGCCGATGCGCAGGCTGATGCGGCCGTCCTGGGGCAGGCGCTTCTCGGCGATGTCGAGCTCGGCCATGATCTTCAGCCGGCTGATCAACGCGGCGTGCAGGGCCTTGTTGGGCTGCACCACCTCGCGCAGCGTGCCGTCCACCCGGAAGCGCACCGAGCTGCTGCGCTCGTAGGGCTCGATGTGGATGTCGCTCGCGCCGTCCTTGGCCGCCTGCGTCAGCAGGGCGTTGAGCATGCGGATGATGGGCGCGTCGTTGGCGGCTTCCAGCAGGTCTTCCACCGCCGGCAGCTCCTGCATCATGCGGGAGAGATCCACCGCGCTCTCGACCTCGCCGATCACCGAGGCGGCGCTGCCCTCGCCACCGGCATAGGCCTCGGCCAGGCGGCGGGCCAGGGCCTCGGCCGGTGCGGTTTCGAGCTGGTCCACCGCATACAGGCGCAGCACCTCGCCCAGCGCGCTGCGCGGGCTGCTGTCGGCGCAGTGCAGCACCAGGCGCTGGCCGTCGTCTTCCAGCAGCAGGGTGTTGGCCTTGGCGAAGGCGTAGGGCAGGGGGTGTCGCTGGCCCATGGTGTCAGTTCGTGGTGGCAGGGGCCGAGGCGCTGTCGGCGGGCGCCTGCGGGGCGTCGAAGGGCTGGGTGACCAGCGGCGCGGCCGGCACCTTCTGGCCCGGCTGGCGCGCCGGCAGCAGCGGGGCGCTGTCCACCGGCAGCAGGATGTCCTTCTCGGGCTGGGCGTTCTGCTGCACGGCGCGGATGGCGTCGTAGCGGTCCACCACCAGCTTGTCCATCGAGGCGTTGTCCCGGATGATGACCGGGCGCAGGAACAGCATCAGGTCGGTCTTGGTGCGGGAGCGGTTGTCGCTGCTGAACAGCCGGCCCAGCAGCGGGATGCTGCCCAGCAGCGGCACCTTGTTGTCGGCGTCGCCGTACTCGTCCTTGAGCAGACCGCCCAGCACCATGGTCTGGCCATCGTCCACCACCACGCTGGTCTCGATCGAGCTCTTGTCGGTGATGGAGCTGCCGTCGGTGCGCAGGGTGGAGTTCTCCTGGTAGACCGTCATGCGGATGGTGCCGCCCTCGCCGATCTGGCTCTTGATGCGCAGCACGATGCCCACGTCCTTGCGCTCGACGGTCTGGAACGGGTTGACCGAGTTGCTGCTGCCGCCGGTGTTGGTGTAGCTGCCGGTCACGAAGGGCACGTTGGAGCCGATGACGATCTTGGCCTCCTCGTTGTCCAGCGCCACCAGATTGGGCGTGGACAGCACGTTGGCGCCGGTCTGCGTCTGCAGGAAGTTGGCCAGGGCGCCCAGCGTGAAGG